>JAFATG010000130.1 GCA_019244055.1 Acidobacteriaceae bacterium | reverse complement strand
AAGAATGCGCTTCGGTACAAGGTTGTCCGGACCGACGCTCGCAAGCCGGATTTGGCATCGGCAGAGCTCGTTGTTCCGCCGAGCCAAGCTGTGATCACGGGCATCAGTGCTGCCCAGGATGCACTTTACGTGCAACTGCTCGATGGCGGCATCGGACGCGTGCTACGTGTCCCATATGGCATCCATCCACAAGCGGAGGAGGTCGCCCTGCCCTTCAAAGGTAGCGCTTTTGTTGGCACGGATCCTCGTTTGCCGGGCGCCATACTTTACCTGGCCTCATGGGCAAAGGCGTTCAAAATTTATGCCTACGACCCTCAAACAAAATCGGCTATGGATACAAAGCTCCAGCCAATCGGCCCCTTCGATGATCCCCCGGATCTGGAGTCAGTTGAGGTGAAAGTACCCAGCCACGACGGCACGCTGGTGCCGCTTTCGATTACTTATCGAAAGGGCGTGAAGCTTGACGGATCGAATTCTACCCTGCTCGATGGATACGGCGCATACGGCTTCCCAAGTTTCCCTGTCTTCGACTCGATGCGGCTCGCCTGGTACGAAAAGGGAGGGATTTATGCGGTTTGCCACGTGCGTGGCGGCGGGGAATATGGGGAAGAGTGGCATCTTGCGGGGAAGGGCGCAACAAAGCCGAATACGTGGCGGGATTTCATCACCTGTGCGCAGTACTTGGTTGACAAGAGATATACGTCTTCGGCACACCTGGCTGGCGAAGGCACGAGCGCAGGCGGTATTTTGATTGGCCGCACGATCACTGAGCGACCTGATCTATTCGGCGCCGCTATTGACGTGGTCGGTGTATCCGATACGCTGCGCTTTGAAACCACGGCTAACGGTGTTCCAAATGTTCCCGAGTTTGGCAGCACGAAAACTGAAGGGGGTTTCAAAGCACTGAATGCAATGAGCACTTACGAGCACGTCGAGGAGAAAACGCGTTACCCGGCAGTTCTGCTCGAAACGGGCATGAATGATCCACGCGTGGATCCGTGGCAGATGGCGAAGCTCACGGCGCGCCTGCAGGCAGCAACCTCGAGCGGAAAACCAGTTTTGCTGCGCGTCGACTACGCTGGGGGCCATGGCAATATTGGGGGCACAGAAAAACAGATCCAGGAGAAGCTGGCCGACGAGTATAGCTTCCTACTCTGGCAGTTCGGCGTGCCCGAATTCCAGCCGAACGGACGATAAACGGTAAAGCACTTGGGGGCTCTCGCGCTCCGGGGAAGCGGAATTAGGGCCGGCCATTGCGCCCGGACCCAGAGGGCACCCCGGTTACAAGCCTGACCACAAGATTTTTACCGAAGGAACCACAGGTCACGCCTGAACTCCGCGTGGGGACACATCCACTCCAAATCGCGGAGGGCAGGACCAGACCAGAGGAATGAACCTGATCCGCCCTTGAGGTGATTCGCGATTTCTCCTTGTAGATGATCTTACGGTCATTGCGCTCGGGCCGTAAAGTTTGGATAGGACCAGTACTGCTGATGTGCTCCGTGACCCCGATATCGGGCCGCGCGAAGTGGCGCCGATGGGTGCTAGGTTTTGAGGCCCAAGAGGCGTAAGGCGAGAAGGATGGCGGAGATGCCGAGCGCGATCTGTAACACTCCCAAGACAGCGTTCACGATCCCGAGCGCGATGGCAACAAATGGGGTTTTGAAGATGCGGTCCGCGTATAGCATCGCGAGAAGATCGAGCAGAAGAATGAAAATCGCGACAGCTAGAACCTCCGCCACTGAGGTCTCACTCGCGGGAAGCGTCACCAATACGATCAGTACAGCGATACCGTAAGGCGTGACAATTGCCGGAAACGCGAGCACCATCGGCGAGGGAGGCGGCGCGTCAGCAGCGGGCGCCGGCGCAATTCGGGCTTCGTGGGGCGCAAACTGCTCCAGAACAGGCTTGAGGGCAACTAGAAACAGGATAATTCCTGCTGTTAACAGCAACGCCCCGACCGAGACTCCCCATTTGTGCAAGGTGGCGGCTCCGCCGGTGGAGGCAAAGAGTACAGCAATCACCGCGATTACCGTTGCTTTGAAAGCCAGACGCCTCCGAAAGGCATAATCACGCCCGCGTGTCATGGACATAAACGGGCCGAGAAGTTTGGCTGGGCCCAGCGTAAGAAAAAGAATCGTGAAGACCTTCCCAAGGCTGAAGGTTACGCCTTGCGTATGTTCCGTTGGATTCTCAGTTACCTGTTGCGCTGAGGCAGCCACGGCAAGGGCAAGCAGCGCCAAGCTCGCGAGGACTCCTGGGCCAAGCTGCCGTAATCGGCGCCGCACAGGCCGCATCGTCATGTTCATACAGATAGCCGCTCTACCTCTATCGCGCTCGTTGGAACCGAGGATTGTTCAGCCAATCGCGCACGGGCTGACTTTGATGGAGCGCGCGGAACTCGGTGGCGGGCGGCGTTTGTGCAACACCCGGTGACTCCGCCCTGTTAGCCAGCCCTCTCAGTAAGCATGGCAGGGCTGGAACGGTGGCGGGCTGAGGCAGTTGCGGAATGCTGGCGTCGGGTGAGGAGAAGTTGAAATTCACGACCGGGTTGCCGATCGAACGTGATGCATCCCGGAGCGTGAGAGGCGAAAGGCTCCATCGCCATTCAATGAGCTTCAGTATCGCGGTGTGGTCGTAAACAGTGGAATCGACTTTGTTGGCACGCCGCGTGAAAGGAGATGCGATCACCGTTGGAACACGAAATCCGAGCAGAGCTTCACCGTTCACCAGATTGGTGTCCACGTTGTTCGGCGCAATTACGCGCGGCGGAGGCACGTGGTCGAAGAAGCCTCCCCATTCGTCGAACGTCACGATCAACACGGTGCTGCTCCATTTCGGTCCGGTGGAGACGGCGTGAAACACCTGCGACAAAAATGCGTCGCCGTTGCGGATGTCCGAATGGGGGTGATCATCGTTGCCGAGGCCGTCGTCCAATTCCGTAAACTTGGGATCAACGAATGACACTGCCGGAAGAGTTCCCGAACGAGCATCGGCAAGGAAGTCATCAAAGTCAGAAGAGGAGGACAGGTATTTCAAACCCCAGAGCGCGAGAAAGGGAATGTTTCCGAAGTAGTAGCGGTGGGACACACCGGCTTTGGCGAGGCCATCGAAGATTGTTGGCAAGCCGCTGAGTGAAAGTGTATTGGAGAGCCGGTCGGTTTGGGCCGTCAGCAAGAATATGCGATTCGGGAAGGTTTCCGCCAGAATTGGCGCAAACCAGTGATCGCACGTTATGTAAGTTTGCGCTAACGCCGCCAGGAACGGCAAATCAGGCGCTCCGTAGTAGCCGATGCTGTAGATGTCATTGCCCGGGACACGCAAGAAACCATCCATTGCCCCGGCATCGTAGGCAGTGATATTTGGAGTGCCATACGAATTATCAGGTATAGGATGACCACAGCCGGTGTAGTCGCCGTTCAAGGCATAGACAGGGTGAACGGCTCCGGAGGCATCCTTGAAGCTAAGGCCTGAGGGTATGCCGGCCGCGCCTGGAAGCCAACCGAGGAAGTGATCGAAGCTGCGATTTTCCAAGGTGACGATAACGATGTGTTCTATACCTGAATCGTCCGGGTTGACCGTCACAGGATTTGGAACGGGACCAGGCGGAGGCGGAGGATGCACGGGGACGCGCGTAGAACATCCCACTGTCATCCCGAGGGCACCAAGACCGCTAGCGACCAGATCTCGCGTGAATGCGCGGCGGTTCATAGCGGGCAGCTTCCGCTCAAGAGCTTGAGTATACATGTTGGACCGCGGCTCAGCGCGGCGGTCCAGCTATTTCTTGCTGCGAATGAGGTCAGAACGGACGGTTAGAACGGCTTCGTCAGCGGTGAGGAGTACTCAAGTACCGACAGGTACCTTCGGTACCTTACTCGCGAAATTTCGAGTTACAGGAGGCGGAAGTTGACTTCGACCTGAGCTTGCGTGGAGACCGGGCGGCCGCCCTTCATGCCGGGACGGAAGCGCCACTTCATGACAGCTTCGATCGCCTTCTCATCAAGGCCCAGCCCCAACGGCCTGATCACGTGGATGTCGCGAGGCATGCCGTTCTGATCCACGACAATGGAGAGCAGAACCGTGCCGGAATATTTGGCTTTACGGGCTTCTTCCGAGTACTCGGGTTCGACCTTGTTGATCAGCACAGGCGCGGAAACGTCCCCACCGATACGGTAAACTCCGCCCCCCATTCCACCGCCGGAGCCAGGGCCATAGCCATCGCCATCGCCAGGGCCGAGGCCGCCGCCTTTGCCAGAACCCAAACCGTTGGCGCCGGGACCACCGGAGAGCGGCATCAGCTTGCTCATGGGGTCGCCGTAATTCTCTGCAACGATCACGGGAGCCGGAGCAGTAATGGTTGGCACAACTGGAAGCTTCGGTTTGACGACTGCCTCAGCAGGGGGAATGAATTGTTTGGGGGCAAACTTCGGCGCGGCTCCATGATTGACGGGTGTGGGCACTTTCTGGCCACCGCCCCCGCCACCGCCGGCCTGCTGAGCCGCAGGCGGAAGCTTTGGCTTGAATTCGTTGATCGGGAAATAAATCTCCGTGACCTGCTTGAGTTTCTTTTGAACGGTCGGACTCTGGAAAATCGCCAGCATCAGCACGACCACGCCAACGTGAATCAGAACCGACATGGCGCCGGATCGAGTTTGCCCACCGCTGTATGCGCCCCAAATGCTTCCGACCTCGACCGGCTTCGAAGTGACTTCGAGGGGCGGCAGCTTCGGAGGATGAATCAGGTCTCTCACATTGTCGACGAGCGATTTGTACCAGGGCTGCTCGATCTTCGACATGTCGCCCAGGTCGGTGCTCTCGAGCGGGCGAGAAGTCAGTTCCAGCGGCGGCAGCTTCGGAGGGCTGATCGTTTCCCGGATGCCTCGGACAATCGATTTGTACCAGGGTTCTTCCAGACCGTCTAAGACGAGCAGACGATCTAAATGGTCATTCGCCTGACTTACTTCAGGTTGCTCCACAATTTCATTTTCGACGTCGCTAATCACCACACACTCCGCCATTTTGCTACGGTCGGCGCTCCTAAGGCTACAGACTTTGACGTGATATGAAAAATCACAGTTGCAATATATTAACGCGAAGTCGGCCGACGCCTACAGTTTAGCTCAGGAATCAGTGTTTAGGCTCCCTGAGCAGGAAAGATTCGGACTCCTTCCATACGTTATCTAGTACGTCTGTCAGTTCATGGCCGGATTCGAGCCGAATCACGCGGGCATTGGGCCGAGATCGAACGAACGCCACTGATTGTTGAACGGGAACAACGGTGTCCTTGTTCCCATGAAGTATAAGGACCGGCTGCCGCACATCCGGAAATGGTTCAAATTGGCCGGCGTCCTCCATGAGTTGATAGCCGATAGGCACGTCACGATTTTCTGCGTAATGGAAAACAGGTATAGTGCCATTGGACCGCCATTGTGCGAGCCGTTCCGGTCCGAGTGCCTGAACCCAGAGCTGGTGAAAGCCGAATGCGGGAGCTAGAAGAAGGAGGCGGTCGATTTCGGGGTGGCGAGCGGCATAAAGCGCAGCCAAATAACCGCCCAAACTTGATCCTATTAAAATGGCTGGTTTGCCTTCGGTTAGCTGATGGAGATAGGAAAGTTGGCCAGTGATCGTCAAGGATTCAAAGCGGTCTTGTGCGAGATCGGGGATTTCCACCGGAAAACCGAGCTCGCGCAGCTTGGCGGCCAGGAAGGTAGCTTTTCGAGAGCGAGGGCCGGAGGCGAAACCGTGCAGGTAGAGAACACGAAGGCGGCCCAACAATATCTACATGGTACGAGAAGAACTTCGTGTTCCCGGTAATTCGAGGCGTGTTCTACCCATGAGGTAGTTTAGAGTTTGGACCGGGAAGGATTGCTCGCTTCCGCACGGCTGCTGAAGCATTTGCCGCCTTGCAGAATGAATGCGGCTAAAGACGGAAATACCAAAATTTGCGAACACAGGAGAACAGAAGATGTCGGTAGCAGAGAAGGTTAAGCAGATCATCGTGGAACAGCTCGGCGTAGACGAGAGCCAAGTGGAACCGAGCGCGTCGTTCGTGGACGACCTGGGAGCGGACTCGCTCGACATCGTCGAACTGGTGATGGCCTTTGAGGAAGCGTTCGATCTTGATATTCCGGACGAAGATGCGGAGAAGATCAAGACGGTCCAAGACGCGATCAGCTATATCGAAGAAAAGAGCAAGAAGAAGTAGCTTGACGCCCCAGAAAATACTATTCCGCCTCGGAACGGCGGAGCCAGGGGGCAGCCAATGCCGCGGAGAGTAGTTGTCACCGGAATCGGCCTGATCTGTTCGGTGGGCAAAGGCACAGACGAAACCTGGGCATGTCTGAAGGCCGGCCGGAGCGGTATTGGTCCTATTACGCAATTCGATGCGAGCGAGTTCACGTGCCGGATTGCGGGTGAAGTAAAAGATTTCGATCCGCTCCAGCACGTTGATAAGAAAGACGTCAAGAAGATGGGCCGCTTCATCCAATTCGCCATTGCGGCCAGCGAATTCGCAACACAATCGGCGCGGTTGGAAATACCGTCGGGAGAAGACGCCGAGCGGCTTGGAGTCTACATCGGGAGCGGTATCGGCGGTTTCGAAGTGATCGAGCGCGAGCATAAGACTCTACTCGAAAAGGGACCGGGCCGGATATCGCCGTTCTTTATTCCGTCCTGCATTGTGAACCTGGCGAGTGGATACGTATCGATCAAGTACAACGCACAGGGGCCCAACTCGGCCACCGCGACGGCTTGCACGACAAGCGCCCATTCCATCGGCGATTCGTTTCGCATCATCCAACACAGCGATGCGGACGTCGTGATTTGCGGCGGAAGCGAAGCATGCGTGACGCCCATGGGAATTGGAGGATTTGCGGCTATGCGAGCGCTTTCGACACGCAACGACGAGCCGAGTCGAGCATCGCGGCCATGGGACCGGGAGCGCGACGGGTTCATTGTGGGCGAAGGTGCGGGCATCCTGATTTTGGAGGAACTGGAGCACGCGAAACAACGCAGCGCCCCGATTCTCGCGGAAATTGTGGGGTATGGGATGAGCGCGGACGCGCACCATATCACGGCGCCGCCCGAAGACGGCGACGGCGGTTACCGGGTTATGCGAAACGCGATGCGCGACGCCGGCATCCAGCCCTCGCAGGTGCAGTATGTGAACGCGCATGGCACTTCCACCGGGCTTGGTGACCAAGCCGAAACGATCGCGCTGAAACATGCGTTTGGCGAGCACGCAAGGAAGCTGGCTATCAGCTCGACCAAATCAATGACCGGACATCTACTGGGCGGAGCAGGCGGATTGGAAGCAGGGATAACGGTGCTGGCGATTCGAGACCAGATCGCGCCGCCGACGATCAATTATGAGTTCCCCGATCCGGAGTGCGATCTCGATTATGTGCCGAACAAGGCACGACCGATGAAGATTGAATACGCGTTGTCGAACAGTTTCGGATTCGGCGGCACAAACGGGTGCTTGATCTTTAAGCGGTATCAGGCAGATTAGGCAACGGCCACAGACGAGACCTGGTATTGCTCGGCATCGGATCGCTTGAAAGCGAGGCCCAGTCCAGGGCGCGAGAGATCGGGTTTCAATTTGCCATGGCTGGCGGTGATGGCTCCTTCGAAGAACATTTGCTCGATGCGGACGTGATCGTAGAAGTACTCCACGTTCATGGCGGACAGGACTGAGCAACAAAGGCTCGCATGAATCGATGGCGCGGTGTGCGCCGAATAGGGATAGTGGCAGATCTCGGCAAGATGTCCGATCTTGATGAAATTACTTATGCCGCCGCAGCGGGTGACGTCAGTTTGCAGGACATCCACGGCTTGAGCTTCGATCAGAAGGCGGGCGTCGTCGAGCGTGTAGTTGTATTCCCCGGCTGCGATCTTCATCACGGCGGGCGCACGGTCGACCATAAGATGCAGGCCGAGGCGATCGTCTGAACTCACGGGCTCTTCGAACCAAGTCACGCCCAAATCGCCGAAGTGGCGGCTCTTATCGAGGGCTTGCTGGCGGTCGTAAGCGCCATTTGCGTCTACATAGAGTTGAGCGCGACCGTTTAGCGCTTTTTGAACAGCGGCGACGCGGCAAACATCCTGCTCGGGATGAGTGCCGATTTTCATCTTCACGCAGGCGAAGCCCTCGTCAGCCCAGCCGGTTAGCTG
>JAFATG010000097.1 GCA_019244055.1 Acidobacteriaceae bacterium | reverse complement strand
TCCAACCCTATCAACGCTACTGTTTCGGCGGCACCGGAACAGAACCGGACGGCGGCTTAGGCTCCGGCGTCTCGTTGCTTGGCTCTGTTAAGTTCGCGGGAGATGCTTGGCTGGTTGCCCCGACCGCACTGCTTTTCCCAGCATTTTCGGGAACCGGCGCAGTCACAGTGCTCGGCCGCGGTGTCTTTTGTCCACGCAGCCATCGTTGTCTGCGGTCCTTCCCGCAAACCTTTCGGCAGAATAAGCGCACTGGTTCACGCCGTCGCAAACTCGTCCCCAATTTTTTGAAACTCAACTTTGTTTACGAATTCGTAATCGCTCCCCTCCAGCGTCGCTGCCATTTTCCCGCTTTTTGTCACGAGCTTGACTTGGAAAATGGGCTCCACTCTTGCCCTCTGGAATCGCTCAATCGCCTGACGTTCACTTCGCCGTTCGCTTGAAATGGGCTCCAGTCCCAGGAACCGTTCAGGTGATATGATCCCGCCGCAATCGCGCCTTTTCAACATCGATCTCGAGTGCCTTCTGATTCCCAAGGTTCAATGCCTTGACCGGAATGCCTGGTTTGCTTTTGCCCTCCGCCGTGAGCGCCGTATTGCGAAGCGAAGCCGGTCAGAGCGACGTTTACGCGCGCCGAGGACCTTCCGCTATTCTCCAGGGCTTCGATCAGCACTTCCGTTTGCGCGGTCTTCTCGGTCCCGCTGCGGATACGAGTGCCGAGGACAAGACTCCACCTCCAGTGACTTGCCGTCAGCACGACGTGGGCTCACCTATAAGCCGGGCTTAACGGCCGCGGGCCGAAGTACTAATCTGTAAGAGCGGCTGACTGAGGCGCAAGCTGCGTATTTCGCTGCCGTCGGCGTGTCACAGGATCGTTATGCCGCTGTCAAATAGAGGAGAGAAGAACTTGTCCACCACCGCCACCCAAACCATAGAAACGCAAACGCTCGAAGAGATCTGCATCAACACCCTGCGCTTCCTTTCCGCTGATGCCGTGCAGAATGCGAACTCCGGCCACCCTGGGTTACCCATGGGCGCCGCGGCCATGGCGTATGCGCTTTGGACGCGCTTCTTGAAGTTCAATCCAAAGGACCCGAAGTGGTTCGACCGAGACCGCTTTATCCTATCCGCCGGCCACGGCTCGATGTTGCTCTACAGCCTTCTCTATCTCACCGGCTACGATCTCCCACTCGATGAAATCAAGCGCTTCCGCCAATGGGGCAGCAAGACACCCGGCCATCCCGAACGAGGGCACACGGTCGGTGTCGAAGTAGCCACCGGGCCGTTAGGTCAGGGGTTCGGCAATGCCGTCGGAATTGCTATCGCCGAGGCTTGGTTTGCCGCACGCTTCAATCGCCCCGGGCACGAGATTATCAATCACTACACCTACGGTATTTGCGGCGACGGCGATTTGATGGAAGGCGTCAGCCAAGAGGCCGCTTCGCTCGCCGGCCATCTTGAACTTGGCAAACTTATCTTTCTCTACGATTCGAATCACATCTCGCTCGCCGGTGCGACCAGCCTCTGTTTCACGGAAGATGTCGGCAAGCGTTTTGAGGCGTATGGCTGGCACACGCGACACATTGAAAACGGAAACGATGTAGAAGCCATTTCGGCCGCAATCCAGGAAGCGCAGAGAGTTACGAACAAGCCTTCTTTGATCCTCGTCCACACTCACATCGGTTACGGTGCCCCGGAAAAGCAGGACACATTCGAGGCCCATGGCAACCCGCTGGGTGAAGCTGAGCTCGCAGCGGCGAAGAAGAATCTCGGCTGGCCCACCCTGGACAAGTTCTATCTGCCAGAAGACTCCGTCAATTTCTTTCGGCAAGCCATTGGAAAGGGTGCCAAGGCCCAGCAGGATTGGCAGAACAGGTTCGAGGCCTACAAAAAAGCCTTCCCCAAAGAAGCCGCCGAACTGGAACAGGTGATCGCGGGCAGGCTCCCCGGAAATTGGAAATCCGATCTGCCCAAGTGGAAGCCCGATGATAAGCCGCTCGCAACTCGTGCTGCGGGCGGCCAAGTGATGAACGCGATCGCAAAATACATCCCCAACATTATGGGTGGTTCTGCGGATCTCAATCCATCCACCAATACCGCCATCAAGGGTGAAGGCGATTTTCAACCGCCCGATACCAAGGGCGGCGCGCAGGGTGCGGTAGGCGGCGTGTGGGGGTATGCCGGCCGCAATGTCGCCTTCGGTGTTCGTGAGCACGCTATGGGCGCCGCAGTGAATGGCATGGCTGCGCACGGCGGTTTATTGCCGTTCAGCGCGACCTTCCTCGTGTTCTCCGATTACATGAAGCCGTCAATCCGCCTCGGCGCCCTGAGCGGTCTCAAGTGCTTCTACGTGTTCACGCATGACAGCGTGGGCGTTGGCGAGGACGGCCCCACGCATGAGCCAATTGAACAGTTGGCGGGTCTTCGCGCCATACCTGGCCTGAACGTCTTGCGTCCTGCGGATGCAACCGAGACTGCCGAATGTTGGGCGGTAGCCATTGAGCACGATGGGCCCACCCTGTTTGCTCTGACTCGCCAACATGTCCCCCACTTGGATCGCAAGAACGCCAAGAATATTGATGTCTCGAAAGGTGCATACATTCTTTCGGAAGCCGATGGGGGCACGCCCGACGTGATCCTAATTGGGACCGGTTCCGAGGTCTCCCTCTGTATGAAAGCGCAGGAGAAGCTGAAAGGGTATAGCGTCAAGGCGCGCGTCGTCAGCATGCCCGGCTGGAACTTATTCGAAAAGCAGGACGAGTCGTACCGCGAAACCGTTCTGCCGAAGAGCATCAAGAAACGCGTCACCGTGGAAGCCGGCGCCACTTACGGGTGGGACCGCTGGGCCACCGACGAAGGCACTATCATCGGCATCGATCATTACGGCGCCTCGGCTCCCGGCGATCAGATCATGAAGCATTTCGGTTTCACGTCGGAGCACGTTACGTCCGCTGCGCTGAAGCTCCTTGGCCGAGACGAGGAAGCCAGCAAAGAATTCGGCTCCGATACCACCAACGTCGCGCCTACGGCTCCCCACGAAGGCCATTCGTAGCGATCTGGTATTCGAGAACGCATCATGTCTTACCGCCTGAAGGCCAAGGAATCCATTGCGGAAGGGATCAGACGCGTAGTTCTCGAGGAGATCGACTCCGCCGAAAAAGAACTCAGTGGGCAGGGAAGCAAGCGCGAGACAGCCATCCACGAAGCGCGCAAGAGCGTTAAGAAGGTTCGGGGAGTATTGCGCCTGATGCGTCCCGAATTAGGCAATACCTACTGCAACGAAAACGCGCGTTTTCGCGATATTGGACGCCGCCTCTCGGAAGTTCGCGATACCGTGGCCACCATAGAAGTCTTCGATTGCGTCCTCGACAAATTTAAAGACGGCATCCAGAGGAATGGCTTCGACTCCATTCGCCGCGCCTTGCAAAAGAACAAGCTTGAAACCGAAGAGCGCGTCAACCTCGAAAAGTTAATGCAGAGCAGCGTTTCCGCTTTGCGGGCCGCGAAAAGGCGGCTCAAGACTTGGCCCCTGAAGGCGGACGGCTTCAGCGCCGTTGCTCCCGGCTTGGAACTCACCTACCGCGCCGGTCGCAAAGCTCTGGCCCAAGTGAAGAAGGACCCCACGCCCGAAAACTACCACTACTTCCGTCGGCGCGTGAAGGACCACTGGTATCACGTCCGCCTGCTTGAAAGCGTATGGACGGAAGTAATGCAGGCGCACGAAGCGAGTCTCAAGAAACTTGAGACCTGGCTCGGCGACGA
>JAFATG010000036.1 GCA_019244055.1 Acidobacteriaceae bacterium | reverse complement strand
TGTGGACAAGCCGTTCCTGATGCCGATCGAAGACATCTTCTCGATTCAGGGCCGCGGCACGGTGGTGACGGGGCGCGTCGAGAAAGGCATCTGCAAGGTCGGCGAGGAAATGGAGATTGTCGGATTCCGCGACACGCGCAAGACGGTCATCACGGGCGTCGAGATGTTCAAGAAGCTGCTCGATGAAGGGCGGGCGGGCGATAACGTCGGCCTGCTGTTGCGAGGCATCGATAAAACCGAAGTCGAGCGCGGCCAGGTGATCGCAAAGCCCGGCTCGATCAAGCCGTTCAAGCGCTTCAAGGGCGAAGTGTACGTGCTGTCGAAGGAAGAAGGCGGGCGCCACACGCCGTTTTTCAATGGCTATCGGCCGCAGTTCTATTTCCGGACGACGGCCGTGACGGGAGTAGCGAAGCTGCCCGAAGGGATGGAGATGGTCATGCCGGGCGACAACGTGCAGATGGAAGTGGAGTTGATCACGCCGGTGGCCATGGATAAAGGCTTGCGCTTTGCGATCCGCGAGGGCGGTCGAACGGTGGGAGCTGGAACGGTATCGGAGATTGTGGAGTAGCTTCTCCAGAGAGCAGATTTGAGGCGCTGCGGTAACGGGGCGCCTCGAAACACCGGAAAACAAACCATGGCAATGAAAGAACGCATTCGCATCCGACTCAAGGCGTACGATCACCGCATCCTCGATCAATCGACAGGTGACATCGTGGATACGGCCAAGCGCACCGGCGCCACGGTCGCCGGACCGATTCCGCTGCCTACGCTGAAGAACCGCTACACGGTTCTGCGGTCGCCGCATGTGGATAAGAAATCGCGCGAACAGTTCGAGATTCGTACGCACAAGCGCCTGCTCGACATTCTCGAGCCGACGCAGGAGACGGTCGACGCTCTGATGAAGCTGGACCTTCCGGCCGGAGTGGATGTCGAGATCAAAGCGTTCGGCAGGAAATAAAGACCCAGGAAACGAAAGATGAGTCCAGGAATCCTCGGCAAAAAGATTGGCATGACGCAGGTGTTTACGGCGGAGGGGCAAGTGGTGCCCGTGACGCTGGTAAAGGCCGGTCCATGCGTGGTGACGCAGCGCAAAACTCCGGCGACGGATGGATACGATGCGGTGCAACTCGGATTAGTCGAGTACGCGAAGAAGCTGAACAAGCCACTGACCAAGCATCTCGCTAAATCCGGCGCGGAAGGCGTAAAATTCCTCCGCGAATTCCATCTGGGACAGGGTAGCAACGATCTGAAGCAGGGCGACCGGGTACTCGCCCAGGAGTTCAAGCCGAAGGACGTGGTGGATGTGATCGGCACGAGCAAAGGACGAGGATTCGCTGGTCTGGTGAAGCGGCATCATTTCCGCGGCGGTCCGGCTTCGCACGGTTCGATGTTTCACCGGGCGGCGGGTTCGATCGGCGCATCCAGCTTCCCGTCGCGCGTATTCCCCGGCATGAAAATGGCCGGGCGTATGGGCAACGATCAGGTCACTATTCGCAACCTGGAAGTCGTCAGCGTGGACCCGGACGACAACGTCATTGCGGTGAAGGGCGCGATTCCGGGGCCAAACGGCGGCTACGTGATGGTCCGGCGGGTAACTCGATAGAGCAAGGAAGAAGACGATGCCGAGTGTAGACATTGTGGATCTAAACAACGCGAAGGTCGGCTCGATCGAGCTGGCCGATGCGGTGTTCGGCGCCGAAATCAACGAAGCGCTGCTGTATGAGGCCGTGCGGCAGCATACCGCGGCTCAGCGCTCCGGGACCGCGGCCACTAAGACCCGTCACGAAGTATCCGGTTCGGGCAAGAAGCTGTGGAAGCAGAAGGGTACCGGCCGCGCGCGCGTCGGCTCGATCCGCTCGCCGCTGTGGCGGCACGGTGGGACCGTGCATGGGCCGCAACCGCGGAGTTACGAGTACAAGCTGCCGCGAAAGATGGTGTTAGGCGCGCTGCGTTCGGCGCTTTCGGCCAAGTTGCGCGACGGCGAGTTGCGAGTGGTGAAGGCCTTTGAGTTAGCCGATCACAAGACCAAGAACATAGCGGGCGTGCTCGGCAGGCTGCAAGCGAAGAGGACGGTCCTGCTGGTCGAGTCTGGAGAGAACGTTCATCTTACCCGGGCCTCGCGGAATTTGCCCGGCGTAAAGCTGGTTCCCACGCGCGACGTGAATGTTTACGATCTCCTGAAGTATCAGGAAGTGCTGCTGACAGAGACGGCCGCAAAGAAATTATCGGAGGCCTTGGCGCAATGAATGTATACGATGTGATCCGTCGGCCGCTCATCACTGAGAAAGGCCATGCGAAACGAGAGGCTGAAAACACGCTCTGCTTTGAAGTCCATCCCAACGCAAACAAGATTGAAATCAAGCAGGCGGTAGAGACAGTGTTCCGGGTGCGCGTTGCCGAAGTTCGCACCAGCGTCTATGCCGGAAAGCTGCGGCGTCGCGGGAAATTCACCGGCTACGCATCGGACTGGAAGAAGGCGTACGTCAGGCTGCAGGCCGGGCAGAAGGTTCCGGAGTACGCGGACATTTAAGGAAGCGAGCACGTCATGCCAATCAAGACTTTTAAACCGGTAACGCCAACGCGGCGCTTCCAGACGTACCTCACCCGTGAGGACATCACTAAGGATCGGCCGGAGAAATCACTGGTCGAAGGCAAGAAGCGCAGCGGTGGCCGTGATGCGCGAGGCCTGATTTCCAGCCGTTTTCGCGGCGGCGGCGCCAAGCGCGCGTATCGCATCATCGATTTCAAGCGCGACAAGTTTGGAGTGAGCGCCAAGGTGGCCGCGATCGAATATGATCCGAACCGCTCCGCTCGCATCGCGCTACTGCATTATGCCGATGGGGAAAAGCGTTACATTATCTGTCCCGTAGGTCTCGAAGTGGGTCGCATGGTGAACTCCGGACCGGAGGCGGATATCCTGGTCGGCAATGCGCTGCCGCTCAAGAATATCCCGGCCGGTTCGGTCGTGCACAATATCGAGCTCAAGCCCGGCAAGGGCGGCCAGATGGCTCGTTCTGCGGGAGCGCAGGCGCAACTGGTTTCAAAAGAGGGCGGTCTTGCGCTATTGAAGCTGCCATCGGGCGAAATTCGCAAGGTGCAGATCGAGTGCATGGCGACCATTGGTCAGGTCGGCAATGTCGAGCACGAGAACGTTTCGCTCGGCAAAGCAGGGCGTTCACGCTGGCTGGGCAAGCGGCCGCACAATCGCGGTGTTTCGATGAACCCGGTGGACCATCCGCACGGCGGCGGCGAAGGAAAGACCTCAGGTGGCCGCCATCCGGTCACGCCCTGGGGCCAGCCGACGCGTGGTTTCAAGACGCGGAATAATAAACGGACCGATCGCTGGATCGTAACGAGGAAAGCCAAGAAGCGCTAAAGGGAATTAGCAATGGGTCGATCGCTTAAAAAGGGACCGTTCATCGATACCTACCTGATGAAAAAGGTAGAGGATCTGAACTCGAAAAATCAGAAAAACGTAGTCAAGACCTGGTCGCGGCGCTCCACTATTGTGCCCGACTTTATCGGCCATACCTTCGCCGTGCACAATGGCCGGAAATTTATTCCGGTATACGTGACGGAGAACATGGTGGGTCACAAGCTCGGAGAATTTTCGCCGACGCGAACGTTTAAAGGCCACGCGGCTAAGGCAACGGAAAAGGTGGCGAAGTAATCATGGCGACCGAAGCTGTCAGTCTGGCGAAGGCCGAAGCGCGTTACGTGAGGATCTCGCCGCAGAAAGCACGTCTGGTAGTAGACATGATTCGCGGCGAGCAGGCCGGCGACGCCATGAACATTTTGCGGGTGACCAACAAACGCATTTCGCCCGCGGTGGAGAAGGTGCTTCGTTCCGCAATCGCCAATGCGGAGAACAAGTCGCAGAACGTCGACGTGGACCGGCTGTATGTGATGGAAGCATACGTCAACGAAGGTCCTCGCCAGAAACGCATCCGCCCGGCGCCCATGGGCCGTGCCTATCGTTATCAACGGCGCACATCGCATATCGTGGTGAAGCTCGGCGAGCGGGAAGCAGAAGGAGAAGAGTAAGCAATGGGCCAGAAAGTACATCCATACGGTTTCCGTCTCGGCGTGACGAAGAACTGGCGATCGCGCTGGTTCGCTAAGCAGGATTACTCGAAGCTGCTGCACGAAGACATCGAGCTGAAGGACTCGTTGCGCAATCGTCTGCGGGCGGCCGGTGTCAGTTCGATCGAAGTGGATCGGCCCGGCAATAAGTTACGCATTACGATCCGCACTTCACGGCCAGGCATCATCATCGGCCGCAAAGGGGCGGAGATCGAGAAGCTGAAGAGCGATCTCGCCAAAAAGACGAAGCGCGAAGTATTTATCGACATTCAGGAAGTGCACCGGCCTGAACTCGACGCACAACTGGTGTCGGAATCGATTGCGCTGCAGCTCGAAAAGCGCGTGGCGTTCCGCCGGGCCATGCGAAAGGCGGTTGATTCGGCGCTGCGCTTCGGCTGCAAAGGAATCAAAGTGCGGGTATCAGGGCGCCTGAATGGGGCTGAAATCGCCCGCAGTGAGTGGTATCTGCAAGGGCAGCTTCCGCTGCATACCCTGCGCGCCGATATCGATTACGGGTTCAGCGAAGCGCATACGACATATGGCGTCATCGGCGTGAAGGTCTGGATCTACAAGGGCGAAGTGCTAGATGGCGGGAATCGCCGGGCGTCGCTGCGTAACGAAGGCGAGCCGCGCCGCCGCAGGCGCGATGATCGCGACCGTCGGCCGGTAACGCAGTTGGCTGAGCCGTCCGGACCTGTAGTGCAGCAGGCGCCGGGTGAAATGCCGAAGCCGGCGTCGTCACCAATCATTCCGCCGCTCGCCGCTCCGCAGGCGCCGTCCTGGAAGCAGGAGACGCATGGAACCGCGGATACTACAAAGTCGTCTACGCCATCCAGCGAGCCGAATGAGAAGGAGTCGAACGAGCAGTAGTCGCTGGGTGCTGCTGGCGTAAGAGGAGAAAACCGCTATGTTGATGCCGAAGAAAGTCAAGTTTCGCAAGCAGCAGCGCGGCCGGATGACCGGCAAGGCCTGGCGCGGCTCATCGCTGTCGTTTGGCGAATACGGACTCAAGTCGCTTTCCTGCGGCTGGGTGACGAATCGCCAGATCGAAGCGGCTCGTATTGCAATGACCCGTTTCATCAAGCGCGGCGGCAAGGTATGGATCCGGGTGTTTCCGGATAAACCGATCACTAAAAAACCACCTGAGACCCGTATGGGAAAAGGCAAGGGCGCGCCGGAGGCCTGGGTGGCAGTTGTGAAACCGGGCAAGGTGCTGTTCGAAATGGAAGGCGTATCTCACCAAACCGCGTCGGAAGCGATGCGGCTCGCGGCCATGAAGCTCTCGGTGCCCACCAAGTTTGTAGCGCGCAACCAACCGGCTGAGACGAAGAAGGCGGGCTGAGTAAAGATCATGAAGGCAGAGAAATATCGCGGCATCGACGCCCCAGACCTGCAGCGGCAAGCCCAGGATGCGCAGGAGCAGCTCTTTCGCTTCCGCTTTCAGATGGGTATGGGACAACGCGAAGGTTTAAAGAAGTACCGCAATTTGAAAAAAGACCGCGCGCGTATGCTGACTGTGCTCGGGGAAAAGGGAGTGAAAGAACTCGCTCCCGTGCCGATTGTGAAACTTCCCGAGAAGAAAAAGAAGAAAAAGAAGTGAAGGACAGCAAACAAGACATGGCGGCAGCAGGGCAGACAAAGGAACAGACCGGCCACAAAAATGAAAAGGTCGGCGAAGTCGTTTCGACGAAGATGGCCAAGACCATTGTGGTCGAGGTGACACGCCGCGTCGCGCACCCGGTTTACAAGCGAATTGTTACCAGCCGCAAGAAGTTTTATGCGCACGACGAAGGGCAATCGGCCAAAGTCGGCGATATCGTGCGAATTATTGAGTGCCGTCCGGTAAGTAAGCTGAAGCGCTGGCGGTTGGGAACAGTGATCCGGCAAGCGGTGCAGGTGGGCGTGGATCATCCGGCGCTCGAAGGTACCGCCGATACGCGGGCGAAGCAGACGGTGAAGAGGAAGTAGGCTCGAATTATTTGAGTCTTCGCCTCGGACCCATAGGGTACCCGGGCGCGGCCTCAGCCGCTCGACATTAGGGAGAAAACGTCATGATTGGGATGCGAACGATTCTGGAGGTGGCCGACAACAGCGGCGCGCGTAAGCTGCAGTGCATCTTGCCGCGCGGCGGCGATCTCGGATTGCGCGCAGGGTTAGGCGATGTGATTACCGCTAGCGTGAAGGAAGCCGCGCCTGACTCGACTATCAAAAAGGGCAAGGTAGTGCGCTGCGTGGTTGTTCGCATGCGCAAAGAGACGCGGCGCAAGGATGGTACCTACATCCGATTCGACTCGAACGCGGCCGTGCTGATTAACGATGTGGGCGAGCCAATCGGCACCCGCGTGTTTGGACCCGTAGCCCGCGAGCTGCGCGACAAGCGTTTCATGAAGATCGTTTCACTGGCGCCGGAGGTGATTTGAACAATGGGGAAAGTAGCGTATAAGCGGCGCCAGGAGCGCGGTGAGCGGCGTCCGGTTCATATCAAGATCAAGAAGGACGATCTGGTCCGCGTGATCGCGGGCCGCGACAAAGGCAAGACGGGCAAAGTGCTCGAGGTCGATCGCTTTGAGCGCAAAGTGACGGTCGAGGGTGTCTCGATTGTCAAGCGTCATACGCGGCCGAATCCATCGAAGCAGATCAAAGGCGGGATTGCGGATAAACCGATGCCCATCGATATTTCGAACGTGATGGCGCTCACTTCGGGTGGTGTTCCCACACGGATCGGCTACAAAATGGAAACCGCCGGGAACACGGTTCGCCGCACCCGGATTGCGAGGAAGACCGGCGAGCCGCTCGAAAGGAGATAGGTTTCAGGCAGCATGGCGAAGGATACCGAAAAGAAAGCAGGTGCCAAGCCGGCCACCGGCGAGAACAAGCCAAAGGCAAGCAAGGGTCAGCGTGCCGAGCAGCGGCAACAAGCGGCGGCGCAGCCGAAGGATGCGGCCCCGAAGAGCCAGAGCGGAAAGGCGCGGCTTCGGGAGCACTACCAGAAGTCTGTCATACCGGCTCTACGGAAGGATTTCGGCTATAAGAATCCGATGGCGGTGCCCAAGGTCGAAAAGGTCTCGCTCAATATTGGCTTAGGCGAAGCGACCGGGAACAGCAAACTGATGGACGGCGCGGTGAACGAGCTGGCCGCGATCGCTGGGCAAAAACCGGTGGTGACGAAAGCGAAGAAGTCGATCGCCGCGTTCAAGCTGCGCGAAGGCATGTCGATCGGCTGCATGGTGACGTTGCGCGGCGATCGGATGTATGAGTTTCTCGACCGTCTGATGAACGTGGCGTTACCGCGCGTTCGCGACTTCCGGGGCGTCTCTCCGAAGTCATTCGACGGCCGCGGCAACTACACCCTGGGGTTAAAAGATCAGTTGATCTTTCCCGAAATCGATTACAACAAGGTGGAAAAAGTGAAAGGCATGAATGTCAGCATCACCACTACCGCCAAAACAGACGCCGAAGGCTTAGCGCTGCTGCGCCACATGGGCATGCCTTTCCGGCAATAGAGAGAGTTTAGATGGCTACTACTGCAAAGATCGCCAAGGAAGAGAAGAAGCCGAAGTTCGAGGTTCGTCTCCGGAATCGGTGCAAAAACTGCGGACGTCCCCGCGGGTTCCTCCGGAAATTTTCGCTGTGCCGGATCTGTTTCCGTAAGTTTGCGCTCGCCGGTGAGATTCCGGGTGTGACGAAGGCAAGCTGGTAACCCCAAGACGACTGAGCACGGAATGAAAGGTGCTGAAAGGTAAGAAGTAATGACAGCAGACCCCATTGCCGATATGCTGACGCGCGTCCGCAACGCGCTGGTAGCGCGGCACGCAAAAGTAGACGTCCCGTCCTCGCGGTTAAAGAACGAGGTCGCGCGGATTCTGAAAGAGGAAGGCTACATTCTCAATTACAAGCTGACTGAGGAAGGCTCGAAGAAGTACATTCGCTTGTATCTGAAGTACACGCCCTCGAACCTGCCGGTGATCTCGCGTATCGAGCGTGTTTCCCGGCCGGGTTGCCGCGTCTATCTCGGGACCAAAGAGATTCCGCGCATTCTGGGCGGTCTGGGGATTAACATTCTGACCACGCCGAAGGGCGTGATGACGGGCCTGGCCGCGCGCAAGGAAGGGGTCGGCGGCGAGGTTCTCTGTCAGATATGGTAGGGCCTTTGCGCGATAAGGAAACGCTTGTATGTCACGAATAGGAAAGAAACCCATTCCTCTGCCGAAAGGGGTCACGGTCAACGTGGCCGAAAGACTCACCGTACAGGGGCCGAAAGGCAAGCTGACGGTTCCGATTCCGGCCGGTATTCGCGTGGACCAGAAGGACGGCCATCTCGAAGTCGTTCGCGAGAACGATAACCTAGCGGCGCTCCATGGCCTGACTCGCGCTCTTGCTGCAAACGCCGTGACCGGAGTATCCACCGGCTTCACGCGTGAGCTGGATGTGGTCGGCACCGGCTTTCGCGCCGACGTCAAGGGCAAGATCGCGACGTTCACTCTGGGGTATTCGCACCCGATCGAAATGCTGTTGCCGGAAGGCATCGAGGTGAAGGTCGATAAGCAGACGCACGTGATCGTGACCGGCTACGACAGGGAAGTGGTGGGCCAGATTGCCGCGGAAATTCGTGCGCTGCGTCCGCCGGATCCTTACAAGAATAAGGGCGTTCGCTACACAGGTGAAGTGCTTCGCAAGAAGGCCGGCAAGACCGGAGCAGGAGCTAAATAATGGCACGGGAGTCTAAGAACGCGATCCGGCTTCGGATCCACAAGCGAATTCGCCATCGCATTGCAGGCACGCAGGAGCGGCCGCGTTTGGCGGTGTTCCGCAGCGTGAATCATATCTACGCGCAGTTGATCGACGACCAGCAGGGCCACACGTTGGCCGCGGCTGCCTCCACCGAAAAGGATCTGCGCGGCAAGGGCGGCAATGTGGAAGGCGCCAAGCTGATTGGCAAGAAGGTGGCGGAGCGGGCCAAGGAAAAGGGCATATCCAAGGTGGTCTTCGATCGCGGCGGCTACCAGTATCATGGCCGCGTGAAAGCGCTGGCCGATGCGGCACGTGCAGCGGGATTGGAGTTTTAGCGAATGGCATTGAACACAGCCGCTAAACGGCTGGATACGCAGAACCTGAACCTGAAGGAACAGGTGGTCAGCATCAACCGCGTGACGAAGGTGGTCAAGGGCGGCAAAAACATGAGCTTTTCGGCGCTGGTCGTGGTAGGCGACCCGGGCGCGAAGGTGGTCGGCTATGGCACCGGCAAAGCGAAAGAGGTCCCGTCGGCGATCAAGAAAGGGATCGAGGCCGCAAAGAAGAACCTTCGCAAGGTCAACGTCCTCGAAACGACGATTCGCCACCCCGTGCTGGGACGGTTTGGCAGCGGATTGGTGTTACTGAAGCCGGCTCCGGCAGGAACGGGCGTTATCGCGGGTGGTCCTGTGCGTGCGGTGATCCAGGCGGTTGGAATTCCGAATGTTCTGACCAAGTCCATCGGTTCGCACAACGCGCATAATGTCGTCAAAGCAACCATCGACGCGCTGGAGCAGCTTTGCGATAAGAACGCCGTTGCCGACATGCGCGGGCTTCCGATCGAGAAGCTCTAGAGATTGAGGCAGGGTGGGATGGCTGAAGGAAAGATCAAGATTAAGCTGGTGCGTAGTCCGATCTGCACGCCGCAAAAACATAAAGACATCGTGAAGTCGCTCGGGCTTCACAAGATCAACCGGGTAGTAGAGCGGCCTGATACACCGGGGTTCCGGGGCATGGTGGCGAAGGTGCCGCACCTGCTCGAAATCGTGAAGGAATAGCGCAGTTAACCATGAACCTCAGTAATTTGCGGCCTCCCAAAGGCCAGAAACATAAGAAGCAGCGGATCGGCCAAGGCATGGGCAGCGGTCGCGGAAAGTATTCCGGCCGCGGTGCGAAGGGCGCCAAGTCGATTTCGGGTTACAGCAAGATGCGCGGTTTCGAAGGTGGCCAGATGCCCCTTCATCGCCGGTTGCCGAAGCGCGGATTCACCAACATCTTCCACAAAGAGTACACGATCATCAACGTCGGCGCGCTTGAAAAGCTGGATGGCGACACATTTACGCCGGAGTCGCTGAAGGCCAGCGGCGTAATCAAGAAGTTAAATGCGGGGCTCAAAGTGCTCGGGAATGGCGAGCTGACCAGGAAGATCACGGTTCAGGCTCACGTGTATTCAAAGTCCGCGCTGGAGAAGATCCAGAAAGCGGGCGGCAGTGTAGAAGTACTGAAGGCCGCGGGCGGCGCGGCGGCTGATACGAAGCCAGCTGCGACCGACGAAGGAAAGAAGTAAAGTAGAGGCATCCCCTCTGACAGGTAGGCCGGCAATAAAGCCGGGCACGTATAGGAATCCATGACCAAGTTTTTCGAAGCTCTTGCCAACATGTTCCGGATTCCGGACCTCAGGAAACGGGTCCTGTTCACGTTGGGCTTGCTTGCCGTATATCGAATCGGCGCGTACATTCCGACTCCTGGCATCGATACCAACCGGTTCCTGGACTTCTTTACGCGTAACGCGGCAGGTGGCTTCCTCGGCTACTTCGACTTGTTCAGCGGCGGCATGCTGCGCCGGATGTCGATCTTCGCCCTCGGCATCACACCGTACATTACAGCCTCCATCATCTTGCAGTTACTGACAGTTGTGATTCCGACTCTGGACAAGCTGCAGAAGGAAGGCGAGCTCGGGCGGCGCAAGATCACGCAATGGACGCGCTACCTCACAGTCGCGCTCGCAGTGATTCAGTCCATCGGTATCGCCTTCGCGCTGCAGAACTCAGAAGGAAACTTTGTGCTGCACCCGGGGTTCATGTTTCTGTTCATGACCACCCTGACCTTCACGGCGGGTTCAGCGTTCATCATGTGGTTGGGCGAGCAGATCACGGATCGCGGTATCGGAAACGGCATGTCGCTGATCATTTTCGTCGGCATTATCGTGGGCTTGCCGCGCGCCATCACCGAAATCTATACCAATACCTTCGTTACTCATCAATGGCCGGTGCCGCAGATGATCGCGATCCTGGTCATCATGGTCGCGGTGGTCGCATTCATCGTTCTCGTGGAACGCGGCGAGCGCCGTATCCCCGTGCAATATGCGAAACGCGTCATTGGGCGGCGTATGATGGGCGGGCAATCGACGCATCTTCCCTTGAAAGTCAACGCTGGCGGCGTGATTCCGATTATCTTTGCCTCATCGCTTCTGGCTCTCCCGCAAACGGCGTTGCAGTTCCCGGTTGTTAAAGCCAGTCCTTGGTTGAGCAATATGCTGGGCGCGGTTTCCGGTTCATCGCCGGTCTACTATCTCGCGTTCATCATCCTCATCGTCTTCTTCTGCTTCTTCTACGTCTCCATCATCTTCAATCCAAACGAAGCAGCGGACAACATGCGGAAGTACGGCGGCTTTATTCCCGGTATCCGCCCCGGCAAGAACACTGCTGAGTACATGGACAAAATTCTGTCGAAGATCACCGTCGTTGGCGGCCTCTATCTGGCCTTGCTGTCCATCATTCCGCAGATTATGATTCAGGGCATCAAATTGCAACGGCTCCCAGTTGTCGGCAACTTCATCGACGCGCACTTTCCGCGCTGGTTGCTGGATGGCCTGGGTGTGAATTTCTATTTCGGCGGCACTTCTCTGCTGATTGTGGTTGGGGTCGCGATGGATACCGTCAATCAGATTGAGGCGCAGTTGATCATGCGCCATTACGAAGGTTTCACGCCGCGTTCCGGGCGAATTCGCGGCCGCCGCAGCACCACCGTCTAATCCGCTTGACTTCGCAGAGCAAAGGGACTGGTGCTCCCGTAATCATTCTCTTCGGATCACCTGGTTCGGGAAAGGGCACGCAGGCCAAACTGCTAACCCAGAACTGCTTGCGTGGCCCGCACGTCTCCACCGGGGATATGCTACGCAGGCACATCAGCGCCGGTGACCAGATTGGAGACAAAGCGGAAGCGCTGATCCGAGCGGGGAAATTGGTCTCAGATGAGATCGTGAACGAACTCGTGGAAAAGCGGCTCGACGAACCGGATTGCGGCAACGGCATAATCCTGGACGGATACCCGAGAACGCTGAACCAAGCGTCTGTACTGCTCAACATGCTGGCGATTCGCGGATTGCGCCCGGCCGTGATATACTTAATGGTCGACTACGAGAAGATCGTAGCTCGCCTCAGTGGCCGTCGGCAGTGTCCCGTCTGTGGAACCCTTTACAGTCTGAAGACGAATCCGCCCAAGGTACTTGGTATTTGTGATCTGGACGGTGCGACGCTGGTGACGCGTGAGGACGATCGCGAAGAGGTGATTCGGGAGCGATTGCGGGCCTATGACCTGCAAACTGTCCCGATTCTCAATTACTTCCGTGAGGCCGGTGTTCCCACCGTTGAAGTAAACGGCGCCGGTGCGACTCCGGAAGAGATTATGCGGCAGATCTGCGATTCCCTTGCTGGGTCGGGTCTGATCCCGGCTGCTATGGGTAAGAACGGCGCGGTATCTGAGACGAGAGTGGGTTAGTGATTGTGCGGAGAAGCCCGGCTGAACTGGAAAAACTGCGCCGCAGCGGCATGCTGGTCTATCGCATTCTGCAGGATTTGAAGGCGATGGTGGCTGAAGGCGTTTCGACGCACGATCTCGAAGCTGCGGCGGAAAAGATGATTGCGGACGCGGGCGCGAAGCCGGCGTTCAAAGGTTACTATTCACCAGCCGCGGGCACCAAGTACCCCTTCGTTCTGTGTACGTCTGTGAACGAAGAAGTAGTTCACGGGATGCCTTCGACTAGACGCAAACTGAAACGGGGCGACATCGTCTCGATTGATACGGGCGTTCAGTTGGATGGCTATTTCG
The DNA here is from genome assembly GCA_019244055.1 of Acidobacteriaceae bacterium. GTDB lineage: Bacteria > Acidobacteriota > Terriglobia > Bryobacterales > Bryobacteraceae > Bog-105. The sequence continues at coordinate 21,295 of JAFATG010000036.1, read as the reverse complement.
GCGATTCGGCGGTAACCGTCGCCGTGGGTGAAGTGAACGATTCGGTGAAACGCCTGCTGAAGGTGACCGAAGAAAGTTTGGAATTGGCGATTGACCGGGTTCAGTCCGGAAACCGGCTGTTCGATATTTGCGGCACGGTCGAGAAGCACGTTACTTCCAACGGGTTCTCGATCGTTCGCGAGTTTGTGGGTCACGGGATTGGAACCTCTTTGCACGAGGAGCCGCAGATTCCGAATTATGTGGATCGCCGCGGCGAGAATCCGCGGCTAAAACCCGGTATGGTGCTGGCGATCGAGCCAATGGTCAACGCCGGCGAACCGGACACTAAGGTTTTGCCCGATAAGTGGACGGCGATCGCCAAGGATGGGTCCTATTCGGCTCATTTTGAGCATATGGTGGCCGTGACTGAAAATGGACCCTGGGTTTTGTCTCGACCCTAATGGCTCGCGCGGGTGTGAGTAAGGCAGCGGAGCGGACGGCGGAAGGCGTCGTCATGGAATTGCTGCCCAGTGCGTTGGTACGTGTCAGACTCGAAGGTGAGCATCAGTTAATCGCTCATCTTCCGAGCACGCAGCGCGCGAATTTCGTGCGTTTACGAATGGGCGACCGGGTGCGAGTAGCGCTTTCAGCTCAGGACCGGACGCGGGGAAGAGTTTTGGAGCTTTTGGCGAAAGTCTAGTGCGGCTCTGGTTGCCGCGCGAGCTTGGAGATTGTTATGAAAGTACGGGCATCCGTAAAGAAGCTTTGTGACAAGTGCAAAGTCATTCATCGGCACGGCGTGGTGCGAGTCATCTGCACCAACCCGAAGCATAAGCAGCGGCAGGGTTAGAGGATTATAAGTTATGGCGCGTATTGCAGGTGTTGATCTTCCGGCACGGAAGCGGGCAGCCATCGGGCTGACCTATATATACGGCATCGGGCGAACTCGTTCGCTTTCGCTGCTTCACCGGGCGCAGGTGGATCCCGATAAGAAGGTTGCCGATTTATCGGAAGAGGAAGTAAACCACCTTCGAAATCTCATCGAGGGTGAGGGCGCGATCGAAGGCGATCTCCGTAAAGAGGTCTCGATGAACATCAAGCGCCTGATGGAAATGGGTTCCTACCGTGGTCTTCGCCATCGGCGCGGCCTGCCGGTTCGCGGCCAGCGCACGCACACCAACGCGCGCACGCGCAAGGGTCCGCGCAAAGGCACCATCGCGAATAAAAAGAAAGCGACTTCGAAGACCTAGGAGATCTGAGGTAAATGGCGAAGGCACCGGCAAAGACGGCGAAAAAGAAGAGCTTCAAGAAGAAGGAAAAGAAGAATGTTCCGTATGGAACGGTGCACATTCAGGCATCGTTCAACAATACGATCGTAACGTTTACGGATCCGCTGGGAAACGTCCTGGCATGGTCGAGCTCGGGGTCACTAGGATTCCGCGGTTCGCGCAAAGGCACTCCTTTTGCCGCGCAGCAGGCCTCTTTGACCGCTGCGAACAAGGCGAAAGAAGCGGGCTTACGCGCCGTTGAAGTTCGGGTTGCGGGTCCGGGTTCGGGCCGCGAATCGGCTGTACGCGCGCTGGCGACGGCGGGAATCGAAGTGCGTACCATCAAGGACGTTACGCCGATGCCGCATAATGGCTGCCGTCCCCCAAAGAAGCGGCGAGTTTAAGCTTGAACCGTGCACAACGGGCAGCAAAACGCCCTGTGCGCTCGCGTGAGAGATTCTGAGCCCGCAGCGCAAGCGGCGGGTTTCGTAAGCGGGACGAAGACCTTGCCGGTCGTAAACCGCACCTGACATGGCGATCGAAGAGATCGTATTTTGGAGGTCATTCATTGGCACGTTATAGCGGCCCGGTGTGCCGGCTTTGCCGGCGTGAGGGCATGAAGTTGTTCCTGAAAGGCGAGCGCTGTCACACCGAGAAATGCGCGATTGAAAAGCGCAACTTTGCTCCCGGCCAGCATGGCAAGGATAAGAAAGCGAAGGTGGTGGGTTACGGCCTGCAACTTCGCGAGAAGCAGAAGGCCCGCCGGTACTATCGCATTCTGGAAGGCCAATTCCGGAACCTTTATGAAAAGGCGGTGAATCAAAAAGGTATCACCGGCGAACAGATGCTCGGGATGCTGGAGAAGCGTCTGGATAACGTGGTCTACCGCATGGGCCTGGCCACCAGCCGCGCTCAGGGCCGCCAGTTGGTGCGCCACGGGCATTTGACGGTGAACGGCCGAAAAGTGAACATTCCTTCCTACACGGTTAAACCGGGGGACACCATCGAAGTTCGCGAGAGCAGCAGGAACAATGCTTCTATTCTCTCCGCGCGCGATGCTACCGCCCACACGCCCAGCCCGTCCTGGCTGGAAGTCGATCGCGACGCTCTGCGCGCGCGAGTTTTGCAGCAGCCCAAGCGTGAAGAGTTGGTGCAGATTCAACTGAACGAACAGCTCATCGTCGAGCTGTACTCGAAATAGATAGGTCCATGTTGGGTCTTCGCCTCGCTGAGAGACGCGGGCTCATCTAAAAGAATCGACGAATCAGAGGATTGAAAAAGAAATATGTTCAAAGGATTCCAAAAGCCCAAGCGTTTGGCCGCGAATACCGAGACTCTCACTGAGCGGTTCGGTCAATTCACGGCACAGCCATTCGAGCGCGGATTCGGATCCACTATCGGGACCGGTCTCCGCCGGGTGCTGCTCAGTTCCATTGAAGGCGCAGCAATTACCGGTGTGCGCATCGAAGGAGTTTCACACGAGTTCAGCCCGATTCCCGGTGTCGTCGAAGATGCCACCGACATCATTCTGAACCTGAAGCAGGTGCCGTTCAAAATGGCGGGCGAGGGAATGCACGTCGCGCGCCTCCGGGTCGAAACTCCGGGCGAAGTGATGAGCAGCCAGATCGAAAGTGACGCGGATGTCGAGGTGCTCGATCGCAATCTGCACATCGCGACAGTGGGCGAAGGCGGAAAGCTCGATATCGAAATGCGAATTAAGAGCGGACGCGGCTACGTTTCGGCGGACCGTAACTACGACGAGGATCTGCCCATCGGCTACATCCCGATCGATTCCGTGCACTCTCCCGTTCGCAAGGTCAATTACAGCGTGGAGGCCGCTCGGCTGGGCCAGAACACCGACTACGACAAACTGACGATCGAAGTCTGGACGAACGGTGCGATTTCCCCGCAGGACGCAATCGGCCAGGCTTCAAAGCTTCTGAAAGATCATATGACGATCTTCATCAACTTTGAAGAGACGCCTGAGACTACGGAAGAGCCGGCAGAGCGCGCTCTGAATCAGATGAACGAGGTGCTGAACCGCTCGGTGGAAGAACTCGAGCTGAGCGTTCGTTCCTATAACTGTCTCAAGAACGCCAACATTCAGACGATCGGCGACTTGGTGCAGAAGAGCGAATCTGAGATGTTGCGCACCAAGAATTTCGGCCGCAAATCCCTCAACGAAATCAAGGAGATCCTCTCTGGCCTGGGTCTTTCGTTTGGCATGAAATTCGACGCGCAGGGCCGGCTTGTTGGCGGCGCTCCGGTCCCGGTTTCTAGCGGCGATTACGGGCACGATCACTTCGCTGGAGCAGAGGAGTAAATTCCATGCGCCACCGCAAGGCGGGAGTCAAACTTAAGCGCGACATTAGTGCCCGTCGGGCGCTTCTGCGTGGCTTGGTGACCAACGTCATCACCGAGGAGCGGATCACCACTACGGTTCCTAAGGCGAAAGCCGCGAAGCCGCTGGTGGAAAGAATGATCACGCTAGCCAAGGAAGACAATCTGCAGGCGCGCCGGCGAGCCGCTGCGTTTCTTCTAACGAAAGACTCGGTCGAAAAGCTATTCGAGAAGCTCGGACCGCGCTTCAACCAGCGCAACGGAGGCTACACGCGAATCGTAAAGCTGGGCCCGCGCAAAGGGGACGGGGCTGAGACTGCAAAGCTCGAACTGGTCGGTTCGGAGCTAATTAAACGGGCCGCCGAGCGCGCCGCACGCCGCGAAGAACGGCTGAAGCAGATCCGCGAAAGCGGCGGCGAAGACGAATCTTAAAAAATAACTCGCGCGAAGTAAGACATAGAAGGCCCGGCGGTGTAATGCTTCCGGGCGCTTTGTTTTAGCGCCGGTGGCGCTTTCCGTGATGATGTGCGACTGCTTCCGGCCTGGGCTGGGATGACACTGTCGCCGCGTTAAACGCACTCTCGGCGGCGCCAGGACCGATTTTGCTCAGAATCCGGTCATGTATCCAGTGCTCGTCCCACCACTCTTTGGGGTCAATCTGATACCCGCCGACCAGCATGCTGAAGTGCACATGGTCGCCAAACGCCATGCCGGTCGATCCGCTGATCCCGATCTGCTGTTCCTTTTGCACCGTATCGCCGGCCTTTACCAGAATCCTGCTCATATGACCATAAAGGCTTTCAAGCGAATAACCGTGATCGAGAATGACGCAGTTGCCGTAAATGCCGAGTCGGTCAGCGTAGATCACCTTGCCCGAGTTCGCCGCTTTCACGGGCATATTCGTCGTCTGCGCTAGATCATAGCCGAGGTGTACCTGCTCATCAACTTTCTTGCCGTTGTAATAATAGCTGCGGCGGTCGGCAAAGAACGACTCGCGCGCACCCTTCACCGGAATGAACGGGCCGGACCACAAAATCCGATGCTGCGTGTTGTTGCGCAGGTTGTAAATGGTCTCGGCATTGGCCTTCCGCAGATCGCGATTCAGCTTTATGAAGCGCTCAATGAGGCTGCCCGAACCGCCCGGATCCAGTTCGCCAACCACCTTCTGCAGCTCGCGATCATTAAGCTCGATGTTGCTCGATCGGAACTTTTTCGGGAACACCTTCACCCAGAACGTCGTGGTCACTTCGGTCCCCGCAATGTTCTTCGCAAACGCAACGGGAACAGTGTCGCGTGAAACATCCCAGGGAAACGGGAACAACGAGAAGCGGTGCTTGCTTTTGTCCGGTTCGCCGGGCATTGCGAAAGTTCCAACAGCGGCATAGCCCGTGCGAACGCCCGCGTCGTTCCAGTTGTCGTCGAGATCAAGGAGCACCAGCTCGGACCCGCCCTGATTGATGTAGTGCTGTCGGCCATCCGCGACGATCGTAGGCGGTTTCAGACTGACCTGGACATCCTTTGAAAGTGTCGTGGTCGCGCCGCGAAAGTCATTCGAACGGGCGCTGAGAATTAGCTTGGCCGGCCCTTCAGTCAAAAATTGCGCTTCCTTCTTGCCAGCCGTAAAAGAAAAGTTTCGTTGGACCTGGCTCGATTTTGTTTTGTCCTGAAATACTGTCTGGCTCTGGCCGTTCTGCTCAACGGCTGCGGAGAACCATTTCACGCCATGAGGATTGGTTACCTGTACCGTGACAGGAGTCGATACCCCGATAGCCGCGACGGGCTCGGAAAGTTTCACATCGGCATGCTTGCCAGAGAACCAAACGAACGCGAACACGAGGATCACGATCGCTACAGCGATTACTACTAAGCGTTTCAACATCAGATTCATTTGGAAAACCCTAATTATGTGTTTTGATGACCCGGCGGCCTTCGACCCGGTAATTGCCCTTGAGAATCCAGCCAATGGCTTCGGAATAGATTTGGTGTTCCTCTCGCAGAATGCGCGCGGAGAGCGACCCCACAGTGTCGGTGTCAAGTACCGGGACCGAACTCTGGAGCACAATCGGACCGCTATCCAGGTTTTCATCTACAAAATGAACCGTGCATCCGGTAATCTTCACGCCGTGGACGAGCGCTTGATGCTGCGCGTCGAGTCCCGGGAAGGCGGGTAAAAGAGACGGGTGAATGTTCAGGATGCGCCCGGAAAATTTCGAAATGAACTCACCACTGAGCAAACGCATATAGCCTGCGAGGCAAATCAGATCCACCCGGTTCTGCTGAAGCAGATCGGCCACTTGCGCATCAAAGGCGGCGCGGTCCTGGCCTGCGGAGTCGATACTTCCGCATGGCAAGCCGAGTTCGCGGGCACGTGCCAGGCCGTGCGCTTGCGGCTTGTTCGAAAAAACGAACCCAATTTCGCACTCGAGACGGCCGTTGAGAACATTGTGCGCGATGGCCTCAAAATTCGAGCCGCGGCCGGACAACAGAATACCGAGGCGACGCGATGCGGCGCTCACAGATAGGAAACCCGCCGCTGGCGACTCGATTTTCGCGAGACAACGTGGCCGATCTGGTGAAACGGTTCCCGCAGTTCCCTCAGCATTTGCGAAACAGAGCCAATCTTGTTGGGGGAGATCACGAAGACCATACCGATCCCGAGATTGAACGTGCGGCGAAAATCGTCGTTGGGCGTCCTGCCGATCTTTTGCAGGAGATCGAAGATTGGCTGTCTTGGCCAGGAGTTCAGGTCGATTTCGACTGCGCAGGTGGAGGGCAGAATCCGTGGGATGTTATCGGTCAAACCGCCACCAGTGATGTGCGCCGCGCCCTTCAGAAGCTTTTCCTTGTGCAAAGCTCGGATTGGCTTCAAATACGATTTATGAATCTTCAGGAGCTCATCGCCGATTGTTCGAGCAAGTTCGGGGAGGCGGGTGTCCGGCGTATGTCCAGCGGTGTCGAATAGCAGCTTTCGCGCCAGCGAATAGCCATTGGTGTGAAGACCGTGGGAAGGAAGCCCGAGCAGGAGATCGCCTGGTTTGATATCGGCTCCGGTAAGCAGGCGATTGCGCTCGACTGCTCCGACGATGAAACCAGCCAAATCGTATTCTCCGGGAGCGTATAAGCCCGGCATTTCGGCGGTTTCTCCGCCAATCAGAGCACAGTCATTCCTTTTACAACCCCGCGCGATCCCCTCCACCACCTTGGCGCAGACAGCGGCATCGAGCTTGCCCACTGAGAAGTAGTCGAGAAAGAAGAGCGGGGTCGCCCCCTGAACGGCGATGTCGTTCACGCAGTGATTGACCAGATCCTCGCCGATGGTGTCATGGCGGCCCGTGACGAACGCGATCTTCAGCTTGGTCCCCACGCCGTCGGCAGAACTAATAAGTACTGGATCGCGCCATCCCTTTAGAGAGAAACCGGCTCCGAAGCTGCCGATGGAGGTCAGAACGCTGGGAGTGAGAGTTTTGGCAGCGCAACGCTTGATCCACCCGACGGCCCGATCCGCTTCGTCGATATCGACCCCGGCATCTCGGTAAGTTGTTTTCGTGCTCACTGCCGAAGGATCAGTGTAGCGAATAGGGGCAACATTCTCCTAGAAATACCCCGTCAACTCCCGAATCTGCGTCACTCGAATCAGCCTGGGATGCGCTTCCGGCACCTCTTCATGCTCCAGACTCCAGGTTCGGGGATGCGGAATATAGACGGCGTTCAATCCGGCCGAGAGGGCGGGGTTGATGTCCGATTTGGGCGAATTCCCGATCATCCAGGTCCGCTCCGGATCGAATTGTTGTTCGCGAGCGAGCTCGCGGTAGGCCGTTTCGTTCTTCTCCTTCACGATGGCCGTGTGACGAAAATGCTCCGCCAATCCTGAGCGGTCGATTTTCAGCCGCTGCTCTTCGGGATCTCCTTTGGTAAAGATCGTCAGATCGTGACGGATGGACAATTCGGCGATGGTTTCCGCTACACCCACGCGCAGCTCGATCGGCTTTTGCAGAATCGACTGCGCGAATTCCCGTACTGCCGCAAGGTCCCCGTCTGAGATATCGCGTTCCGCGAGCTTCTCAAAGCAGGCAACCAGATTGCAGCCGAAACTCCGGGAGCCGTATCCGTGAAGCTTCGCGTTTACGCTCTCGAGCTCGTCGAGAATCGCTCGGACCTGGGTGGGCGAGAGCGAGGAGTGAGCCAGATACGAGCAGAACCGATCGAACGCCTCCTCGAAGTAGATGTTGTTTTCCCAGAGAGTATCGTCCGCATCAAAGACGAGATGTTGGGGATTCAAACTAAATTTTACTGTGCCAGACCGTTTATAAGGCCGCTTTTGCGTGACCGTTCAGTGGCCCGACTCTCTTCGCCAGCGCTATTTGTTGCTGCTGGGCAGCATACTCTGGAACCACGCGCACCAGGTATTCCAGTCGTTCCACTTCCGACCGTATCGAAAGGACCGTTTGCCGTTTGTCGAGGTCCAGTATGTGTTGCGCTAACTGGAAGCTCATTCGCCCCGATTCGGTTCGCGGCGCGCTACTTTCTTCCTGGCTTTCCAGCTTGAGCAGGGTCTCATAAGCCGCGGTTGCCTTTCGCTTGAGGTCGCCCGGTACTTCCCGTGCATCCTCGTCGTTGAAAAATTCAACTTCGGCGCGCAGATACGACTTCTCCTCATCGAGCGAAGTAATCCGGAAGCGCCGTTGGCCAACGGCGACGAGGTCCAATCTTCCATCGGAATACCGCTGCAGCACCCGGTCTACGATTGCTGTGCACCCGATATTCACGATTCCTCCATCTTTGGCCAGAACGATCCCGAATTCGCGGCGGCTTGGAATCACTTCGCCCATCATTTCCTTGTAGCGGTCTTCAAAGATATGGAGCGGGAGCGGCATCGTCGGAAGCAGAACCAGCGAGAGAGGAAAGAGCGGAATGATCTCTGCGCTCATAGCCCTATTATCCGTTGCTTCTCAGACCAATGACTGGCCTTCGGACGATATACTGTCTTGCGTCGAATCAATTGTCGTGACGCTAAAGCTGAAGCGCACCCCGGGGCTCTACCTCGTCGGCTTTATGGCGGCGGGAAAGACGACGATTGGGCGCGCCCTGGCTGACGCTCTTGGCTGGCCGTTCAAAGACCTGGATGCGGAGATTGAGTCGCAGTACGCCAGGAAGATCGCACAGATTTTTCTTGAAGACGGCGAAGGGATCTTCCGTGAGTTGGAAACCGCGATGATACGGATGCATGTCTCGGCGATCGAAGCGGGTAACCCGTGCGTGCTCGCGTTGGGTGGCGGCGCCTTCGTGCAGAGGATGAATTGGGACCTCATTCAGAACAATGGCGTGGCGATTTGGCTCGATTGCACTCTGGAAACCGTTCGCGCGCGATTAGGTGATGGCGCCACTCGGCCTCTGGCGGCCGATCCGGAACGCTTGTCGAAGCTGTACGAAGATCGGCGTCCGCTTTATGCGCGCGCCGATTTTCGGATCGACGTGGACACAGCCGAAATAGACGAGATCGTTCGCCACATCCTCGCGCTGCCGATCTTCTGAAGACGGCACGATGAAACCTGATCGCAGGGGGTCGCGGAGTATGCGCGACAGGGAATTAATCCGCGACGCGCTGTCGATTTTCCATGCTGCCCTGGACGCGGCCAAAGCGGAGAGTGCTGTTCGCCGTCATCTTTCGATCTCGCGCAGATCGTTGAAGATTGGAAAGCTCCGCGTCGGGCTGGCCAATTTTGATCGTATCTTTTTCGTCGGACTCGGCAAAGCAGCGGCGGAAATGGGCAAAGCCACGGAGCACATCCTCGGGCCTGCGCTTACAGGAGGCCTCGTGCTCACGAAGCACGGTCACGCCCAATGCCGTCTCCGGCGACTGCGAGTTTTCGAGGCAGGCCATCCCATTCCGGATGAGCACGGTGTCAGCGCATCGAACCAAATCGTAGAGTTGCTGAAAGAGCTGAATGCGCGTGATTTGTTGATCGTAGCCGTTTCCGGCGGCGCCTCGGCTCTCTTGAGCGCGCCGGCAAATCCCGTCACGCTCGCTGCCAAGCAAGAGACAACGGATCTGTTGTTGCGGGTCGGCGCAAATATCGGCGAGCTAAACGCGGTCCGCAAGCACCTGTCCCTGCTGAAAGGAGGTCGGCTCGCGGCGCTCGCCTATCCTGCCACGATCGTCGGATTGCTTCTGTCGGATGTGATCGGTGATCCACTCGATACCATCGGCTCCGGTCCCACTGCGCCTGACCTTACGACATTCGCGGATGCGATTGCGGTCTTGGAACGGTTCGATTTGCTCCATAGGGTTCCCGAAGTTGTACATCGGCGGCTTGAAGAAGGGATTCGCGGAGAAATTCCCGAAACCCCGAAGCCGCGCGATCCGCTCTTCGAGAATGTTCACAATGTCGTGATCGGCAGCAATAGCCTCGCGCTCGAAGCAGCGGCCAAGGACGCGAGGAGACTTGGTTACCGGCCGCTTTTACTTTCGAGCACGATGCAAGGTGAAAGCCGGGAGGTCGCGCGCGTACACGCGCAGATTCTTCGAGAGATCGTGGCCTCCGGCAACCCGGTACGATCGCCAGCCTGCGTATTATCTGGCGGCGAAACAACCGTTACCGTGCATGGCGCGGGCAAAGGGGGCCGCAATCAGGAGTTTGCGCTCGCCGCCGCGATGGACATACAAGGCCTCTCCAATGTGCTCGTCCTGAGCGCTGGCACTGACGGTACCGATGGCCCGACCGATGCCGCGGGTGCGATTGCTACCGGCGAAACAGTATGCCGGGCGGCCGCGTTCAATCTCAATTCTTCAGAGCACCTAGGCGCGAACAATGCCTATCCATTCTTTGATGCGCTGGGAGACCTCATCCGTACCGGGCCGACAGGTACAAACGTGATGGACATTCACCTGATGCTGGCGCGCTGATCACGCGCGTTCGTAGAAGCTCAGGGAATTGTCGCCTTGCTTCAATACCCGCGTCTTCTTCAGCGCGCCGTAAGCTTCGGCCAGGCTCAACCGTGAAGCATGTTGCGCGATTACGTATGGAAATCCGGCTTCGGAAAGCGCCGATAGAGAACGCGCGTATTCAGCGGTTTTTTCATACGGCGGATCGATGAACGCAATATCGGCTCTGTGATGCCCAACCCCAACCGGCGCCTCTCCGCGCAACACGGTGACTTGGTCCTCTACTCCGAGAGAAGCAACATTCTCCCGAATCACTGAGATCGCTGCCATACTGCGTTCGATCAGGATCACCCGTTCCGCTCCCCGGCTTAGCGCTTCAATACCGACGGCTCCGCTGCCTGCGTAGGCGTCCAGAAAAACCGTGCCCTCGATTCTGGGGGCCAGCACGTTGAACAGCGCCTCGCGAAGGCGGTCCGGTGTGGGCCGCACCGCGAGTCCGGGCACACTCTTCAACTTGCGGCTGCGAAACCGTCCCGCTATAACCCTCACAGCCTCACCCGACTTGTACCAGCCCGTATTTACGCTGCCAGTGCTCCTGGATGTAGTGAACGACCGAGTGGAGTTCGGAGCTGTCCTTCTCTTCCACAAGCCGGCGTGCTTCTGCTCGAGCGGTTTCCAGAACTTCACTATCGCGGATGAGGTCGGCTAATCTCAGCCCTGGTATGCCGGACTGCTTTGTGCCGAAAAACTCGCCCGGGCCGCGCAGTTTCATGTCCATCTCGGCTATGTAAAAGCCATCCGCTGATTCAACCAGCGTGCGGATCCGCTCCCTTGCCACATCGTTCAGTTTTCCTGTTACGAGAACACAGTAGCTCTGATATGGCCCTCGTCCCACACGGCCGCGCAACTGATGAATCTGCGCGAGCCCAAACCGCTCCGCCTGTTCGATTACCATTACGGACGCGTTCGGCACGTCCACGCCGACCTCAATTACAGTCGTCGCAACCAGAATCTTCGTTCTTCCGTTCTGGAAATCGCGCATCGCGGTTTCTTTTTGTTCCGCGGGCAACTTGCCGTGCAGAAGGCCGACCGAAATCTGTGGAAACACCTTTTCGGAAAGATGCAGGAACATTTTCTCAGCCGCTTTCACCGCCTCGGTTTCGGATTCATCGACCACCGGGTATACGACGTAGGCCTGTCTTCCCTTGGCAATCTCTTGCGCGACGAAGCTGTACACGCCCTCAACGGCTGTTTCCTGCACATGTTTGGTGAGAATGGGCCGGCGACCGGGCGGCAATTCATCGATTGTGGAAACATCAAGATCGCCGTAAATGGTCATGGCGAGCGTTCGTGGTATTGGCGTGGCCGTCATTACCAGAACATCAGGCTGCTCGCCTTTCCTCATGAGCTCCAGGCGCTGCCTCACTCCAAACCGGTGCTGCTCATCGACGATCGCCAGACCAAGATTGGAAAAGGCGACATCCTCCTGGATCAGCGCATGCGTGCCGACCACAACGTGAATCATGCCTCCCGCAATCATTCGCTTAATCTGCTGTTTTTCACGCGGAGTGGAGGAACCGGTCAGTGGCGCCACAACGTAGTTCAGCTTTTCGAGGAGCCGCTTGAAATAGAGATAATGCTGCGCGGCAAGAATTTCCGTCGGTGCGAGCACGGCGACTTGATACCCGTTCTCGATTGCGATCACGGCCGCTTGCGCGGCAACAATGGTTTTTCCGCTTCCCACGTCGCCTTGCAACAGGCGATTCATCGGATGCGGCTGCTTCATATCATCCGCGATCTCTTGCATCACCCGGCGCTGCGCCCCAGTGGGTTTGAACGGCAGCATCGCTTTGATCTGTTCGCGAATCCGTTCCGTTATGGGAAAAGAGATGCCGGTCGCCGCGCGCGCTTTGGTCTTCTTCAGAGCAAGCCCGCACTCCAGCCAGAAAAACTCGTCGAAGATGAGACGTACCTGCTCAGGCGTGCGAAATTCGTTCAGCTGCCGCAGATCGATCCCCGGTTCCGGAGCATGCACGCGCCGGATCGCTGTCGCAAGGTCGGGTAATTGCCTGCGATTCCGCACGCTCTGGGGCAGGGCATCGTGCGGCATCGGCGCTTCGTTCAGCACATGAGCCATTAACTTCCGGAAAACGCGCGTCGAAATCTTTCCAGCTGCCTCATACACGGCCACGATTTTTCCCGTATGCAGCATCTCGTCTTCGCGCTCGTCATCGGAGAGGATTTCTACCTCCGGCTGCACCATTAGCAGAGTGCCCGTCGAGCGATTCAACTCCACCTTGCCGAACAACGCCACGCGCCGGTCCGGGATCAGGCTCTCCGAATAACGTTCGCCGTGAAACCACCGTGCTTCCAGCGTGGCCCTGCTGTCGTCGCGAAACCGGACTTCGAATAGACCGAGCGCCCGCCGCCGGAAGCCTGCCATTTTCGATGAACTCACGCGTGCGATCACTACCGCCTTTTCGCCCGGCGCGAGTTGATCGATGCGCTTTAGATTTGTGCGGTCTTCGTAACGAAAGGGAGCGTAGTACAGCAGGTCAAGCACGGTTTCGAGCCCTTTCGCAGCAAGTACCTGAGCTCGTGCCGGACCGATTCCTTTTACATACTGAAGCGGAGTGGCAAGGTCCAACCCTTTAGGCTACCGTTGCTCGAGACGAAAGCGCCGCCGATTACTGCGCCTGCGGTAACTGAGTCGTTAGAGCGCTGACAGCCACGGTTGACGTTGCTTCCCCGGAGTTGCCCTTGCGTACCGTGATCGTCCCCCGTCCCGAGGTGAGATCCACTTCCGGACCGCTCCCTACTGACCCGTTGAGCTGAGATCCAAGCTTCTCGGAGCGCTGCTTCAGATCTCCTCCAAACTGGTTGTCGATATCGCCGTGATTCGTGGTTGCGGCGATCGCAAACTGCGCGGAAGGAGGCACTGTGAGCTCAATATTACCCGCGTTGGTGTGAACAGTCATGGCGCCGAGCGGCAACCGCTCCGGCCGGAGATCGATGTCACCGCGATCTACCGAAACTTCGATCGCATTCGTGAATCCTGCGAGTGTGATATCGGTCGCATGCGTGTTCAGCTTCAACGGGCCAATGACTCCCTCGGCGTTGAAACTGCCGCGATCCATGCGCACTTCGCCAGGAATCTGCTGAACGTCAAAATGGGTCCGCATGCCCGCGAACCGCAGTGGTTTGCTCAACTCGCGCAAAGAAATCGTCCCCCGGAACTCTCCATTGATCGCCACTTGGCCGGCAATCTTGGTCAGCTCCAGATCCGAACCATGGCCGCGCAGGTCCACCGCCCCATTTACATTCGTGCAGCGTACGACATCACTCCGGTCGACATCCACTTTAACGTCGCCATTCACGTCTTGTATCCGAACCCCGGCGTTTGCGCTGGTCACGTCCACATTGCCGTTCAGGGCCGAAATATCGAAGTCTCCGCGATTGCCCGTCGCTTCCAGAGTCGCTCCCCTCGGAACGGAGATATCCAGATCCGTCGTGATGCGTGTCCGCGAGTCGGCTTTGTCCTGGTTACAGCGGATGATTACCGTGGCCCCCTGTACAATTACATCAACCGGTGTTCTGGAATTTGCGCGGTCGGCTTGGCCAGCGTCCACCGCACGAATCGTTTTGTGGCCGCTAACCGAGATCTGCGTGCCGTCCGCGCCGACCACGCGCGCATCGCCGTGAAATGCCTCTATGATCACGTGAGGCGTTGCAATCACGGTTTTCTGAATTGGACCTATTGAATAATCGTGTTCCTCCCCGAACGCCTCGTTGAATCCGCGGCCCCAGTCGGTATTGACCCACCAAGCGCCGGGCCTGTGTATCTCATATGCCGTGAAACCCACGATGCAGATCAGAATGATGAGGAACCACGCCCCGCCGGAAACGCCGTTCGCCGGTATGGGAGCCCCGGCGACGGTCCGGTACGTCACCTCGAGAAACGCAATCACGCCCCAGGCGATCAGCAGGTACGGCCAATAGAGCCAGAGCAGCTCGCCGATATGGAGATTCGGCATGAACGCATGAATCAGGAAAACGATGCCGATCAGAATGAGGATGATCGGGCCAGTGATGGAGCCGCGCGGTCTCATTGCCAGTTTCCTCCGGCGGGCGGCATAGGCGGAGCGGGAGGCGCCAAGGGAGCAGCCGGACGAATAAACATCCGCTCAATCAGTTTCACCAGGCCAATGATGATGATCAACAGGGGCCAGGTTCTCGAAAACGGCAGCACGCCTCCCTGCTGCATGGCGAACAGAATTCCCACGGCCATTAGCAGAATGGGTCCCCGAATGGCTTGCGCATATAACGCTGCTCTACTGTTCACGCCGGCTCTCCATGAAGTCATTCGGCCCTGTTCCCGGGTTTGAGCTGGTATAGCGCGAAGTGCTGCCCGGCTGCTCAACAGGCGGCGCATGGACAGAGGCAACCCGGTTATACAGCATGTAGGCGCCGACTACGATGAGGATCACGGGCCAGAACCGGGAAATCTCGCGAAAATCCACCAAGTTTAACGAATTGAGCAAATAGAGAACGCCGATCGCGATCAGCAGAATTGGTCCAACCGGCACGCGTCCGGTGCGCCGATTTTGCGGTAAGATGGCCGACCATTCGTCAACCGCCAAACCCGCCTCCCGCCTCTTAGCGGTGTGGTAGGCCTCGAACGGCATGTAGACGACGAAGGCGGCGATTAGAATGCCCAACAGCGCTTCGGCCCCGCTCCCTCCCGCATTGTTCTCGGCCGTGACGAGAAGCCCGAAAATGAGTGCGTGAATGAGTCCCTTCAGATATTGGCCGTTATAGATGGCCCCCACGCCCGGAATTAGGCCGAGAATGAATGCCAGAGCGGGCGAGGTGCGGACGATCGTCGGAGGAGCCGCTGTCGCTTGCGAATATGGGTTCGGCTGAGAGTACGGGTTCGGCCCGCTGGTGTTTGGTGTGTCAGGCGCAGTGTATGCGGCATAGCTTGCCGGCACGTGGTCCTGGCAATACACCGTACCTTCGGCAGGCCGCTGGCAGGCCGCGCAAAGGGGTCGGCCGCAGGATCGGCAAAAGGCCGTCGATGGCGTCTCTGGATGGTAATAGCAGTTCATTGTTTATTTCCCCTTCTCTTGCGTTCGGCCGTTGTTTTTGCCCGCTTGGGACGTGTCAGCCCCGGATCGTCCGGCTCGCGAAGCTTCGTTTCGCGAAGCCTGAAATTGCGTCGCTTGCTGCTGCTCCTGGAGTTCCTTGATGCGCGTTTCCACTTCGTACACAAAACGCAGATTCTCGTAATAATTCACGGCGCGGTCCTTTACTCGGAGCGCTTTGCCTTCCAGGCCGGCCCAGACTCTCACCGGGTTCAGATCGGCTGCCTGAATATGTTGCACTTGCACTCCGGTGCAGCGCTCCAGCATGGCGAACGAGAGTACGGTCATGGCCATGCCCATCGCCAGCCGCGGCTGTAACACCGGCTGCAGCCACTTGCGCGCCAGCCGGCCGAACAGGCTCTGCCGCTCGAAACCGTTACGCGTCCGGCCCATTGGGGCTTGATAGGCAATCCTCGTGATCAAAGCCGCAGGCGCTTCCACATCCGCCGCGCGCGCCAGAAACCGCGCGCCTCCGGTCACGTCGGCCATGAATTCGGAGCAGGCCGGGCACGCCGCAGCATGCTGCTCCACCGCGGCCCGCTCGGTGGCTCCGAGCGTGCCGTCGATGTAGTCGGCCAGGATGCTCTCAAATTCGGCGCAGTACATGCCTTTAACTCATGGGCGCTCGCCCAGTCAAACCGTCACTTTATTTCTCCGCAGGACGCGTGCCAGTTCCGCGCGCCCGCGATTCAATCTCGATTTCACAGTTCCCTCAGGAACGTTCAACACCCGAGCAATCTCGCGATATTCCATCTCCTGCAGGTCCCTCAGGATCACTGCTTCTCGCAGCTCCGGCGATAGCTTTTGAAGCGCCGCCTGCAGCAGTTCGCCCGCCTCTCGCCCTGCCAGCATGCCATCAGTCCGCGAATGCTGGGCCGTCTTCTCTTCGAGCACCGGCAGCTTGTCATCGATGGCATCCGTGACTCGCTCATTCTTTGTCCGGCGATAATGGTCGACCAGCAGGTTACGCGTAAGCCGGGTCAGCCAGACCGTGAATGACCCCTCGCCGGCACGGAAACTGCCCAGGGTTTTAAACACTCGCAGAAATACATCCTGCGTCAGGTCTTGTGCTTCCAGATCGCTATTGGTGAACCGGAAACAGATCGCGTAGACACGCTTGGTATAGAGCTTTATCAACTCCTCCCACGCGCCCTGCTCCCCAGCGAGGCAGCGCTCGACCAAGCTCGTTTCTTCGTCCAAACGTTGAGCAGTTCCGGCCGCGGCAGCGGCTCCCCATTTCCAAGGCGCGCCTGTCGTTCTCGAGCCTAACGGAACCTTCGAGTGTAGCGAAAGTGCGGCAACTGCGGCTGACATTTGGGATCTCTGCCTCCTCCGGACCCCGCTCGGCGGGATCCTTCGGCTGCTATGTTTGTAAACGATTTCCAGGGGCTAGAAGTTCAACCCGTTATGACGTGTCCTTTTTGCAACCATCGCGAAGACAAGGTGATTGACTCGCGAGAGAGCAAAGAAGGCGATTCCATCCGCCGCCGCCGTCAGTGCCTGGCTTGCGAACGCCGTTTCACTACTTACGAACGTTGCGACGAAGTGCCCTATATGGTCATCAAAAAAGACGGGAGACGAGAGAAGTTCGACCGGCAAAAGGTCCTAAACGGGCTGATCCGGGCCTGTGAAAAGCGGCCCGTCAGCATGGGGAAGCTGGCCGAGCTCGTCGATCACGTAGAATCCACGCTGTTGGAGAACCCTGAGCGGGAATTAGCCACCACCCTGATCGGGGAGATGCTGATGGACCGCCTCCGGGCTCTCGATAAGATCGCTTACGTCCGGTTTGCCTCGGTTTACCGGGATTTCCAAGACGTTGAAGAATTCTTGAGCGAGCTCAAAAACGTAACGCTCCAACGGAAAGTCTAAGAATTTGGGGGCGGAAATTTCTTCGTTTTTTTCCTTACAGATGGTGATTCTGGCCGGGTGACCGACCTCAGAACCACCGGGACTGATGCAGTTATCTTTTTTGTAACCAATCACTTCCCCGAACATCTCCGTAAATAGGTCTTAACTTCCAGCGAGGAACCAGATATAATAGGTGCGCGTAATAGTTACAAAGTGCGGCACTTGCATCCCGCCCGATGGCGGATATGCCCGAAGAGTATCTTTGGGGCGATGGGATCAGGATGAGAGCCGGTCTTCTAATGGGTCAATCCCATGACTTACCCCCAAAAGGCGTTTTGGATGGATTGTGAGCGACGGGCGCGTGTGCAAGTAGAGGTGATGAGTTAGGTGGATCAATTCGAAGATCAATATTTAGCCGATGGACCAGGACCCCTGGGGATCCCGTTTGACGAGGATTCTAACTTCTTCCATCCGGAAGAAGTTCAGGACGAGGAGTTCCACGGCGCGCAGCAGGCTGAGGAGTCGATTTACACCGACGACCCGGTACGGGTGTACCTGCGCGAAATGGGTTCGGTACCTTTGCTGACCCGCGAGGGTGAGGTCAGCCTTGCCCGCAAGATGGAACGCGGAAAGCTGCGGATGCAGAAGGCCATCAGCCGCTCTCCGCTGATTCAGGCCGTGGTTTCCGAATTCGCGGAATTAGTTCGTAGCGGGGCGGAAGATGTCGATAGCTACGTTGATTTCGCACCGGCGGATATCGAGGAAGGTAGCGCCGCGGATATTAAGCGCCGCGCCGAAGTGGCCGAGCTGTTTATCAGGTACTTAGCTGCCCTGAAGAAACTGCAGCAGACCGTAGATAAGCACGCAGCCGTTCCTACCGCCAACAAAAAACTCCGCAAGAGGTGGGCCGGCAAGGTGGTTCGCGCCAAGATCGAACTTTCCCAGGCCTTTCGTGCTATCCCGTTCAATCTAGCGCGCTGGAAAGAGTTTGTTCGCGCGATCGAGAAAACGGCCGACGAAATGGCCATGCTGGACAGCGAGATCCACAAACTGGAATCCCGCAGCTCTGCTTCGGCGCAGCTCCGCGTCAAGGAGTTGAAGCGCGAACTGAAGAAGCGCGAAACGGATGCCGATGCCTCCCTGCCCGATCTGCGCCATAGCCTCTCGGTCATCCGCCAGGGTGAAATCGAAGCCGAACGTGCCAAGAAGGATTTAGTTGAGGCGAATCTTCGCCTTGTCGTCTCCGTAGCCAAGAAGTACGTCAATCGCGGCCTGCACCTGCTCGACCTCATTCAGGAAGGCAATATCGGTCTCATGCGAGCCGCCGACAAGTTCGAATATCGCCGCGGCTACAAGTTCTCCACCTACGCTACTTGGTGGATTCGCCAGGCCATTACCCGCGCGATTGCCGATCAATCGCGCACGATTCGCATTCCCGTTCACATGAACGAGAGCATGAACAAGTTCCTGCGGGCGACGCGTGAGCTCGAAAAGGAACTCGGCCGTATTCCGACCAACGATGAAATCAGCCGCCGCATGGACATCCCGGTTGAAAAGGTTCAGAAGCTCAAGACCATCTCCCGCGATCCGGTCTCTCTCGAAACGCCGGTCGGGCGCGACGGTGAGTCCGCGCTAGGTGATCTAATCGAAGACCGCTGGGTCGGTTCGCCGGTCGATGCGGTGATCGATTCCAACGTTCGCGACGAAACCGCCAATATTCTGAAGACGCTTTCCCCCAAGGAAGAGAAAGTCATCCGGCTGCGGTTCGGTATCGGTTGCGAGCGCGAGCACACGCTTGAGGAGATCGGCCAAGAGTTCGATGTGACGCGCGAGCGCATTCGCCAGATCGAAGCCAAAGCGCTGCGCCAGCTTCGTTCACCCGAGCGTGCTCGCCATCTGCGCGCCTTGTTAGCGGCGCGGTAACACTGGCCATTCACGGCTTCTGCCTGGAAGCGGCTGAGCGCCCGGCATCCTGGGCGGCACGGAACTCCTGAGCTGCCTTGTCGCTCCTGCCTTCCGCCTGGAAAATCTTGCCTAACGCGTCGTGGGCCTCGGCCGAGCCGGGGTCGGCTCGCAATGCCAATTGCATGTGGTGTTCCGCGTCGGCCCAGTTCTGCTCCAGGGCAGCGAAGATGCCGAGGTTGTAATGCGCGGTGTAGCTATTCGGATCGATCGAGAGTAGCTGGTTCAAATAGGCGCGCGCTTGTGGATAATCGTTCTTCCGGGTATAGATCTCCGCAAGCGCTTCGTCCGGTCGCGTATACCATGGCTCGAGCGCTAAGGCGGCCTTGAACTGCTGGATAGCATCATCCAGTTGCCCCAGCCGGAACTGACAAAAACCGAGCTCGAAGTGAGGCTCAGCCTCAGAGGGATCCTGCTGGATGGCCGCCTCGAACTCACGAGCGGCCCCTGCGAAATCGCCGGCTCGTTGTTTGTTCAAGCCGAGGCTGAGCCGGATATCGGCCACATCGGGCAATTTGTCGCGCAGCCCTTGGAGCAGAGCGTCGGATTCAGACAGCTTGCCTGCGGACGAAAGGTCCAGGGCGCGCAAATATTCCTCAAACTCCGCAATTCGGTCCTTCGGGTCCACCTTAGGATCCGTGCGGATGGATTTCGTGGATCCGCTCAGGTATCCGAGGGATCGCAAGGTCGCGATGGTATCGGACGTGGGCGAGGCAGACGTGCTGGACCCAACGGCGGCAGAAGTTCTACGTATCGCACTCACCTGCTCAGCTAAGGCGGTCGCCCTTGATCGGTGCTGGTCGTAGAGATTGCGAGCTTCATTTGGGTCACTCACAAGGTCGTACAATTCAGGCTTCGGAGATTCGATGTATTTGTAGCGTCCCACGCGCAAGCTCCGTAATGGAGCGCAGCCAAAATGGTTTCGCGCATACAGGCTTTCAGAATAGATCTCCCGGTCGTTACTGCCGGAAATCAGACTACGGCCGCGCATCGAAGGCGGACGCGGGATACCAATCACATCCAGGATGGTCGGCGCGACATCAAGCAAGCTAGCGGGCTCGTCGATGCGCTCGCTCATAGCGCGGCTGAACTCCGGTGGCCAGTGGATGATGAGTGGCACGCGAACTGTGCTCTGGTAGATGAAGTAACCGTGCGTGCTCTCGCCGTGCTCTCCGAGACCTTCGCCGTGGTCGGACGTAAAAACGATCAGCGCTTTGTCGAGCAGCTTGCGCCGGTTTAGCGCGGCCAGGAAGTCGCCCAGAACCCGGTCCTCGTAGGCCAGCTCCGCCGAATAACCCGTTTCGCCGTGGCGCAAACTGGGATCCTGCGGAAGATCGTAGGGCAGATGAAGGTCGTATAAATGAAGGAACAGGAAGAAGGGCACACTCGAATTGGCGTCGAGCCAGTGCAAAGCGGCGTCCGCCACCTTGGCTCCTGGACGCTTACGCTCAACCAGAGCGGTGGTTGTGCTATGAACATCGATCGGCCCGTCGTACACGTCGAAGCCGCGGTTTAACCCGAAGCGCCGGTCCAGAACGAAGCTCGCTACGAACGCGCCCGTCCTGTATCCTGCACTCTTTAGCACGGTGGCAATCGTGACGGCCCCGGATTTCAGCGGTACGCCATTATCCTCCACGCCATTAGTGAACGGATACGTCGAAGTGAACATCGAAGCATGAGAAGGCAGCGTCAGCGGAAAAGGGCTGCCGACTTGCGAGAACAAACTTCCATGTCTTGCCAGCGCATCGATGTGGGGAGTCGGCCGTCTGCCGGTGTCGTAGCAACTCAGGTGATCGGCCCGGAGCGTATCGACCGAGATCAGAATGACCGGCGTCGGGTGTTGAGCCCAGCCGACTTGGAGACAGAGCGCG
>JAFATG010000086.1 GCA_019244055.1 Acidobacteriaceae bacterium | reverse complement strand
GAATAACTGAGCCGGTCCGCAAAGCTTGTCACAATACCCGGTTCGAGAGGCCGCTGATTGCTGCTCATTGCCGATCCTCCTACTCCAAAACTCTGGAAGGATACCGAACTAACAATACTCTTTTCAATATCGGTCCTTGTCGAGTGTTGGGAATTAGACACGTCGGTATACACTTTGATTTGAGCCCGAATGTTGACTGCTATTCCCCGTTCGAAGATTGCCGGTGCGGTTCTGGCGTTCCTCATCACCCTGCCGACCTGTGCTGCAGCGCAAGCCCAGAACGCGCCAGCACAAGCTCAGAACGGCGCGGCAACCACAGCGCCTAGAACTCCCATTACGCCTGCTCCCCAACGCCGCAGGGCGGCGGAAAATAATCTCCCCGCGGCAAATTCGGCGGCTGTCGATGCCGGTCATCAGATCTTTTCGCAGAATTGCGCTTTTTGCCACGGCGCGAACGCCAAAGGCGGCGAGACCGGTCCTGATCTGCTTCGCTCAGTCCTCGTTCTCGACGATGACGGCGGGAATAAGATCGGCCCGGTTGTTCACAACGGCCGGCCCGGGAAAGGGATGCCCAAGTTCGACTTAACGGACGAGCAGATCGCAAACATCTCGGCCTGGCTGCACGACCGGATTAAAGCAACTTCGGAGCGCGATACGTATCAGATTCTCAACATTGTCGTCGGCGATCCGAAGCAGGGTGCGGCTTATTTCAATGCACACTGCACTTCCTGCCACTCTGTAACGGGCGACTTGGCGCACATCGGTTCCAAATATGATGCGGTGGGTGTGCAGCAGCATATCGTGCAGCCTCGCGAAGAGCGTGGGTGGTGGATGCCTCGCACGGGACCTGAAACCGCGCCCATTAGTGTGGCGGTAACCTTGTCTTCTGGTGAGACTTACTCGGGCAAGCTCGAACACGTGGATGATTTCACGGTCGCTTTGACCACCTCAGCAGGCGAGTACCGTTCGTTCACTCGCAACGGAGACACGCCGAAAGTCGAAATTCATGACCCGATGAAGCCTCACACCGAAATGCTGAGCAAGTACACCGACGCGGACATCCACAACCTCACTGCCTATCTCATAACGTTGAAATGACCCTGCGCCAATCTCTTCTTTCGATTTGCTTCGCGATACTGCCGGTTGCACTTGCGGCTCAGATGCTCGATCCAGCGCTCCTGGTGAAGCCGCCAACCGATGCCTGGCCGACTTATAACGGCGATTACTCGGGCCGCCGCTTCAGCACTCTCTCTCAGATCAACCAATCGAACATCAAAACGTTGAATCTTGCCTGGGTCTTTCGGACGATGCCGGGCGAAATTCCGGGTTCCATTGTGGGCGGAGAGGGTGCGCCCGGGCAGCGTCCCGGCGGCGGGGCAGCGATGGATTTCTTCGCGAACCAGGTGAAATCCACTCCGCTGATGGTGAATGGAGTTCTATACTTCGCAACTCCAGACAACGCTTGGGCTGTGGATGCGCGGTCGGGCCGGCAGTTGTGGCATTACTTCTGGCGCACGAAAGGCGGCATTCATATCGGAAACCGCGGCGTTGGCATGTATGGAAATTGGCTCTTCTTTGAGACGCCCGATAATTATCTGGTTTCGCTCGAGGCTGCAACCGGCAAAGAGCGCTGGCACGTGGAGATTGCCGACGTGAAGCAGGAGTACTTCTCTACTCCCGCGCCGATCGTCGTCGGGAACCATGTGATCGTCGGGACGGGCGGCGACTCGCTCGATGTCCCTGGCTTTCTCGAATCGCATGATCCTGAAACGGGTGCGATCCAGTGGAAATGGTGGACCGAACCTTTGAAGAAAGGGGATCTCGGCGCTGAAAGCTGGCCGGACGAATACTCGATGCGGCACGGCGGCGGAATGACGTGGATCCCTGGTACATACGATCCCGAACTGCACCTGTACTACATCGGAACGGGCAATCCAAACCCGGTGATGGCCGGCCAGAGCCGGAAGGGCGACGATCTGTTCACCTGCTCGTTGGTCGCACTCGACATCGATACCGGAAAGCTGAAGTGGTACTTCCAGGCATCTCCGCACGATACGCACGATTGGGACTCCGCGCAAACGCCGATATTGTTCGACGGCGTGATCGACGGCAAACCTCGCAAGCTGCTGGCGCAAGCGAATCGCAATGGCTACTTCTTTGTGCTGGACCGAACCACGGGGAGGAACATAGTGACCAAGCCGTTTCTCGATACGCTCAACTGGTCGAAAGGTGTAGGCCCGACAGGCCAGCCGATTCCGAATCCCGAGAAGGAGCCCCATGTTCCTGGCGTGCTCGTGTCGCCGCCTTCGGACGGCGCTACCAATTGGCCGCCGCCAAGCTTTGATCCGGAAACTGGACTGTTCTACGTCACCAGCCGGGAAGCTTACAGCATGTACTACCTGACCGACACCGATCCTCACCCCGAGGGTTGGGGCGCTGCCGAACGTGGGGCCGGATTCCTTGGTTCTACGCTTAAGGCAATTGATTACAAGACCGGCAAGACCGCTTGGCGGCACGACTATCCCGGAGGCGGCGGGCTATCCGGGTTACTCACGACTGCGGGAAAACTGCTCTTCGCAGGCGACGGATCGAATCACCTGATTGCATTCGATCCTGCGGACGGCAAGATTCTCTGGCACGCGGGCCTCGGAGGGAACGTCTCGAACGGGCCGGAAACATATATGCTGGACGGCAAGCAGTATCTGGTGGTTGGAGCGGGCGATTCGGTGTACGCGTTCAGGCTCGCGGACTAATGCTCCAATGATCTCCGACGTGCAATCAACGGAAGATTAAAGAGTTATTCCTGCCCGAAGAAGCTCCAACCGGAATCGCAGCGGCTCACTGGCATTGATGGCCATGACCTGAACGGTTGCCCGGCCAACTGGAGTCTTGCCGAGTGTGCGCTCCCTCTGAAACTCAAAGTGATCGGTCCAGATATCGGTTCGCGGGTGAAATAGGCGAACGAGCTGGCCTGATTCCGGATCTAGCGCGGCGATATTGGGCCCTTTATAGCGATTGCAGTGAGGACACGCCAGCGCGAGATTGCCCGGGACGGTTTTGCCTCCCTGCTGCTCCGCGATCACGTGATCAATTTGAAAGGGGAGGGGGAGTGCAAATTGCGGGATACAGCAATATTCGCGACGCTCAGCCGCTCGCTCGCGAACGGCCCGGACCAGTTCCCGATTCACTGCCGGGCTGAAGATTCGGTTTGGAGGAAGCTCCGGGCTCTGGCTTGTAGGACGCCCAGCAAGAATCCAATATGCAAATAGCTATCTAGTTCCTGAGTCTCGGGTTGCGTGAGAGAGCAGGCGCGCGCCTTAGCCGAGAGTTCATTCACACGATCCTCGTCGCTCGCAGGCAGCTTCATCGAAAGTAAGTACCGAGCCGCGTCGGGTGTCAGTTCCCGTTCGTCGGCCTGGATGATGCGCGCGAGAATGGCGGCTTCGGTGTTCGGCGTAAGAATTTGCGAACTCATCGTGGCTCTCTTCTATCATCCGCCATCTTCTGTTGCGCGCCAACCCCGTACACGTCAGTAATGAGGAAACCTCTTGTTATGAGCTTTCATGATGATTCGACCCTCGAAGTATATCTCGGGAACTTGGATCAGGGGCGATGATAGACGACTCCGCCCTTCATTACGAACGCGACACGTTGGGTCACGCTGATGTCGTCGAGCGGGTTTCCCGAAACGGCAACTACGTCGGCGAAATACCCGGGCTTCAGGACGCCAATCTTCCCATCCCAACCGAGCAACTTCGCGCCGTTTAGCAAATCGGCCTGCAGAACCGCCAGTGGCTTCATGCCGTATTGGACCATCAGCACAAATTCGCGTGCTTGCGTGCCATGCGGAAATGGTCCGACATCCGATCCCACCGCCATCGGCACTCCGGCGGCGAGCTGTTTCTTGAATTCCCGCGCGTGATAGTCGAGCATGGCCTTCTCTCTCTCGGCTGTCTCAGCTGAATCGGCGTGTTCGGCGAAGTACTCGGAAATAGTGAACGTGGGAACGGCCGGGACGTGCTTTTCACGCATGAGCCGCATGGCTTCGTCGCTCAACTGAAAGGCGTGATCCACCGATTCCACACCGGCTTGCACGGCATATAAGGTTCCCGGTTCTCCGGTTGCGTGGACCGCGACGCGTTTCCCGACGCGCGCCGCTTCCTCAACGGCGGCCCGAAGCTGCGCCTCAGTGTATTGATACGGAGTTGAAAACCGTTCGCCACTGATCGAATCGCGGCCGGTCTCATACATCTTGATGAAGTCCGCTCCCAGCTTCAGCTGCTTGCGAATGACTGTGATGATCTGATCGACACTGTTGGCGTAGGTAGCGTTCGAGAGCACGTGCTGCTCGGGATTGAACTTGATTGCGTCTTCGTGGCCGCCAAGAATGTCGATGGCATTGCCGCTTATGCGCATGCGCGGCCCCGGAATCGATCCATTGTCGATCGCGTTTCGTACCGCCGTATCGGCTGCCCCCGCGCCTTCCGTTCCCATGTCGCGTTCCGCGGTGAAGCCGGCCATCAGATCGGCCCGCGCGGCCAGCGTGGCTTGAATCGTCCGCTGCGGAACCGACTCTTCGACGGTCTGCAAGTCTTCAGCTCCGGGATGGAGAAACAGGTGCACGTGCGCGTCGATCAGGCCGGGCATGAGCGTCGTGTCACCCAAGTCGATCGTTTCCGCGCCTGCGGAATGGGTGACCGCTTGACCGGCCTCGATGATGCGCTCTCCTTCGACCAGCACCTCGCCAGGCGTGACGATACGGCCGGCTTCGATATCGAGCAGCCGCGCCGCATGTAGGACGATCGGATGGTTCTGCCCCAGAGCCGTGCCGAGTGAGAGCGCCGCAGTTACGAGCACGATCGGGAAGCGCATCACAGCTCCTCTCCTATTGCATTGGATGCGCCGGGACAGCTTGCACAAGCTGCTGGACGCCGGGTGCAATCTGGATCAACAAGTCTCCGACCCGGTGGTTCACATATCGGTTGACCGTCGTCAGACTCGCCTGCTGCCAATTCGGATCATCCGGCGTTTTGCCGGATTCGAGATACGAGAGCGCCTCCTGCCCGATCCGGCACATGTTCGCGACCGCATCCACCAGCGGCTTGTCGGGTGTAAGCAAGCTCTGGCTATCGAAGAGCGGACGCACCGCCGCGGTTGAAATGGACCAGACGATCAATGCATCCCTGAGCCGCCGGGCTTCGCGCTGATCATGCGGCGCGTTCAGATATGTGGTCACGCCATCGCGGAATCTCCGCGCTGCCGCGCTTTCGGGCGGAGTCGCGTCCACTAGCGAGTTCAAGGGCGTCGAGTTCAGATTCTTCTCCGCGTGACGCGAGTAACCCTTCACAGGCTCCAAGATTGAGTCAAAGATGTCCAGCGGCCCATACGGCGCACCACCCGCCAGACGCTGGCGCATCAAATCCAAATTCGTTCTTTGCGTGAGCCCCAACCATTCGAGCCGGCGATTTGTTGGGGCGAGCCGCTCGTACATAAACGCTGTGTCAGTGATCGATTCGGGCGACCACAAGCGTTCCGCGATCGCGGCCAAGCGAGGCCACAGCCGCGAATCCAGATTTTCGCCCGTTGCCATTTCCTCCCACATCGCTGCTTCACCGCCCAGGATCAGTTTCTGCTGTTCGGGGGTAAGATCGGCCGACGAGCCAGGCGGCGGCTGCGCGGGCTGTTCCTCTCCTTCTTCCTTTGCGTTCGGCGCAGGAGGCGGAATCTTCATCGGATCGACGGCGTAGTGATAGGAAGCGGGAAACATGAGGTCGAGATAGTAGCCAGCCGAGAGAATGCCCTGATGTCCCTGGCGCGCAGCCTCCCAGAGAGATTTCTGTCCCCGCCAGGACTGAATCACCGCGGACTTCGGCAGATCCGGATACAGGATTTCATCCCAGCCGACCATGTGCTTGTGATTCCGTGTCACGATTTTTTCAACACGCTGGTTGAAATACGACTGCAGCGCCTTCGCGTCCGCCAAGTTGTGCTTTCGCATGAAGGCCTGAACTCGCGGGCTGTCATTCCACTCCTTCGGGTTCACCTCATCCCCGCCGATGTGAAAGTATTCATCTGGAAACAGCTTGGCCATTTCGCCGATGAAGGTATTCATGAAGCGATAAGTGGATTCTTTGGTGGGGTCGATCAGATCGCCGAGAATACCGTAACCCGGCGCGATCTGGTAGGGCCCAGCGCCGACTCCCAAGTTGGGATAACCGGCTAGCCAGCTAGTTGCGTGGCCGGGCATATCGAATTCGGGAACGATTCGAACGCCGCGCTCACGCGCGTAGACGAGCACTTCGCGGATCTGCGCTTGCGTGTAATACAAACCGTCAGAGCCGAGTTTCGTGAGGCGCGGAAGCTTCTTGCTTTCGACACGGAACCCTTGATCATCGGACAGGTGCCAGTGGAGCACGTTCAGCTTGACCGCAGCCATTCCGTCGAGTGTCCGCTCAACGCCTTCCACGCCAATGAAATGCCGCGAGACATCCAGCGACAGCCCGCGCCACCCGAAGCGCGGAGCGTCATGTATGGTAACGGCGGCGGCGGAAAAACCGGGGTTGGAGGACGGAGCCGCCGATGACGAGCCATTCTGTTGAACGAGCTGGAGGAAAGTTTCGACTCCACGGACCGCGCCGAGCGGCTCATTTGCCGAAAGGCGAGCACGCCCATTCGCAATCTCGAGCGAATAGCTCTCGTCGTCGCCTAAGCGCTGGGGAGCGCGATGATCTTTGCTTTCAACGATGATGTTCAGAGTCGAATTCGGGCTGTTCTTCTCGATGTGGCTAGGAATCGGAATGCCGGTTTCGAGCGACAGTCGGGGAAAGACGCGATCGGCAGCAGCCACGACGCGCGGATCCGAGGCCCCAGCACCAGACAGCGAAATGGAGAAGCCAGTCTGGATGGCCAATGCCCCGGAGCCCATGGCAATGTTCGCGGGCCATGGCATGAGCTGCAATTTCTGCAGTGGTCCGTTCGGACTCTGGGCAAAGGACGCGACCAAAGAGACTGACGCGAGAATGGGAACAAGACGGAATTTAAGCTGGTTCAAGTTTTCTAGCTTATCGCGGCGAAACTGATGACCCGCAAAGATCACCACTTTCGCGTTCAGAGACCTCAAACCCACGCCACTCGCAACCAACCGCTCACCATGCCAGCAGCCACGTTCGATCACGGGCTCTACCGTTGAGGAAACAGAATCAACATATACAGGCGACCGCGCACCTGGGGACGAATCTCATTGGTCCTATGTGGCAGGACCGCGCCGGTTTACGAAGATGGGCGATGATTCTATCTGGCTCGCCATGTGGGACGGATTATTGTTCGGTTCAAAAACGGGCACCTGCACCGGGAGGAGTCTCTCTGAAAGCATCGCGACCACTCCGGTGATCCCTGGTTCGGCGGTGCACAGGGGCAGTGCTAGGCCGCTAGGTGTGCCTATGGCGGCGCAGCACGATAAGGCCGCCGAGTGCGCCGATGCCGAACAGTGCCAAGCTCGTCGGCTCGCGCACCGGTGTCGGCGAGCCAACCCCCGGAGCGGCAACAATGGTGGTGCCCCAGTCCGCAAAAAATGTTCCAACAGCGGTCATCGTAGATAAGATTGCGGTCAGCGTGAACACGTCGCCGACTGCGTAGAATTCGGAGTGTTACCGGAGCGATGACGGGTAAGAATGACCGTCTGCGTCACATCTTTGATGGGATTGTCGTCGATGCCATAATTAACGTGCGCACCGGTGATGTCCACCATGAGACCGTCAGGCGAGACAATCAGATGAACGGGCGTCCCCGGCGGGTCCGCGGCGTCGCCCTCGATCCGGTACTGGATGGACGGTTGGCCGTTCTTGTTCGCAACACTGGCGAGCATAAGGCCACCGGTAAAACCGGCAAAGCTGTGGAGGCTGAAAGCTATGTTGATTAGATCTGGGCCTTGGCCTTCGATGTTCATTAGCACGGCGGCCGAGGCTAGCGGGTTCCCGTGCGGGCCCTTGGCAACCGACAACGTCACAGCGGACCGCGGGACAGAGGCGTAAACGCCTCGGGTCCGCCAGTGGTCAGCGCGAGAGCCCCCATGGTGGTTGGATCAACCGGTACCAACATGAGAGTCGCCCTCGCTTCGCCGCATGCGGCGAGGAGGAACATGACAGCCGAAAGCGCGACTCCGGTGTGAGTTTTCCAGGATTGAGCAGGCACTGGTCAGAGCCCCCTTGTTCGGGATCGGGTTGTACCATAGCCCGCAACTCTAATGCTGTCCTGACACTAAAGAGCTGTCCTTGCGTCTCATTTCGGAAATCGGTCAATACCATCTAACACGCGCTCTATTTCCGTCAGAAGAATGAGAACACGATGGTAAGTGATCACTCTAAACGGCGGCGCGGCGCTCGTCGCAGCACGGTCTCTCGTTGCCTCCAAATCAGGTAGAGCACCGGATACGTTAAGCAATTGGATAGCGGCGAGGAACAACCGCATTCCGAAACATAGAATGACGTGTATGAAAAAAAGCGTTCCCAAGTCGGTTGGCGAGTACATGGCTGCGCAGCCCGAGGCGATGCGGTCGAAGCTCGAACAGCTGCGCGCCGCTATTAGGAGGGCCGTTCCGGAAGCACTGGAGGGCATCGGGTATGGTATGCCCGGATACAAGCTGCACGGGAAGCCGATGCTGTATTTCGCCGGCTTCAAGGAACACTATTCGCTGTTTGCCGCATCGGGGACGTTCTTCGCGGCGCTCGAGAATGAGCTCAAGGGCTATGACCTGCGAAAGGGGACGGTCCACTTTCCACTCACCAAACCAATTCCAGTGAACCTTATCAGCCGGATCGCAAAATTGCGTGCGGCTGGGATCGCCGCCACGGCGAAGAAACCCGTGTTGGGCGGAGAGAAACCAAGGCGCAAGCCCGGACAGTAGAGCGACGTCTGCCAGAACGCCGCCTCTGGCCAGTTTAATTACGGCTAGAAGAAGTTCTTGTCTCGGCTTGCTTGCCTCAGACAGCCCATGGTTACGCGCCGGGCGATTTTCGGCCAGCTGATTTCTCCGCCAAGGCCAAATATCCCTCCATTGGAAATCTCAGTCACAGCCCTCAAACCCACGCCAATCGCCATTTTTCGCGAAAAATCGCTTGACACGCATGCTACCGTTTACTCGGGAAGCTCGCCGCCGCTCCCCAATCGGCCGGTGCCGCTCGCATCGGGCTTTTTCATTTCCAAAGGAGCCGATTTCCACATGTCAACCGAAGCCCAGATCGCCGCCAATCAGAAGAACGCAACCCTAAGCACAGGACCCGTTACACAGGAAGGAAAAGACGCCATCTGCTTCAACGCCTTCCGCCACGGTCTCGCCGGCCGCTTCGTGATCCTGCCGCATGAGGACAGGCACGAATTTCAAGAACTCTATTTCAGCTTAAAAGCAGAGCATCGTCCCTCGACTCCCACTGAACACCTGCTGATCGAGCGCATGGCCGAACACTGGTGGCTGGCTCAGCGCGCTCTCTATCTTCAGCAGCTCTGTTTCGGCGAGTCCGAAATCTGCCAGGACCCGAAGCAGCTCACCCTTTATCTCCGCTACCAAACGACCCACGATCGCGGCTTCCATAAATGCCTGAACGAGCTGCTAAAGCTCAGAGCGCAAAAGCGCAAAGCAGAAATTGGCTTTGTTTCGGAAGAGCGAAAGCGGAAAGAAGAAGCCCAAAAAGAGGCCGACCAGGCCCGCAAACAGGAGCTGCACGAAGCGCGTATTCGGCTCGCCAACGCCCGTGCTTCACACCTCGAAATCGATTCCGACATCCGCCAAACCATCGAAGCGCCGCTACCCGGCCACGTTCGCATCCCCTTTGAAGAGCTGTGCGATGCCTTCAAGGTCGTTGTCAACGAAGTGAATGGGAAGTATAAAGCGAAGCTGGAGGAAAAAGCTGCCGCCTAGCCGAGATTTCTTTGCAAATCGAGGGATGGTGCGGACCGTCGCCTTTGCCGTCCGTGGCGCAGACGATCTTGTCGTCCCGTGGCGCGGACCGTCGCGTTTTGCGGTCTGCGGTCTTTGGCGATCCAGCGCACTCGCACTGCGCCCCCACATCCAAGAAATGCGACAATCATCATAATCGAGTGAAATCGGTGCTTCAGGGCAACCAGCGAGGCAGAGCTTCGGCGGTACTTCTTTTCGCCGTCTTGTGGGCATCGGTATACCCACTGTCGGCTCAGTCGTATTCGAGCTCCAGTCCAGACTCTACCCACAATCCGTATGCGATAAACACCGGTGAGCGGACGATCTCTTCTCCCGGCGATGCCGAAACTGAAACGAACGGCCTGATTCAGCCGGGCGCTTTCCCGTCTGCTACCTACTGCAAGCACTGTCACGAGCAGGCGTACGAACAGTGGAGCCAGAGCCTTCACAGGAATTCGTTCCGCGCGCCCTTCTACCGCACCAGCGTGAACATTCTGGCGCGCACGAAGGGAATCGAGTTCACGCGCCATTGCGACAGTTGTCACAATCCCATCGGAGTGGTTTCCGGCGCTCTGAGCAAAGACTCGCACGTTGACCGCAGCTTCGATTCGGACGGGCTCACCTGCATGACCTGTCACTCCATCCAAAAGCTGCAGCCACTCATTGGTAATGGCAGCTATGTCATGGGCGTGCCCGCTGTCATGGTCGATGAGAACGGCAAGAGAATTCCCGGCGTGGTGCCCGATGCCGAAATCATGGCCCACCCGGAGCGGCATTCAAAGGCCGTCATGCAGGACATCTATCACCAGTCGGAGTTTTGCGCCGCCTGCCACAAAGCGAACTTGCCGTACGCGCTAAACAATTACAAGTTCCTTCGAGCCTTTACGACCTACGATGAGTGGCAGAATTCTAAATTCTCGAAGCGCAATCCGCTCACGTTCTATCAGGCCGACTATACGCCATGTCAGGGCTGCCATATGATGCGTGTCCAGGCAAAGAGTGACGAATACGGAGCCAAGAAGGGCACGTTCGCCCTGCATCGGTGGCCGGCGGGAAATACCGGTGTGCCGTTCTATTACGGCTTCGACGAGCAGCTACAAAAGACGATCGAGTTTCTCAAATCGGGCATGTATTTAAACGTGGACCTGTTCGGTTTGAAAACGCAAGGCTCCGATAGTCCGATTGCGCCGCTCGGTTCGCAAGCATTCAAGCTTGTCCCCGATCAAACCGTGCAAATGATGGTCGTCATCCAAAACAAGAACATCGGGCATTCATTGATACCGGAAGTGCGCGATCTATACGAAGCATGGGTTGAGTTCGGTGTGACGGATGCTGGCGGGAAGGAGATTTACCATAGCGGTGCCCTGAACGCGGACGGGACGCTCGATGCGCGGGCACACAGCTTCACCAATCGTCCCGTGAACACGGATGGAGACTTCGTCGACAATCACAAGGTCTGGACCATTCACTCGCTCGCCTATGACAACTCGATCCAGTCCGGCCGCTCCGCCCTCGTGCGCTATGAATTCCATATCCCCGGGGACGCCAAAGGCCCTTTAACAGCCACTGCCAAAGTGAATTATCGTCACTATCGCCAAACCTATCTGAATAATGTCTTCGGCCCCAACCATCCGGCCTATCCGCTCGTGGAACTTGCATCACGAACCCGCGTACTTCAGCTTGGAGACAACAGCCAATTGCCGCTGGACCAGAAAGATAATCCGGACTGGATGCGATGGAACAATGTCGGAATCGCCTATTTGGATCAGTTGCAGTATGCCGATGCCCTGGCCGCCTTTCAACACGTCACGGCCATGCGGCCCGATTACGCGGATGGTTGGATCAACGTGGCCCTGACCTACATTGAGTGGGAAAAGTATGCAACCGCCCGGGCCAGCCTGGAAAAGGCGCTCATCCTCAGCCGGAACAATGCGCGCGCACTTTACTATCTGGCACTGGTGGAGCGGCGCGAAGGGAATTGCGGCGCGGAGCTGGCGGACTTGCAAAACGTCGTGCGGCAGTATCCGCAATCGCGTGATGCGCGACGAGAGCTCGGCATCTCCTATTATCAGCAGCACCAGTACCGAGAGGCGCGCGAACAGTTTGAAGCGCTGCAAAAAATCGATCCCGACGACCTCGCCGCACACTACAATCTCGCTGTGATTTACCGGCGCTTAGGAATGAAGCAGGAAGCCGCTCAGCAAGCTGCGCTGTTCGCTACAAAACAGGTGGACCCTGGCGCGCCGACGTATTCACTCAATTACTTGCGAAACCATCCGGAAATTTCAATCGAGAGCGTACCCTGGCACGTGCATACAGAGCCGCGACCGTAAGGGAGCGCGATTATCTGGAGTTTTTAGTTGAATCGAAATCGACGTCACTTTATTCGATCTCTGAGCAAATCGGCCCTCGTCCTGCCATTTGCAGACGTGCTCGCCATGGCGCGGCCGCCTCAGCAATTGCCGGGTCCCATCGAACGAACCTATAACGCTAAAGCGATGCCTGCCCCTAAGGGGCCGAAGTCTCCGATCGAGGGCACTCCGCTGGGCGTTTGCTTTAACGATGTCGTGAAAGAGGCCGGTCTCGCGGTCAAAACGATTTACGGCGGCGAGCGCAAAAACAAATATCTGCTGGAGACAACGGGCTGCGGGCTTGCCTTTTACGATTACGACAATGACGGCTGGCTTGACGTTTTTCTGGTGAACGGTTGGAGATTGGAAGGCTTCCCGGCAGGACAAGAACCCCGCTGCCATCTCTTCAAGAACAATCGCGACGGCACGTTTACCGATGTCACGAAAGGCTCCGGGCTCGACCAGCGGACCGGCTGGGGTCAGGCCTGCTGCGTCGGCGATTACAACAACGACGGCCATGATGATCTGTTCGTAACGTATTACGGGCAGAATGCGCTATATCGCAACAACGGAAATGGCACCTTTACGGACGTGACCAAGGAAGCGGGCCTGCTGCAATCGGGTCCGAAAACCCGTTGGAACACAGGCTGCACATTCGTCGATTACGACAAAGATGGACATCTAGACCTGTTTGTCGCCAACTATGTCGATTTCGATCTGAAAACCGCTCCCCCGCCCGAAGCCGGCCCGTGTACTTATAAGGGACTGCTTGTCGCGTGTGGGCCGCCTGGATTGCGGGGCGGAAAAAATATCCTGTATCACAACAACGGGAACGGAACCTTCACCGACGTGAGTGAGCGGGCCGGCATCTGGAACACCGCCGGCACCTACGGCTTGAGCGTTGCCGCATCCGACCTGGACAATGATGGCTGGCCCGATATCTACGTCGCCAACGACTCCAGCACCGCGACGCTCTATCAGAATCAGAAGGACGGCACATTCAAAGACATCGCCATTGAAGCCGGCGCCGCGCTATCTCCGGAAGGCAAACCGCAAGCGGGTATGGGCGTGAGCATCGGCGATTACAATCGCGACGGTAATCTTGATGTAGTAAAAACCAATTTTGCCGGAGACACTGACTCGCTGTACACGAATCTGGGAGACGGCTCGTTCGAAGATCGAACGTATCCGAGCGGGCTGGGCGTCAACACGCGGCTCTTAGGCTGGGGAGTTGGTTTCTTCGACATGGATAACGATGGATGGCTCGACATTCTGATGTCCAACGGGCACGTTTATCCCGAAGTTGATCTATCCAAAGCTGACCTGAAATACGCCGAACACAAGTACCTTTACCGGAATCTGCAAAACGGTCGTTTCGAGGAAGTAACTGCACAAGGCGGTCCGGGAATCATGGAGAACGCTCCGGCTCGAGGCTGTGCATTCGGCGATTATGATAACGACGGCGATATCGATGTGGCTGTCAATTGCGTCAATGCGATCCCGCAATTGCTTCGCTGCGATTCCACGCTAAACCGGAAATGGATCAAGATCAAATTAGTCGGAGTCAAATCGAACCGGACTGGCATTGGAACGCGCGTAACGGTAGTCGCCCAAGTAAAGCCCAATCCAGCCAAGCCGCTCGTGCAGATCGATGAGCTGCGAAGTGGCGGGAGTTACTTCTCCCAGAATGATCTGCGCATGCACTTCGGTCTCGATCAGGCGGAGAAGGTCGATTCTGTTGAGCTTCGATGGCTCAGCGGGCAAGTGGATCACTTCCAGAGTCTCGAGCCGAACAAGCTGTATGTGCTTCAGGAAGGCGGAAAAATTCTTAGCGCTGAACCGCTGACTCCGGCGAAGAAGGCCTGATGCGGTCTTTGCTGATCGCGGTTTTTCTTGCTTCGAGTACGGCTCTGTTCGCGGCGGAACAGGTGTGCCCTTGGATTAACACCGCGACCGCAAGCGGCATTCTGGGCGGTGATGCTAGCGCCGCAATAGCTCACGGAAAGACCAATCCTGATGATGGGGTCTGTACCTTCACAAAGAGCGGGAAGGAGCTGACAGAACTCCTTCGCGTTGACGTCACAACCTCGACGGATCCGGTACCAGAGCTGGCCCGCTACCGCAGCCAATGCAGCGGGCCCGCAACGGACGTGAAAGGAATCGGGAACGAGGCATTTGTATGTAAGATGCAAGCGCAGGGTCTGCTCGTGGCACAGCTTGCAACCCGCGTAAGAAATCGAGTCATTACGGTTCGGGCCACCACCAACAACCAATCGGCACAACCGGAAATGCTGATCGACAGGGCTCAAAAGGCGGCGGCGCAAGTTACCGGCAATATTTTTTGATCGATCCGCGCACTCATTTGCCTGCGCGAGCCGCGCCCAGTTCGAGCTTTTTTTCCTTTTGTTGTGCTTCGGCCGCGCGGAGTTGGGCGGCCTTCGCGAATGCCTGTTTGGCGCCTTCCGTGTCGCCCTTGCGGCGGAGCAGGAGGCCGAGTGTGTTGAATGCCGCCGCGTCGGTGTCGTCCAGCGCGACAGAATGGCGAAGCGCGTCAATAGCGCCGTCCGTGTCTCCCTGTTCCTTGAGAATGGTCCCCAGCTCAAACCAAGCCTCCACATAGCTGGGCTTCTGGGCAACGGCAGCTCGGAACTCCTGGACCGCTTTGTCCGGTTTGCCTGCATCGATGCACGTCATGCCCAGCAAGTAATGGGCTTCCGTCAAGGAGGGATCCAATTCGGTCGTCTTCTCAAATTCAGCCTCCGCATGAACCAGATCGTCGCTCTGCTTGTATGCAACGCCCAGGTCGTAATGGGCGGAAGCGGCCTCCGGATGCGCGCGCGCTATCGCCGAGAGTTGCCGGATCGCTTCCTTGTAATCAGCAGCCCCGATGTATGCGTATCCGATATTTACCTGAACCTGAACGTTTTCGGGATCTTGCGCCAGAATTTTTCGAAACTGCGCGATCGCTTCGGATGACCTACCCGAGTTCACCAGCGTTAGCCCATAGCTGTTCCGAACGCCCACGTTCTTCGGGTCTAGTTCGAGCGCGTGTTGATAGGCAGAGCGCGCTTCGCTCCAGCGCTTCTGTTGCTGGCAGGCCTGGCCCAACGCTTCCCAAACCGCGGCGTTGCGAGAGAGCTGGGTCGAAGCTTTCTTCAACTCTGGAATGGCTTGCGCATAGCGCCCGGCTTCGTTGTACGCCGAGCCCAGGTGAAAACGGTAATCTGCGTTATCCGGCGCGAGGGCCACCGCCTTTTGCAAAGCGCGGATACCCGGATCAGTCCGCTTGGTTAAGAGGAGAGCGACTCCCAGGTGATACCACGCCTGCGCCATCTTAGGATCGAGTTGAGTCGCTCGCTTAAAGTGCGGGACCGCGTCGCCCGCCCGGTTGCTTGCCGCGAGCAGGAATCCGATCTCGTCCTGATAAGCCGCTGAGGTCGGTACCAGTTTGGCAAGTTGTTCATAGGCATTCAGCGCCGCATTGACGTCCTTTGCTGCGATGGCGCTGCGGGCCGACGCTTCCAACTGGGCGATATTCGTCGCCGATTGCGGGGCGGAATTGAGACAGAAAGCTAAAAGCAGCAAACTGCAACGGAGCTGCATTCGCCCCATTTTATCTGTGTGCTTGGACCCGCTCCTGGCAATTCTCGCCTTGTTTACCGAGAGAAGCATGTTATATACTGACCTCGATAACCGAGATGAGTAAACCTTCCGATCTTGTCCAAGGCACGTTGGACCTGCTCTTGCTGAAGATTCTGGCCCTCGAGCCTCTTCACGGCTGGGCCATTTCTCTCCGCTTGAAGCAAATCTCCGGGGAAGTTCTGCAAGTCAGCGACGGTTCGCTTTATCCGGCCCTGCACAAGCTCGAGCAGGAGGGATGGATCAAGGCGGAGTGGAAGGTCACTGAGAACAACCGCCGCGCCAAGTTCTATTCGCTGACCCGCCTGGGCCGTAAGGAACTGGAAAGAGAAGCCGCAAGCTGGGAACGCCTCTCGAACGCAATCTCCCACGTAGTCCGGCTCGAGGAGGCCTGAGATGAAAATCGAGCGTTGGATCTACACGCTTCCTTTGCGGCTCCGATCCATATTTCACCCCCGGCAGGTGGAACAGGAACTCGAGGACGAGCTCAACTACCATCTCGAGCAGTGCGCCGAACAGGAAATCGCCCGGGGCACTGACCCGAACGAGGCGCATTACGTCGCGCTACGTGCCATGCAGGGTGTCGAACAGCGCAAGGAGGAGTGCAGGGACAGGCGGCGGGTTGGCATGATCGAGAATCTCGGCCGTGACCTCAGATATGCCGTTCGGATGCTCCGAAAAAGTCCAGCGTTTACGACAATTGCAGTGCTTTCGTTGGCATTGGGCATCGGTGCGAACACCGCGATCTTCAGCTTGATTAATACGCTGCTTCTCCGCCCTCTGCCCGTGCCGCAACCTGAACGGCTGCTTACAGTGCTAGCGAACACTCACGGCCGTCAGTCGATTTCCGATTTCACTTACTCGATCTTTCGAGCGATACAGCAGGAAACGCAGGTCTTCTCGCACGTGTTCACCTGGGGATCCCACAGCTTTCAGATGAATTCCGGACCTGACATGGTTCATGTGCCCGGCATGTTCGCCAGCGGAGATTACTTCTCGGGCCTGGGCGTCCCGGCAGTTACGGGTCGTACGTTCACCTCAGCAGATGACAAGCCCGAGGGTGGCAAAGATGGTCCGGTCACAGTTATCAGTGACCAGTTCTGGTCGAGCCATTTTCAGAGGGATCCGTCCGCCATTGGGTCTGGTATTACCCTCGATGGAACGCGATTCACCATCATTGGAATCATGCCGCCCGGCTTCTCCGGCGCAGAGGTAGGTACAAAGCCTCAAATTTGGGTGCCTCTGACCAGCAAGGTGGACGATCAAGCCTGCCTCGCGAGCCGTAGTTGCTGGTGGCTCGTCACCATGGGCCGTCTGAAGCCGGGCATTTCTCCGAAGCAAGCCGATGCTGAACTGGCAATTACTTCTACGCGCATACTCCATGATGCCCTCCCGACCAACTGGGGACCTCTAGATCAGAAGAAATTTCTCCAACGGCAGTTTTTCACGGCACCCGGTGCGCAAGGGTGGACTTTTCTTCGGACGCAGTTCAGCAACCCCTTGGCCATCCTGATGACTCTCGTTGTCCTCGTGCTGCTCATCGCATGCGCCAACATGGCGAATCTGTTGCTCGCTCGTGCTTCCGCCCGGCAACGGGAAATCGCCGTCCGACTGGCTATGGGCGCGAGCCGAACCCGCATTATTCGGCAATTGCTGACCGAAAGCGTTCTGATATCGCTCATCGGCGGTTTGGCGGGAATCGCATTCGCGTCCTGGTCGGTGCGTCTTCTGGTCGGCTTTTTATCTGCCAGCCAGCGTCACTCTTTTTCAGGAGAGCCCGCTCAATTTGATCTCCATCCCGATTGGAGGGTCGTCCTCTTCACTCTCCTTGCCATCACGGCTGGTGGGCTGCTTTTCGGCCTTGGACCCGCGTTTCGAGCGACGCGCGTAGGCATCTCGGCTTCACTGAAGGAGCGCGCGCATAACCTGCGTCTTGCTGAAAGCCGTGTAGGTGTAGGACGAATCATCTTGGCCGCGCAGGCCGCTCTCTCTGTCCTGCTCGTTGCCGGAGCTGGTCTGTTTGCCGGCAGCTTATTCCGGTTGCTAACTCTGAATCCTGGCTTCAATCCAAAAGACGTCGCCCTCATCGGCATCGATACCGACAGGCTGGCCCAGAGGGGTCCTGCGCTCCTGAATCTCTACAGCCGCCTGCTCGACCGGAGCGCACATTTGCCCG
>JAFATG010000302.1 GCA_019244055.1 Acidobacteriaceae bacterium | reverse complement strand
GGGAGGGCATTCACTCCGCGCGATACACAGCAATCTCGGCGCGTGATCATTATCAATGAAGCTCTCGCGCGCAAATACTTTCCGCACGAAAACCCGCTCGGACAGCAAATCCTGGTGGGACGGATCATGGGCCCTCTCTTCGCCGATCTTCCGCGGGAGATCGTGGGTGTAGTCGGTGATACGCACGACGAAGGCTTGGGTACTCCTCCCCAGCCGATCTACTTCGAGCCGGTAGCGCAGCTTCCCGATACGCTCATGGCCATGGGCAATCAGTTGTTGCCTGTGAATTGGGTTATACGAACCTCCGGCGATCCGCTCGTGATGGCGGAGCGGATCCGTCGTGAAACTCTGGTTGCATCGGGCGGCGTTCCGATGGCCGAACCGCGCCTGCTGGAGCAGGTAGTGGACACCTCGATTGCGCGGCAACGCTTCACCATGACTCTGCTCGGCATATTCGCTGGGTTGGCGATGTTGCTGGGCGCTATCGGCCTCTATGGTGTCATTTCCTATTCGGTCGCGCAGCGTACACGCGAACTCGGCATTCGAGCGGCCCTTGGTGCTGCCCGCCAAGACCTCTTAGGCCTGGTAATCAAACAAGGAATGTGGCTGGCGGGTATCGGCCTCTTCGTGGGAATTGTCTCGTCGCTAGGATTCACGCAATTCCTGAAAAGCATGCTCTACGGAGTCACAGCGCTCGATCCGATGGTGATGGCGAGTGTCACGATGCTGCTGGCGGTCGTCACCTTCGTGGCGTGCTGGTTTCCGGCGCGCCGAGCCGCGCGCGTAGACCCTGTGATCGCGTTACGCGAAGAATGATGTGCTTGGTTTAGGCGGCGGCGCGGCCCGTTACGCTCTGGACATTCTGCAGCGTCGGATTGATGTGGATGCGCTGGAACAGATCCTTGGAGATTACGCCCAAGGAATTTCACCTCGGTGTAGCTGCCAGTGGGTGGCCGCATTCACGGCAGCGACGACTGGGGAATGTGCGGCTTAATCAGTGTCCATCGTGCTTTGCCGCGCCTCCCCTCTAAACGTGCAGTGCCTTCGCAGTTAGTAAGCCGACAGCAGCCATAATAGCGGCTCCGGGGATGGTCAACACCCAAGCCCACACGATAGTCACGGCAACGCCCCAACGAACGGCATGAAGGCGGCGGACGGCCCCGACTCCGACGATCGCTCCGGCGATGGTGTGAGTGGTGCTGACAGGTATGCCGCCAAAGATGGCGAGACCGAGAGTAAGAGCGCCGGCGGTTTCGGCTGAAAAACCTCCGACCGGTCTCAGGCGCGTTAATCTCGCACCCATTGTGTGGACGATGCGCCAGCCGCCACTCAGCGTGCCGAAGGCCATCGCCAAGTTGCAAGTGACGACCACCCACAGCGGGATGTGCCGGGCGGCCACGAGGTCTAAGCGAGCCGCGACCAAAACAGCGGCGATAATTCCCATCGTCTTCTGAGCGTCGGCGCCGCCATGCCCCAGACTGTATAGCGCTGCCGAGAGAAGCTGCCCCCTACGGAAGATGGCTTCGACTCTTTGCGGGGCGGTTTGTCGAAAAATCCATAAGATGCCGAGCATGATGGAGTAGCCGAGCGCCAGTCCGGCCAGAGGAGAGATAAATATGAACGCGACGGTTTTTATCCAGCCGGACGGCTCGAGAACGGTAAACGATCCGTGATGGGCGGCGATGGCGGCTCCCGCATACCCGCCGACGAGCGCATGGGAAGAGCTGGTCGGCAGGCCGACGTACCAGGTGAGAACGTCCCAGGCGATTGCGCCCATGAGGCCACATAGAAGTACCCAGAGACGCCAATGCTCTTCGATCTGGTGGATGTCCACCATATCGCTCGCGATAGTATGCGCAACTCTGGTTCCCAAAAGAGCGAACGCGATGAAGTTGAAGAACGCGGCCCAGATGACGGCTTGCAGCGGCGATAGGACACGTGTGGAGACGATGGTGGCGATGGAGTTGGCCGAGTCGTGCCAGCCGTTCGCGAAATCGAAGACAAGGGCTACGGCGATGATGAAAATCGCAAACTGCAGGGCAGCAGGTTCCATTGACGAATTCATCTATTGAATCAGAGTTCCGCCCGACGTTTCGTGGAGAGAATAGATATTGGCTATGCACACCCTGCTTCAGGACCTCCGGTTTGCGCTGCGGATCGTTCGCAAATCGCCGCGCTTCACGCTCGCCGTGGTGGGAACTCTGGCGCTTACTGCAGGTCTGTGTACTACGGTCTTCAGCGTTCTAGATGCCGTCTTCATCCGGCCATTACCTTACGACCACCCCAGCCGGATATTCTCGCTCAGAACGTATTCGCCGCAAAACTATACGCAGCCGGCGTCCTATCCGGAGTTTGTGGACTGGCGGCGCGAAGCGACTGCATTTTCTGCGCTGGCAGCGTACAACAGCTTTAGCAGCGTGAACTTCGAGAACGGCGGCACAGCCATTTCATTACCGGCCGTATCAGCGTCTGACAATTTTTTCGACGTGTTCGGGGTGAAGCCGGTTCTGGGACGCACCTTCGTACATGGAGAAGAGCAGCCGGGCCGGAATTTTGTAGTGCTGTTGAGCTACGAGGTATGGCGTGGCCTCTTCGGCGGCCGGGCAGACGTGCTCGGCGCGAAAGTAAAACTCGATGGCCATCCTTACAGCGTGATCGGTGTGATGCCGCCGGGCTTTCGATTCCCCATCAACGAGACGAACGCCGTCTACCGTCCTTTGGATATGACGCCCAACCAGCGCACGGGACGTGGCAATCATTGGCTTCCGACAATAGGGCGGCTTCGGCCGGGAGTGACAGCGCAAGCTGCTGAGCAGGAGTTCAATCGCGTTCTGAATCAGTTGGGGCGCATTTATCCCGATACGAAGGGCCGGCGAGCGAAGCTCATCGATCTTCCTTCATTCACAGTCGGCAACACGTCGGCAGCTCTGCGCCTGCTCCTTTACGCTGTGCTGGCGCTGCTTTCGATCGGCTGCGTCAACATCGCCGGGTTGCTGTTTGCCCGAGGTGTGCGAGTTCAACTTGAAACCGCGGTGCGCTCGGCGCTTGGAGCGAGCCGGGCAAGATTGGTGCGTCAATTCCTCGCCGAAACCCTAATCTATGCGGTACTGGGCGGAGTGGCGGGCGTGGCGCTTGCGTTCGGATTGCTGCGCGCGACGAGCGTGCTGCTGATTGCGGCACTCAATCGCGGAGCCGAAGTGCGCGTGAATCTGCCGGTTCTGGTCGTGTCGCTCGCGGTTGCCATCCTCACCAGCCTGTTGGCGGGAGTGATTCCCGCTGCACGGCTTTCCTCGTTATCTGCGAACTGCGTTCTGCGATCTGGAGGACGTGCAGGCGCTGACCGCGGTCAACATCGACTGCGGGCGGCATTCGTCATCACGCAGGTAGCTCTGGCTTTGGTGCTGCTGGTTACGGCCGGTCTCGTGTTCCGGGTGCTTTCGGGACTGCAGCACGCAGACTTCGGATTCATGCCGGACCATATTCTGACGGCGGAGATCGATCTTTCGCCAGGGAGTTACGAACACCGCGACGTGATTGCGGATTTTTATACGCCGATGCTCGAGCGGGTCCAAACTATTCCGGGCGTCAAGAGCGCCGGCCTCATTCAGGTGGTTCCGATACAAAACTGGGGGTGGAACAGCGACGTACACATTGCAGGCCAGCCACCCAATCCGCCGAGTGAAGAGCGGTTGGCGGAGATCCGGCTGCTGACGCCGGGCTACTACTCGGTGTTTGAAGATCGGCTCGTACGTGGACGGTTGCTGAATGCTGCGCTCGATACGCCGAATTCGCAGCGCGTCGCGGTGGTCAACGAGACCTTCGTAAAGAGATACATTCCGCGCGGCCAGGACCCGATTGGCCAGGTGATCGATAGTGACGACAAGGTGGTCATTGTGGGGGTGGTGCGCGATATCCGACAGAGCATCTATGATCGGCCGCTGGCCGAGATGGATTGGCCCATCTCGCAGATTCCGCCGGCCATGAGGCTGATGGTAGTTCCTTCCATGCATCTGGTATTGCGAACCGCGGGAAAGCCCGAAGCCGTTACTTCGGACTTGCGCCGTATTTTCCATGAAATTGACCCCACGCTTCCGTTCCGGACCCCCGAAAGCATGAATCACGTAATCGCGCAGGCCGTCACGTTTGAGCGGCTGGAGAACTGGCTTTTCGGAACGTTCGCCGGCCTGGCGATTGTGCTCGCGCTGGTAGGGCTCTACGGGTTGATCAGCCATGAGGTAGAGGTGTCCACACGTGACATCGGCGTCCGAATCGCTCTGGGCGCAACCCAATCGCGGATCTTCGGGATGGTGTATCGCCGGGTTGGCTTCATGCTCGGAATCGGTTTGGCGCTCGGTCTGTTCGCCACGTGGGCTCTCCGGACAGTGATCCGCGCAGTAATGACGGTGAATTGGGCAAATGATGCTCTCACGGTTGCTGGCGTGGCGGCACTATTCGCGGCCGTAGCTATGATGTCCGCGTTTGTTCCAGCCCGTCGCGCGGCTACGATTGAGCCGATGGAAAGTTTGAGAAGCGAGTAATTCTATTCAGGCCGATAACCGGACAGTTCATATTCTTCGCTGGTAATATTTTTCCCT
Source organism: Acidobacteriaceae bacterium (assembly GCA_019244055.1). Classification (GTDB taxonomy): domain Bacteria; phylum Acidobacteriota; class Terriglobia; order Bryobacterales; family Bryobacteraceae; genus Bog-105. Next base: position 23,682 of record JAFATG010000302.1, on the reverse strand, counting down.
TTATCGCGATCTCCAGAACGGTATTGACCAGTTCTCTTCCTTCGAGCTGCAGAATCGCCGCCTTGAAGAGTGCTCGTTGTAACACTGGCACTACGTTCGGGACAAGGATGATCAGCCCGGCGTGCAGTTCCATTCTTGCCGAAGAGACGAATGAAGTCCACGCGGTTGTTCGTCACGAACGTGAATTCATCCCTAATGATCCGCTCGCGCAGTACCCAGTCTGGCTTGCCGTTCAAACCGAAATGATTGACATGTGTCGCCTGGAAGCCAGCCGTTTGAGCGATTCCAACCAGCGATTCATGCACGCATTCGTCAATCAGAAACCTCATGCACTCCTGAGCAGAGTGCCCACTGGGAACGACTTCCGGTTCTTGGCCTTCGCTCCCCGCCAGGGATAGCGCCTTGGACGGCCGCGCCGTGGAAATGCACGCATGTACAAAGGCACAATGGCGATTTTTTCCTCATCGAGAGTCGGATAGCCTTCAAGAATCTCCTCCGCCGTAGCGCCCTGGGCCAGCATGTCGGCGACCAAGTCCACGGGGATTCGCGTGCCCTTGAATACTGGTGTCCCGCGCATAATCTCAGGATTCCTGACCACCATTTGTTCGGTACGGGCAAGCTGCTTCAACTGGCTCTCCACCTTGCGGCGGGCGGTCTTGAACTCGACGAACAGTGCGGTTCCATTTCCGATAGGCAAAAAGTCGATCTTGGGAGTCTTTTGGAGCTTCTCGGCAATCTCTCGCCGGGTGCTCACGGGTAAAAACCGCAGTCCTTCTGCTTCTAGCTGAAGGAAGACTAACTGCTCTTTACTAAGCAGGCGCCGAACCGTTGCACCTGATCGCGCGGAGCGGGGGCGTATCAACCGGCTGTCAATTGCCCTGTGAACCGCGCCCAGGGGCAAACCCGTTACTGCGGCAGCTTCCGCAGGTGTATATCCCTCCACAGCTTAATTCTACTCCAAACAGAGAAGAATTAGGGGAGGACCGCTGCCGGTCTCAGGGCAGGGATCAACATCACGGCGGATACCACATCCACTTAATAGCTAAAGGGCTGTGGGTAAGAGTACGAGGAAATCCTGCCGCGGGAGTGGAGTCCAACACCCGACTGGGAAAGAGAATGTCAACACAAGTACTTACGCATTCAGAGGCAAGTGAACAACATATGCCGACGAGATTTGGGACAAGTAACGGAAATCAACATATGCGCGGAGCACGCGCGCTGGGATGGTTCAGCATCGGATTAGGTGCAGCCGAGCTGTTGGCGCCACGGCAGTTAGGCCGCCTCATTGGCGTACGAGGACACGAGATGTTGATTCGCAGCATGGGGGCGCGGGAGATCGCCGCCGGAATAGCGGTGCTCCTCGAAAAGAGACCAGTGCGATCGATGACCGGCCGGGTGGCCGGTGACGCGGTGGACCTCGCGCTGCTCGGAGCGGGATTGAACTCGAGCAGGACAGAGAAGGGTAAGTTGGGAGGCGCGATCGGCGCGGTCGCTGCGGTGACAGCGCTGGACGTTCTCTGCGCGGTGAAACTGCGCAATGGGGCCTCCTCTAACACGATTCGAACGGTACAGACGATTGCGGTGAATCGCTCGCCCGAGGATTGCTACCGGTTCTGGCGAAACCTCGAAAGCCTGCCAAGGTTTATGAAGCACCTCGAATCGGTTCGCGTGACCGGGGACAGCAGGTCGCATTGGGTCGTAACGGCGCCGGCCGGCCAGAAGGTTGAGTGGGATGCAGAGCTCATCCAAGACACTCCTAATCGCATAGCCTGGCGTTCGCTCGAGGGCGCGGATGTGAACAACAGCGGTTCAGTGGAGTTCGAGAGCGCTCCGGGTGGACGCGGAACAATAGTCAAGGCCTGCATTGAATATGATCCTCCGGGAGGAAAGACGGGCGCGCTGATCGCGAAGCTCTTCGGAGAAGAACCCAGCGTGCAGGCCAAGATGGACCTGCGGCGCTTCAAAGCGGTGATCGAGACGGGAGAGGTCCCGACGATCGAAGGACAGAGCTCCGGGAGGGTGCTTTCGAGCACCTGACGGAACGAGACGCATCTCACGTTCAACGTTTACAAGATTTCGAGGATTATTTATGAAGGCGAATTGTTGGTACGGAAAGCATGACCTGCAGATCAGAGACGTTCCCGATCCGAAGATCCTGAATCCGCGAGACGCGATTATCAAAATCACGCTCACCGCCATCTGCGGTTCAGACTTGCACCTCTACGACGGCTACATTCCCACTATGCGGCACGGCGACATCCTAGGCCATGAGTTTATGGGCGAGGTAGTCGAACTGGGCAGCGGCGTGCACAACCTGAAAATAGGAGACCGGGTCGTAGTCCCGTTTCCGATCGCGTGCGGCAACTGCTTCTTCTGTGAACGGCAGATGTTCTCGCTATGCGAAAACTCAAACCCGAACGCCTGGATGGCAGAGAAGCTGTGGGGCCACTCGCCTTGCGGCATTTTCGGCTATTCCCATTTGGTAGGCGGATACGCCGGCGGGCAGGCGCAATACGCACGGGTGCCGTACGCAGACGTGGGACCGCTTAAAGTTCCCGATGAGCTTACAGATGAGCAGGTGTTGTTCCTGTCTGACATTCTTCCCACCGGCTACATGGCTGCCGAGCAGTGCAACATTCAGCCCGGAGACACGATTGCCGTGTGGGGTTGCGGACCCGTCGGCCAGTTCGCGATTAAGAGCGCTTATCTGCTGGGAGCAGAGCGGGTGATCGCGATCGATCGCGTCCCCGAGCGCCTGCGCATGGCTCGAGAAAAAGCTGGAGCCGTAACGATCAACTACGAGGAGGCGAACGTTTACGACACCTTGATGGAAATGACCGGAGGGCGCGGACCGGACGCCTGCATTGACGCAGTAGGAATGGAGGCGCACATGCCCGGGCCGCTCTACGCGTACGATCGTGTGAAGCAGGCGATGATGCTGGAGACGGGCAGGCCGATTGCGCTTCGGGAGGCGATCATGGCGTGCCGGAACGGGGGAACGGTTTCAGTTCCTGGCGTTTATGGCGGTTTGATTGACAAGGTTCCGTTCGGCTCGATAATGAATCGTGCGCTGACCATTAAGACCGGCCAGACGCACGTGCATCGGTATTTGCGGCCTTTGCTGGAACGGATTCAGAACGGGCAAATTGATCCGACCTTCATCATCACGCACCGCTTACGGCTGGAAGATGCGCCAGAAGCCTTCGAGACGTTCAAGAACAAGCAGGACGAGTGCGTGAAAGTGGTCATGCGGCCGAATTGAAGACCGCATCTCGCAACGCGGTAAACTGCTTTTACGATCGCGTATAGCACTAACTTGCTGCCTTTCAGTTGAGCTTCACGACGTGATTACGTCGCAAACTCGTGCATGTGCGTCAGTGAGGCTTGACGAATCCAGTCGCGAACTTTTGACCGTTGTCATGCGGCTCTGAACCCGCTATGGCGGATAAGCCATCACCCGGCGAAACGAATTGGATCAAGTAATTGACGAGTCGGTTGGCTTTAGGGGAACCGAGACCGGTTGTGGGATCCCAACCTCGTCCGGCATTGAAACCGGCTATTCCGTCAAATGAGTTATTGCCGACTGTCACGTCAAAAAACGACGCCGCGTAAAGTGGAAAAGCTCGACCTATGTCGTAGAGGCTCTTGTTGATAAAGCCCAGATCAGAGCCCGCTTTTTCGTCCGCGATTGCGATGATAGCCGCCCATTGAGGCGACCCGGCGCTGGTGCCGCCGAATAGGTACCATCTAGGTCCCCCCGGGAGGCCGGGGATGTCCAGATAAGTCAGCACACCGTGTAACACCGCGGCGCTATACGACACATCAGGCACTCCTCGCGTCTTGCCGCCGTTTATCGCTCCGCCAAAGAAAATACCGGGTCCGCCGCCTGTAGGGCTATCCGATACCGCAGGCACTCGTTTTACTACTCCTTCCTGATACGGCGGCTCGCCGAACAAGACACTGAATCCGCCACCTGTGGCGCCGATGTCAGGCTCATTCCAGGCAACCTCGCCCTGGTAGGTTCCTGGAAGCGGATTCGTGGCCGGGTCACAACCGAAGACTTCGAAGCAGTAGCGAGCCGCATGCAGCTCGGTACCGCCTACCCCTGTAACCAGCGGATCAACAGCAGGGGAAGATACTGCTCTGACTAGCGCACTGCCATCACAGGTTGGCTGTCCCGCACCGAGATCGCCGCTCGACGCAAATAGCGTAATGTTCTTCCTTGTGGCTTCGGCAAACACCTTGTGTTGTTCCGCTAACAGGTCCGACCCAACACAACTCTCGTTGTCACCGAAGCTCTGCGATATGACATCGCCGAGCCGGTGATCCACGGCATACTTCGTGACGCTCAGAAGATCTGCATCGTCGTTCGATTTCGCAAGCACCAGGACGATGTTCGCAGCCGGCGCAATGGCGTGTGCCCACAGAACATCGAGAGAGATCTCTTGCGCCCAAATGGTCATGAGGGGATCACCTGGTTTGAAGGGAGTCAGGCCGTCGGGTGCGATTTGTGTAAACGTGCCCAGGCTCGAGTTGGAGGGTCCGCCAAGCCCATTCAGGCTTGGCAGACCGTAGAAGGTGTTAAAAACGTTGAGTTCCGCCTTAATGTTCGGCGATTGAAATGCGTCGATAATAACGATCGTCTTCCCGGCACCGTCAAAACCTGCGTTGATAAGAGTGTCAATTCCATAAGCATGCCGGATTTGATATGGGTCGTAGCAGGTGATGTCAGGACTCAAACCGACAACCTGGCATGTAAACAAAAGATATTCGGGCGCAACGGTACCGGCCAAGGTTGCTTGCGGGCCGATCTTCACAAATGGAGACGCCACTGAATGTGCAGAGGAACCGGCCGCCAATAGCAGGCTAGCCGTCGACGCCACGGCTGTCGTAAGAATTAAGAGTTTGTGAATGTTCATCAAGCCTCCGAGTAATCTACCCGATTTTGGTAGAAGTCTCGGAGTATATCATCGTGGTCTGATCGCAATTCGCGAAGTATTACAGTTGGTCTAGAGAGTGTGAGGCCTTTAGTCAGAGCACAGCGCAGGTGGCGCGAAGCACGCATGTTCGCGCGGACGATGGCCTCGCCGGCAACGCCCATCCTGGCTCAAATCATTCCGATTCGCCGCTGCAATCTTTCCTGTACCTACTGCAACGAGTACGACAAGCATTCGCCACCGGTCCCCTTGGATGAAATGTCGCGACGAATCGACAAACTCTGTAAGCTGGGCACAGGCATTATTACGTTCAGTGGCGGCGAGCCAACTCTTCACCCTGACCTTGATCTGCTGATCCAGCGCGCCCGTGAGGGCGACGCTATTGTGACCATCATCACCAACGGCTATCTGCTCACTCCAGATCGCATCAAACGCCTGAACGCAGCCGGCCTGGATTACCTTCAGATCAGCATTGATAACGTCCAGCCGGATGAGGTCTCAAAGAAGAGCTTGAAGGTGCTCGACCGAAAGCTGCAGTGGCTCGCTGAATATGCTGATTTCGATATCACGATCAATTCGGTCTTGGGCAGTGATATCCGGCACCCGGAGGACGCTTTCCGAATCGCCGCGCGGGCGCGTGAACTCGGTTTCACCAGCACTGTTGGCGTGCTGCACGACGGCTCCGGACAACTAAAGGCGCTGAGCCCGGTGCAAAGCGACGTCTACGATCGCATTCTAAAGCTGCGTTCGGGACTGTTCTCGTTTGTGCATCACGACGGCTTTCAGCGCAACATAGTTCAGGGTCTCCCGAACCAGTGGCACTGCCCGGCCGGCGGACGGTTTCTTTACGTCTGTGAGGACGGCTTAGTTCATTACTGCTCGCAGCAGCGTGGATACCCTGCCATTCCCTTGGCGCGATACACGCGCGAGGACATTCTGCGCGAGAGTGCAAAACCAAAAGGCTGTGCGCCCTTCTGCACGATCTCCTGCGTACACCAGACCGCCATGCTGGATAGCTTTCGTACGCAGCCCCGCGCCGCTTTGAACGGCATCATTGAAAGGCGCAAGGAACGGGACCCGGGCTGGCATCCGCCCCTTTCCGTGCGGGCCTTGGAATGGATGTTCCTGCGCGACTCACCTGCTCGGAGCGTTTTCATTTCGCTCGCCTCGCAGCTCTTCGGCTTGAAACAAGAGCGCAGAGTATTGAGTGCCGTCGAAAGTAAGTCGCGCTAGTCGTTTGCCTCGACGGAATCAGACCGTGAGCGATGCTTCAATCATCGGTCTGATCTCAGACACCCATGGCCTCCTCCGTCAGGAAGCGGTATCCGCCCTGGAAGGATCCGATCTGATCATCCATGCGGGCGATGTCGGCAACGCTGAGACACTCGAACGGCTACGCGCGATCGCGCCGGTCGTGGCGGTCAGGGGAAATATCGACAAGAGCGCTTGGGCGGCCTCATTACCTCTGACAGCGATCGTCGAGGCGCATTCCGCCCTGATATACGTGCTGCACGATATTCAGCAGCTTGATCTCGATTCTGCCAGCGCTCACTTCAACATCGTCGTTAGTGGACACTCGCACAAGCCCGGCCGTACCGAGCGTTCGGGCGTTCTGTACCTGAATCCGGGAAGCGCCGGCCCTCGTCGTTTCCACTTGCCGGTTACAGTGGCGCGTCTCAATCTCATTCCGTCACCGTGGAGTCTTGACTTCATCGATCTGCTCCAAGGGCACACAAATTAGCGAGCCCTTGGTGAGCAGCCGAAAATGGAAGGAGCAATCGTAGTCTTTATAGGGAAAAAGAGAATGAACAGAAAGGCAGGTCTGGCTGTACCGGCGTTATCGGTACTGCTGACCGGTTGTACCGTAGGGCCAAAGTACAGTAAGCCGGCGGTTCCGGCTGCGCCTTCGTATAGCGAGCAGCCGCCAGCGTCTTACAAAGAAGCGAATGGGTGGAAAACGGCGCAACCCAGTGATTCGGCTGTTCGCGCCAACTGGTGGGAGTTGTTCGGCGATGCCCGCTTAAATGAGCTGGAAGTCCAGGTTGGTGCCGCCAATCAGAGGTTACAGGCCGCGGAAGCGAATTTCCGGCAGGCTCGGGCGGCGATCAAATACAACCGTTCCTTTCTATTTCCGACCATAACCGCAGGCGCGGGGATTGATACGAGTCGCATCTCCACAAATAGTCCGACGGGCATCGCCGGGACTCAATACGGAACATTTGTTCTTCCGATCAGCGTCTCCTACGACGCGGACCTCTGGGGCCGGGTGCGCCGGAGCATTGCCGCTGCCCGTGAACAGTTCCAGGTCTCAGCGGCTGATCTGGAGAACGTAAAGCTCGAACTTGAAACCGACCTCGCCGTCGACTACTTTGAAGCGCGCAGTCTCGATTCCGAGAAGAAGCTGCTCGATGATACGGTGATCGCGTATCAAAAGGCGCTCGAACTCACGCAAAATCGCTACAGTGGCGGCGTTGCATCCAAGGCCGAAGTCGCGCAGGCGCAAACGCAGCTTTACCAGACACAAGCTCAGGATATTGAGGTTGGCGTGGCCCGCGCGGAATTTGAACACGCGATCGCGGTCTTGGCCGGTCGAGTTCCCGAAGGCTTTACTTTGCCCTCGAACCCCTTAACCGAACAGCCGCCACCGATTCCCTTTGGAGTTCCCTCGCAGCTCCTCGAGCGGAGACCGGACATCGCAGGAGCTGAGAGGCAGGTAGCGGCCGCCAATGAGCAGATCGGTATCGCGAAAAGCGCCTTTTTTCCGGATCTCATGATTAGTGCGACCGGTGGTTTCCAATCCGGCAGCATCGTCGATTGGTTTACTTGGCCAAGCCGCTACTGGGCGGTAGGGCCACAGATCTTGCAAACGGTCTTCGACGCGGGCCGGCGGCGCGCCCAGGTGGAATCCGCGGTGGCTGGCTATGACGCCACTGTCGCGAATTATCGCCAGACAGCTCTAACTGCCTTCCAGGAAGTGGAAGACAATCTCTCCACTCTGCGCATCCTCGAGCAGGAGGCATCAAAGCAGCACGAGGCTACGACGGCGGCCGAAAACTCCCTCCAGCTCTCGCTCAATCGTTATAAAGGCGGCTTGGTCACGTATCTCGAAGTCACCACGTCCCAAGGGACCGCGCTCAGCAACGAACGGACTGATGTAGACCTGCTCCGACGGCGCATGGATGCGACGGTTCAGTTGATCAAGGCCTTGGGCGGCGGTTGGGAGGTCAGCAACTTGCCGCAGGGCTGAGGCCCATATGCGTTAACTTAAGAGCTCGAACAAGCGGATTTTCGCGCTTCACACATTTCTACGGGGCTATTTGCAAAGACCTCGGGTGGCGCGTCATCGGATCAATCCGGAAACAATGTATCAGTCGATTCGGGAAACCCGTGCCCACAAGCTAAGCGCGGCGCGCGGTTCAATCCTGCCGCAAAGCCAGCATCGGATCCACCGTCGCCGCCCGATGTGCCGGCACATAGGACGCAAGCAGTGCCGAGCTCAACAGCACTGCGCCCACCGAGGCGAACACGCCGTAATCAAACGCCGTCACGCCATACAGCATCGATTGCATCGCGCGGCCCACCAGCCATGCGCCCCCCAGTCCCAATACCAGTCCCGCCAGAGCCAGCGCCATGCCCTCGGAAACCACCAGCTTCAGCACCGCGATGCGTCCCGCTCCCAGCGCCATCCGCAGCCCTATTTCGTGGGTCCTCTGCTCCACCAAGAACGCAATCACGCCATAGATTCCCAGCGCCGCGAGCAAAAGCGCGACTGCCGCGAAGCTGCCATAAAGAAACGTTTCGAAGCGGTCCCCGGCGCGTGATTCGTTCACAATTCGATCCATAGTCTCCGTGCCCGCGAGGGGCAACGTCGGTGACATGATGTGCACCGCTGCCGCAATGCTCTTCGTCATCGCCTCCGGATCGGCGCTCGTTCGCACCGCAATCTGCGCCTGCGGCCACGGGCTCTGCGCGAACGGAACGTACATGATCGGAAAATCGTTCGGCCGATCGCCATACTGGACCGAATGAAAAACACCCACAATCTGCCACGCGACCGCCGCTCCAAGCTTCGTCACGCCCGGCACAAGTTCCTCGACCATCACCCGCTGCCGCAGCGGATCGACATTTTTGAGATGCTTCTTGACGAACCGCTCGTCCACCATCGCGACGCGCGGCGCACCCGCTGTATCGTGCTCATTGAACTGCCGTCCCCTCACCACGCGCACGCCGAACGTATCGAAATACCCCGGCGTGACCATCTGGAACCCCGCGCCTGGGCGATCCGCCGGATTGCCGAACGGTTTCCCCTCGATGTAAAACGGCATGCCGAAACCTGTCCCTTGCACTGGCATTCCCGTCGTCACTGTGGCATCGGAGACTCCCGGAACCGCCTCAATGTTCGCCAGCATCTGCGTATAGAAGTTCCGGATCTGCTCTGCCCCCTTTAATCGTCCATCCGGCACCGGCAAGTAAAACGTCAGGATGTGATCCGCTCGTATGCCCAAATCGAGCTGCGTAATTTTCCAAAAACTATCAATCGCCAGCCCCGCGCCCGCAAGCAGCGTCAGCGCCAGGGCAAATTCACCCACCACCAACACCCTTCGCAACCAGTGCCGTCCTCCGCTCACTGATCTCCCCGTCTGCTTCAACGTCTCGTTCAAATCGAGCCGCGCCGCCTGGAACCCCGGCGCGCATCCGGCTAGAATCCCAGCCATCAGCGTGGCGCCGAGGGTGAACAACAGTACCGGAATATTCAGGCTCACATCCGCCTCCGAGGGAAGTGTCTGGTCTGGCATAAACGCCACCACCGCCTTCAGAATTCCCCAACCGAGCCCTACGCCAACGACGCCGCCCACTAGCGCTAGCGCCAGGCTTTCCGTCAGAAGTTGGCCGAACAATCGCCGACGCGACGCCCCAAGCGATGCCCGCACTGCAATTTCGCGCTGCCGCACCGTCCCTCGCGCGAGCAGCAGATTCGCCACGTTCGCGCACGCAATCAACAGCACAAAACCTACGCCGCCCATAAGCAGCCACAATCCAGCGATCCGCTCCTTCGGGAGGAAATCGTTGCGCAGCGGCTCGACGGTTGCTCCCCATCCCTTGTCCTGCGGATAAACCTCGCCGATGTGTTTCGTCACCGCGTCCATATCCGCCTGCGCCTGCTGGATCGTCACGCCCGGCTTTAATCGCCCCATGACCAGCAGCCAGTGAAAATCGTGGTTGATCTGTTCCGGCTTGAATGCCAGCGGAACCAGCAAGTCGTTCGGCATTCGGTCTTGCTGCCCAGCCGGCATAACCCCCACCACCGTGTACGGCTGATCGTTTATGCGAATCTGCTGTCCGATAATGTCGCGCCTGCTGCCGAACCGCCGCACCCACAGCTTGTGTCGCAGAATCACCACATGGTCGTGTCCCGGCAGCGCCTCTTCCGGTGGAAAGTCGCGCCCTAGCATTAGCTTGATGCCCATTCCGTCCGTCATGCCCGGCACGTTCTGGCTGCCCCGCGCCAGCTCTGGCGCTTGCGTTCCGCCCAGGTTCGCGCTGAAACCCGTCCACGCCCACAAACCTTGAAACGACCGGCTCTGGTTCTTCCAATCCAGATAGTCTCCCGCCGCCACGCCATTGCGGCTGCCCTGGATCTTCGACCACACCACCACCAACTGTTTTGGTTGGGGATATGGCATTGGGGCCAGCAGAGTCGCGTAAATGACGCTGAAAATGGCCGTGTTCGGCCCGATTCCGAGCGCCAAAGCCAGCACTGCAATCAAAGCAAATCCTTTGTTGTTGCCCAGCAGCCGGAACCCAAACCGCAAATCTCGCCACCAGTCGCTCATTTCACGTCCTTTCCGTGTCGCGTGCCCGGCTCTTGATAAGCTGCAATCTGCATCCGGTTCCGTGAACCGTGCATTTACCGTTCCATCCCCGTCGGGTCGACACGCGTTTTTGACATGTCCTGGTGGCGCTGAGAATTTTGGTCAGTTTTCCGCTGACATGAGCTGCGCACTAATTCTCGTATTTGAAGAACTCTTCTCTTTCGCGTCGGCTGGGGTCGAGACGAACTTGAGCCATTGTTGAGACCGCACAGATTGATCCCATCTCCGATCATCAATTCCAACCTTCCGACCTTCTGTTGCTTTTCCGGAAAGCTATTCTGTCAAACCCAAAGCCGTTTTACACACAAGGCACAGAGAAGCCACGCAACTGAAGCTTTGGTTCCATTGGCGATCGTAATGGCAGGACGCGTGCGCAAAAGAACTGATATGGACACATTCTTACAAGATCTGCGTTACGGCGTCCGGGCGCTGCGCAAGACTCCGGGGTTTGCGGCCATTGCGATTCTGACCCTCACGTTAGGAATTGGCGCGACCACCGCAATTTTCAGTGTGGTGGACGCTGTGCTTTTGCGCTCGCTGCCCTACCGAGATCCCGCGCGGCTGGTTTCGCTTTGGGAGGACGAGAGTAGCGTCGGCTTTCCACGCAATACGCCTGCGCCGGGCAACTATACGGATTGGACGAAGCAGACGCAAATTTTCGAAAGTGTCGCAGCATTCGATGGCCGCTCTTACAATCTGACCGGCTCTTCGAGCGAACCGCAGAGAATCCAAGGCGGAGCAGTGACTCAGGATTTCTTGTTAACGTTGGGCACGGCTCCTCTGCTCGGCCGGGACTTTGTTCCACAAGAAGACCATCCGGGATCTGAACACGTTGCCATCCTCAGCTATCGGCTGTGGCAGGGCCGGTTCGCAGGCGACCAGAAACTCGTTGGCAAGGCGATTTGGCTGAACAGCGAAAAATACACGGTCGTGGGCATCATGCCGCCCGGATTTGCGTTCCCGGCGAAAGACGTGGACTTCTGGGTACCCCTGGCACTTACTCCCGCAGAGGCCGCCAATCGCGGAGCACATTATTTTCAAGAAGTCGTGGCGCGGCTTCGGCCCGGAGTTACGATTGCCCGGGCAAATGCCGCCTTGCAAGTTGTATGCGTTCGACTTCAAAAGCAATTTCCAGAGACCAATGCCGGAATTCAGCGCTTTTTCGGCGAGCCGCTGCAAGACACCTTCACGCGTGACGTGCGTCGCGGGCTGATCTTGCTGATGAGCGCAGTCGCGTTTATTCTGCTGATCGCCTGTGGCAATATTGCCAATCTGCTGCTTTCGCGTGCAGCCGGAAGGCAGCGCGAAATCGCGGTTCGCAGCGCGCTGGGCGCAGCTCGCGTCCGCATTGTGAAGCAATTGCTGAGCGAGAGTGCGCTGCTCGCCATCGGTGGCGGGCTGCTCGGTTTGTTGATTGCACAATGGTGCTTAGCCTTTCTCAAGAACCTGGTTCCGGTGGACCTCTCGCGAGCGGTCTTGCTTTCGCTCGACCTGCCCGTGCTCGCCTTTGCGCTGCTTGTTTCGCTGCTGAGCGTTTTTCTGTTTGGGCTGATGCCGGCCCTGCAGGTTTCGAGAGTCGATTTGAACGATGTCCTGAAAGAGGGGGCGCGGGGTAGCGTGGGCGCGCAGAAAGGAGCGTTTCGCAATCTGCTGGTGGCGGGAGAAGTCGCGCTCTCTCTCATGCTGCTGGTTCCGTCGGCTCTGTTGCTCGAGAGTTTTGTGAAGCTACGCGGCTTGGATCCGGGATTTCGGGCAGACCACGTGCTTTACGCAATGATTCAGGTTCCGGACACAAAATACCGGGACTTCGAAAAGCGCTCAGCGTTCTTCGAACAGCTATTAGAACGCGTAAGAGCTCTGCCGGGCGTCCAGCGCGCTGGAATCACAAGTGCCTTACCACTTACCTGGCGCGGCGGAACGAATGGCTTTACGCCGGAAGGCATGGCGCTCGATCCGCGAGTTACCTACGACGCCAACAATCGCGTGATTACGCCAGGGTACTTCGAGACCATGCAGATCCCGCTTGTGCGCGGACGTTTCTTCGACGACCGCGATGGGCAACACACACAGCCGGTTGCGATCATCAACGAAACCATGGCGAAGAAATTCTGGGGCAACCAGGACCCAATTGGAAAGCGATTCAAATTGGGAGCGCCCGAGGATAAGGCGGCGCCCTGGCTGCGCATTGTTGGCGTGGTTCATGACGTGCGCCAGATGGCACTCGACAGCGCGCCTCGTCAGGAAATGTATTTCCCCTATTGGCAATCAAAAGACAACTGGATGTGGCTGCGCGGCTTGGTGGTTCGAACCACGGGCGATCCGATGAGCCTTGCCGGGGCGGTGCGGAATGCGGTCTGGTCGATTGATCGTGATCAACCGGTCGATAGTGTGATGACCCTGGAGCATCTGCTGGATCAGGAAGTCACAGATCGGCGGTTGCAAGTATTGCTGCTTGGCGCATTGGCCGCACTGGCTTTGGTTCTTGCTTGCGTGGGTATTTACGGAGTCCTTGCCTACCTGGTGACGCAACGGACCCAAGAGATTGGCGTGCGGATAGCTTTGGGAGCGAAATCCTCCGACATTCTCCAGACGGTTGCAGGGCAGGGAATGAGATTGGTCGCAATGGGAATCGCAGCCGGCCTCATCGCTTCGCTTGCGCTGTCGCGGACACTGACGTCTTTTCTCTATGGCGTCACCGCAATGGATCCGTTGACCTATTGCGGCGCGATCGCTCTGTTTTCGACGGTCGCGCTCGTCGCCTGCTATATTCCCGCGCACCGGGCCTCGAAGTTGGACGCGATGGTGGCCTTGCGGTACGAATAGCTCACCGCAGGTGCACTTTCGACGGTATCGAAGCTTGACTGTCACAACAATGAAAACTTTTGTTTTTGCGATGCTGCTGGCCCTATCTGTGGCTGCTTTGGGCCGCCAGGCGAAGGCCCGGCATTCAGGACTCGTGCGGCAGGAAGGGAGCATCGATGCGATGGGGTCCGTCACAACCGTCGTGGCATACGGTCAGGATCAAGCTCGCTTACGATCGGCAATTTCAGACGCGCTGCGTGAGATGCAGCGACTAGACGGAATGCTCTCGAACTACAAACCTCGTAGCGAGTGGAGCGAGATGAATCGGCTCGCAGCGCAGCAGCCGTTCAAGGTATCGCACGAACTCTTCGAATTGCTTGCGGCCTGCGTGGATTACAGCCGGAAAAGTGAAGGTACCTTCGACATTTCGGTGGGACCGTTGATGAAGATCTGGGGTTTTTACAAGGGTTCAGGGCATCTCCCCGCCGAGGGCGCCATTGCCGACGCGCTTCAAAGGGTTGGTTATCAGAACATCATTCTTGATTCGAAGACCCGGACGGTTCGCTTCGCGCGAGAAGGAGTGGAACTGGACCCCGGCGGGGTAGGTAAAGGTTACGCGGTGGATCGCATGATTGGGGTTCTGAGAAACGAGGGAGTGCGCTCGGCGCTTGTTTCCGCTGGCGCAAGCAGTATGTACGCACTGGGAGATCCTCCGAACAAAAGCGGCTGGGAGATCCACCTTATGGACCCCAAGAACCCCCTGCGATCGGTTGAAAGTGTGACGTTGCGTGACGAATCTCTGTCAACCTCCGGCAGCTACGAAAAATTCTTCTACGCCGATGGCAAGCTATGGAGTCATATCATGGATCCCCGTACCGGGCGTCCATCGCAAGCGATGCTATCCGTATCGGTGATCGCGCCGAGAACGCTCGACAGTGAGGTGTGGGCAAAGCCGTACTACATCCTGGGGCGGCAATGGACAGCGAAGCACAAGGAGCCCGGGTTCAGAGTCTTTCTCTGCGAAGACAAGCCCGGTCCGCCGTGCAGTTGGGTGAACTAACGTGACGGTAAACTGTGCATAAACGTAGTGAATAGACGCTCATTCTTGTATGCTGCTGCGGCCTCGCCTGTGCTCGCCGCCGCTGGCGGCGAAATGATTCCCAAGTACCGCATTTGCACTCATTTTGCGTCGGCGAAGAAATCCGGAATGCCCGGAGATCATGTCGGGCAAGTCGTGCGGGTCTTTTCCGAAAAGTCGATCGATAGCGCTACGGCTCGCGTCGACAGGACCATCGTAAAGCAGATGCTCTCGGCGGGTATGCGATCGCTTACCGGCGGCAGCAGCGACGCGGATTGCTGGGCCCGGTTTTTTGGGCCGCAGGACATCATCGGCATCAAGGTGAATTGCTCCGGCGCTCCGCACATTATGTCGAGTCCGGAACTGATTGCCGGAATCGTTGAAAACCTGATCTCAATCGGGATTCCGGCCAAGAACATTTGGATTTACGAACGTTTTGGAGGACAACTAGAAAGTGTTCACTTCCAAAGATACGTCCCCGCGGATGTGCATATCTGGAGCGCGGAGCCGGAGTGGACGCCGCGCGGTTCGCTTGGCGGTTATGACCTATACACCTATGTCGAAGTTGACTTCTTCGGCGAGGAAGATACGCGATCATTCATGGTAAAACCGGCTGCGCGGACGTTCACAAAGATTATCAACGTGCCGAAGATGAAGGAGCACCAGGCCGCTGGAGTCACTGGCTGCCTGAAAAACATCTCGTACGGGAACTTCTCGAACGTGGATCGCTCGCACCGTTATTCGAAGACGAACACCTATTCATTTATTGGAACGCTTGCGTCGGTCGAGCCGCTAAAGGCCAAGACAGTGTTGAACATTATGGACGGATTGAGCAGTGTGTGGCAGGCTGGCCCCTTCGGCGAGTACCCGCAGTTTCGGTTCTACCCCAAGCAGGTCCTGCTTGGCACCGATCCCGTCGCGATGGATCACATAGTGATCGAGACGATCGAAGCGAAGAGAAAAGCAGAAGGTGCGCCATCCCTATTTGATCGCTCTCCCTCGCACCTAGGAAGAGATAACAGCAATCCGCAATTCAATGCTTTCATTCGCGAACCCGGGCACGTTGAATACGCCTCGCGCTTGGGACTGGGTGTTTATGAACGGGACAAGATCAAAATCAAGGCGATCGAACTCTGATGCTGTTCCCATTGGCCGCGCTTTTACCGATTTTGTTCTGGCCGGGAGCGAACACCATTGCGCCGCTGCTGCGTCAGGCAGGCATCAGTGAGATTGCTGTTCCACCAGGCAAGACGGAGGCATGGAAGAACGAGAACGGCCTGAAGGTGGACATTGTTGACCTGGATAAGACAATAAAGCTCCCTGCGCCGGGCGTCGATTATCACACCAACGAAGCATCGGCATCCCGCGTGCCCTGGGTAAATTCGAACGGCTGGCGCTTCATGCGGCAGCCGAATGCGCGTTTTTCGTACTACGTGAAAGGGAGCGGGGCGGCGCTGGCGGCCGCCGAAGCGTTTTCCTTTGACTCTAATGCCGTCATACAGACGGACGAAGCCGGGCTAGCCCCGCTTGCAGTAATGCTGAAGTTTCTCAGCACCCTGCCTCCCCTCGAAGGACCTGCACTGGCCGATATCGGATTCGTCGATCACGGCTCGGGTCTCGACGCCGAAGTTATGAACCTTCTCGTGCGGGAGAATTTATTGTTCAGAATCGTTCGCGCACCCGACTCAGACTTGAAATTGACGGTTGAACTTGGGTCCAAGGAGTATTCATCGAAAAATCCTGATGTGCTGGAGCACCAGATCCGGGCAAATTTGGGAGATGATCGGCGGCTGATTCGCATTTACGGTACGAGCGTCGTGGTTGCTCACGTGATGGGAGGGTCAGGTAGGCTGCGGTTGCATCTCCTGAACTACGGATCCGGGCGCGGGACGATTGTGGGCGCCTTTCGGGTTCGCGTGCTTGGCTCGTACGATAAGGCGCAACTACGCTCGTTTGGTCCGCCCGGCGTCGAAGTGACTGAGTTTTCGCCCGGGCATGAGGCGACTGAATTTGCTATTCCTACATTGAAGGCTTATGCAGTTGTGGACTTGACGCAAGCACAATCGGCTTCAGCTAGGCGCTAACGTGCACGTTGCAAAACCATTGCGAAATCAACCCACCGAAACCCCTATTAACAGCGCCGGAATTGGCGGTGGCCTTCTCTGCAAAAGACTGTTGCACAATTTGCTCGACGTTTTCATGCCGGGTCCGATTGTGTGACTCTACCCGCCGTAAAAACCGATCCGAAACACGTTGGCCTGAAGGTAGCGCTTATAGGGCTGATACGCTGCACCCCGAGCACGCTCAAAGCCAATGAGATAGCATTTCTCCCATGAGGCGAGTGTCATCAAACGTCTCATTAAGAACTTTTGATCTTTGTTCCTCTTGGTAAGCGGCTGAAACGCCGGAAACCAGCTCACGTCAGAGGGAGAAAGAGGAAGGAGCGCGGGGTTGGCTCACCCGAAAAACGTTCTGAGAGAAGCAAAGCTGAGCGGAAACATCGTCGTCGGCGAAATTCTTCGGAACATGGAAGTGGGTCGATTCGAGATGACCTACACCGTGCTGTTTCCCTGTATTTTTACGGTGTATCTCAACCCGGCGGACTACGGCGTTCTCTCCGGCGTTTTCCCGTTTATCGTGGAAGATGCGCGTAGGGCGCTACGCGCACGAGTCACGGAGCTAAATTCCGTGCCATCTGTCTTCGGAGTTGCGCGGCGCGCCAAATCGGCCAAAGAACACAAAATAGCGTGCCGCGATTGGGAAATCGAGTTCTTGCCCGACTCGGAGGTGCCCCCGGGCGATGTCGAGATTCACTCCGAGCTGAACGAAGTGGCGCAACCGGGTTACCGGGGCACCAAGACGACATTGATGGGCCGGGAACCGTCTGTAACTGCCCAGCGCACCACCAGTGAGCGCTTTGCCGCGCGGGCGTCCGACCAGGTCTATGCCGAAATTCGGTATCAGGATGACTCGGGTCCGCAAGTGTACCTGGTCACCCAGAATCGAGTCCGGGTTGGAAGGGGTGGCGACGACCAGCCAATGGATCTGGCGCTCTACACCACCGACGAGGTTTCACGTGAGCATCTGGTGATTCGCCGTGAGCCGGGCACCGGAGCCTTTTTCATAGTCGATTCGAGCACGAACGGCACATGGGTAAACGGCAAGCGCCTGCGCAAGGGAACTGAGGATGTGTTGCCGAGCAGCGCCCAAATCGGCGTAGGTGAGGTGCTCACGCTTTCCTTCGAAGCACGAAAATGAAGTTCCTCTATTTCGCGCACATTCCGTTCGTCGCCATTTTTCTGGCGTTTGTTGCCGGGTTGGTATGCGCGAGCTGGCGCGGGAAGAGGTTATGAAGACCGCCTGCGCCTGGCGAGCGGCGGCGGCAACTGATGCCGGGCTGGAACGCAATACCAACGAAGACCGCGTTTTGGTCGACGAATCGCTTGGCGCTTTTCTGGTTGTGGACGGCCTCGGTGGCCACGCGGCGGGCGAGTTGGCGGCCGAAACAGCCGTTCAGGCAATTAGCGAAAGCATCAGCGGCGGAAGCGGCGGCGCCGAACACAGGGTGCGGACCGCGATTACGGAAGCGAACAATCGCATCTACCGGCTGGCGCAGAGTAATTCCGAGTGGCGCGGTATGGCGTGCGTCCTAACGCTGGCCCTGGCCGAAGAGGATCGCGTCACGGTAGGACATGTGGGTGATTCCCGGCTCTATCTAGCCTGGAACGGTACGCTGCGGAAGCTCACTTCCGACCATTCGCTCGTGGGCGAGAAGGAAGAACAAGGCGAGCTCGACGAGCGGGATGCCATGCGTCATCCACGCCGGCACGAGATATTTCGCGATGTCGGCTCGCAGCTTCACGAACCTGACGATCCGGATTTCATCGAGACCAGAACCCTCCTGTTCCGGCCCGAAGCGGCCTTACTGCTTTGCAGTGACGGCCTGAGCGACGCGCTTACGACGAACGAGATCAACTCTATCGTGGAACGCTATGAGG
The DNA here is from genome assembly GCA_019244055.1 of Acidobacteriaceae bacterium. Classification (GTDB taxonomy): domain Bacteria; phylum Acidobacteriota; class Terriglobia; order Bryobacterales; family Bryobacteraceae; genus Bog-105. Next base: position 4,994 of record JAFATG010000302.1, on the reverse strand, counting down.
GCGATCCCGAGCTGACAGCGCAGCAACTGGTGGAGGCCGCCAATATCGCGGGCGGACGGGATAACGTCAGCGTCGTCTTTGTCGCCGGGTCGGAATTCATCGGCAGCGAATCCGTTGCGCTCGCCGGCTCCCGTCCCCGCCACGCCACCACCCGGATGCGCTCGGAACACGGCCGGTGGCGAAGCGTGCTGACGCGAATCTCATGGCTATTGGTCGGTCTGATTATCGGGATCCTGGCTTTGGCCCTGATCGACACCCTAGGGAATCGGGATTTCTTCCAACGAAAACAAACTCCCACAGTACCGGGACCGAAGCGAATTATCGCGGATGACTCCGACGGGCTCGGAATCAGAGCGGCGCTGGCGAAGGCTCGTCCCGGCGATACGGTCGAAGTGCCCCCGGGCCAATATCTTGGGCCTCTGCAGTTGAAAGAGGGAGTTGATGTCATTAGCTCGGTCCCCGGTATGGCTGTCATACGCAGCGATCCCGCCGCGACAACAGACGCGGGAATTGGGGCCATTGCGACTGCCGCGCATCCGGGCAAGCTGCAAGGTTTTGTCATTTCGGGCGACGAGACTCATCCGCTCCGGATTGGAATTGACATTACAGGATCTTCGGTCGAGATCGCAGATACCGAAGTTTCTGGAGCAATTGAAGCAGGCGTTCGAATCGGAGGTAACTCGAGCCCTTTGTTGCTTGCTAACTACATACATGGAAATACCGGTCCCGGTGTGCTGATACGGGATGCGAGCTCACCGCGCCTGGTTGGAAACCGGATTACGGACAACGGGACGGTTCGCGGCGCGCTCCACGCCGGAATCGAGGAGCCCCCTGATGCCCACCCGGTCCTGAAGAATAACGAAATCTCTCATAACGGCCTGCCGAACGCCGGCGACTCCGCGCCGAAGTAGAGCAGCACTTATGGCGCAAGTCGAGACGTTCGGCAGATACAGAGTGGTTCGGAAGCTCGGCCGCAGTATGACTGACGTCTATCTGGCCGACGATCTCGAATTTGGCCGGCCTATAGTGCTCAAGCTAATTGAACACTCCCGCGACGAATTCACTCAACTCGCTATTGAGGCGGAGAAGCGGGGCGCAGTGATTCAGAAACAGCTTCATCAAATTGACCGGCGCATTCTGGAAGTATTCGATTCCGGCGAGCAGGACGGATGTTTCTTCGTCGTAATGGAGTACTTTCCGGGCAGAACGCTGGCGGAGATTTTGCACGCGGAACGAAGGCTGGATCCCAGGCGCGCCGTGCGGTATGCAGTGGAGATTTGCAGCCAGCTAAGAACTCTCCACTCATTTGAAGCTGAGATCAACGGCCGAAAGAGCGCTGTCGTTCATGGAGATATCAAGCCTTCGAATGTCCAAATCGGCGCTGGTGAAGAATTAAAACTCTTGGATTTCGGGATCGCCAAAGCCATCACGTCCACGCACAATCTGACCCGACACAACTTAGGCAGCCCGAGTTATTGCTCGCCGGAGCGCCTGAGCAAAGCGCAAGTGGATCCATCCGCTGACCTGTGGGCTCTTGGCGTGAGCTTGTATGAAATGGTGGCAGGTTCTCCCCCATATCAGGCGCAAGATACGCGCAGGCTTGAGAATTTGATTCAGTCACGGCGCCCTCCTCGCGCACTTCCGGAGACCTGCCCTGCCGATTTGCGCGCAATTGTGGCAAAGGCGCTTGCAGGAGACCTGCAGCGGCGATATCAAACGGCTCAGTCGTTTGAAGCGGATTTACGTGCGTTCCTGGATTCGAAACGGCCTTTGGCGGCGCTGGAACATACTTCGCATTGGGATGCCAACGCGACGGTTGATAAGCAGCAAGCATCGCAGACAAAGCAGGCGCCGAGCCGGGTGCCGTCCGCCTACCCGAAGCCGCAGCGAAGCAACGCGACAAACTTGGCGATCTCGTTGCTCACCGGAATTCTGGTTGGGCTCATCTTTTTCATCCCCTTCCGCTACACCTATCGGGTCTGGGCGGAGTCAGCTCCGCTCAGAATGCATAAGGACTATGCGCACGAACCGGAACATGTGCTTGCCACCGACTGGGCTCTGCGCGACGACCTCAAGAGACAACATCCGCTTATTTCCCAATTACCGCCGGTCGCCGGGTTCGAGATTCCGCTACGCGCCAACCTGACTTCGGCCGCAGACAATGTCATCGATAACTTTCGCAACAGTTCAGACAGCCGGCTGAGCGACTTTGACTGGCAGAGGGCGCGTTTGTGCCTTGTGCACGCTCTTGAAGTGAACAGCTCAGATCCGGTTTCGCAAGGGAAGCTCGCGTTATGTGATGGCTACCTGAATCTGATTCGTAATCCGAAATTACCGAAAGCTTCCTTCAGCATCGACAACTTCCGCCAGGCCGAGTCCTATCTGCCGCGTTCTCCCGATCCTCATCTGGCGCTTGCCCGTGTGTACGTCTATGCTTTCCACAATATTGGGGAGGCAGCAGCGGAGTTTCACGAAGCCGAACAAGTGGGTTATCGGCTCGGGCCTCGTGAGGCTCAGGAGGAAGGGGATGGCTACCTTTTCCGTGCGCAGGCGGCCTTGGCACATGCCCGAAGGATTCAACCAAACGATAAAGCCGGACTGAAGCGGTGGCTGCAACTGGCTACTACGGACCTGGAACGGGCGCAAGCAGAATATGATCCGATTGAAGGATTCTCCGACGTCGACGCGGGATTGAAGGCCGTCTACGCGGCCCGTGCCGAAGAGGCCCGGTTAGAGACTGTTGCTTCTCAGCCGATCGCAAACAAGCCGAATTACAAGCACCGGGTAGGTTCACATCGATGGCGTTGACAAAAAGCTGGGAGACCAATCTCGCTCTCAAGGTCCAGATTGCGGACATTCCCAAGCCGATCGAGCGGCGGCGAGAAATCGTCTGGCTATTCGGGGCGTCGCTGTTTGTCGCCTGTGCGTTGGCCTTAGTCCTGTTGGCCAAGACGGGAGATTTCGCGGAGTCGCAAGCCCGCCTCGATCACGGCGAGCTTGTCAATCTCAACGCCGCTCCAAGTTCTGCTCAGATACAAGGATTGGTTGAGGCGATGGATGACCCCGCCGAGCGCGAAGCCGCCGCCGCGAAGCTCTCAGCCTTTTTGGCGAATCACCATCCCGTTCCGAATGTTGGCGCGATCGCGCATTTGCATCTCGGGATTCCTCTTGCAAAAATGAAGCCGCTCGCTGTCGTGCGGACGCCGCACGATTTCTTCCGGACCTGCGAGCTTTGGATTCCACTGTACTTCGCCGCATTCTGGTTCGTGCACCTATGTTGGCGTGCACGCCGGTTTCGAGGTGATGGTGCCATTCTGCCCACTTTGCATCTCTTGACTGGCATTGGATTGGTCCTGATGATCAGCTTGAGAGATCCGCTTCGGGACACGCTCGAATTCAAGAAGTTCTGTCTCGGTGTTGCCGCCGGTTGCGTGATTCTGCTGCTCCCGTTATTCCGCGCTTTCCAATACCGACTCTTTTCGCATTGGATTTATACCCCTCTTCTCTGCGCATTCGGTCTGTTTGTCGCTCTTTTGCGATTTGGATCAGGGCCTACCGGCAGTGATGCGAAGGTAAACCTCGGTCCGTTTCAGCCAGTCGAAGTCATCAAGCTTTTGCTTGTCTTTTTCATGGCGGGCTATTTCGCGCGTAATTGGGAGCGGTTGCGCGAACTGCGGCAGAAGACGTTTGTGCCCCGCTGGCTGCGATGGCTGGATGTTCCGCGCGTCAGCCATGCCGTTCCCGTAATGTGCGCGGTGGCCTGCGCGCTGGCGCTGTTTTTCTTGCTAAAGGACTTGGGACCGGCATTGGTAGTGGGGTTCGTCTTTCTTACTTCGTTTGCCGTAGCCAGGCGGCGCGTCGGCTTGGCAGCTCTTGGAATCGCTTTGCTCATCGGCGGCGTGATGGTCGGCTACCACATAGGCGCGCCGCATACCGTTGTCGAGCGCGTATCCATGTGGCTCTCGCCTTGGAATAACGACATTCGCGGTGGAGACCAGTTGGCGCACTCGCTCTGGGGTTTCGCTACGGGAGGTCCTTGGGGCTCAGGTCCGGGATGGGGTGATCCGAGTTTGATTCCCGCCGGGCACACGGATTTGGTTCTGCCTTCCATCGCGGAAGAGTGGGGCTTCTGCGGCGTACTTTCAATCTGTCTACTCTTTGCGCTGCTGGTTCACCGCGGATTTCGAATCGCTCTGCGCGCGCCCGATGAATACGCGCTGTTCTTGGGCGTGGGACTTTCGAGCTTAATCGCACTCGAGATGCTCTTGATTTCTGGAGGAGCCCTGGGCGCCATTCCTCTGTCGGGCGTCGTTTCACCGTTCCTGAGTTCAGGAAATACGGCGATGCTCATGAATTTTGCGGTCTTCGCAATCCTGCTGGGGATCTCCAATCAATCTGCCGGACATGAGCTCGTCATCGAGGGTTCCGAATCCGCCCCGGGCGATGAACTGCGAACGCTTTTCGGGGTTCCTGTTGTGGTCTTGTCCGTGTGCCTGGCGATCTGCGCCCTCGCGCTGGTAGTCCGCGCCGCCTCAATCGAGATCTTCCAGGACAAGGAACTGCTTATGGCCGACGCTCACGTTTTCACTCAGGATGGAGTGAAACGGGCGGAGCACAACCCGCGGCTGAACCTTCTGGCTGCCTCGATTCCTAGAGGAAACATATACGACCGGAACGGTGTTCTTCTGGCAACGAGTGAGTGGAGCGATCTCGAGAAGCACCGTACCGATTACGAACGGCTCGGCGTTTCCATTGAACAAGCCTGCTCAAAATTTGAAACGCGGCATTACCCGTTTGGCTCGACGCTGGTCCAGTTTCTGGGTGATCTCCGAACGGGCGAGAAGTTTCACGCAACGAACGCCTCTCTCGTCGAGCACGATGCCAACGTGAAGCTGCAAGGCTACACCGATTACCACGACTTGGCGCCCGTGGTTCGCTACCGCCATCAGAGGGACAATCCGCTGGTGAAGGCGCTGCTGAGCCGGGATCGTGAT
>JAFATG010000252.1 GCA_019244055.1 Acidobacteriaceae bacterium | reverse complement strand
ACTTGAATCGAATGAGCAAAGTGCGCAACTCATCCGGCGACTGCTGGGCTTTGTCGGCAAGAGTGGACCCCTTCTGACGAATCGGGAACAGCAGATCCTGGAACTTATTGCGGATGGAAAGAGCTCTCAAGAGATCGCAAAAGCCCTGAGAATCAGTTTCAAGACTGTTGTCACGCATCGCTCCACTATCATGAAGAAACTCGATGCCCATGAGACAGCTAGCCTAGTCCGGCACGCTATCCGGCAAGGTCTCGTTCAGCCTTGATGAGAAGCGACGGTTAAATACCCTATAACGCTTGTCCGTCGGTGAGCGCAATTTCAGTTCTGCGTCAGGGATCTAGGACCTGCAAGCCCGATTTTTCCGGCAGTTGATTGGCCTTGCCTGAGGCGCCCCGCAATCTTTCTGGAAGATGCTTCTCTCGGGTAATCGCCCGATAGCATCTTGCTGATTGCGAATGTTAAAAACAAAAAGCCGAACCGTGGCCCGTAGGGCACGAACACGCAACCTTTGCGAAAGGCGCGCCGAACAGAAGTAGATGACTCCTGTCTTCAACCCGAGCTCTCCACAAGCCGCGCCAATTTTTACCCTGTTCGTTTTCGTTCTGATTGCTTGCGTGGTAATTCTAGCTCTCGTCACCAGCTTGGTTGTTTATGCGTGTTTTCGATATCGAAGGAGATCGAGTCAAGGCGATCCTCCGCAACGGTTTGGCAGTCAGAAGCTCGAAATCGCATGGACGGTGGCACCGTTTCTTCTGCTGGTCGCCATCTTCATCTTTACGGCGCGCGCTATGTCCAGCTCCGATCCCACGCCCGCCCATGCGACTTCTCCCGACATCGTGATCGTAGGCCATCAATGGTGGTGGGAAGCGCAATACCCAAAAGGAGGCTTTCGAACCGCCAACGAGATTCATTTGCCGGCGGGGCAAAACATCGGTGTGCTGATCAAAACCAACGATGTCATCCACGATTTCTGGGTGCCGCAGCTAGGGCGCAAGGTGGATGCGATACCCGGCTTCCCCAATTACCTCCTGCTGCACCCCGACAGGTCTGGCGTTTACCTCGGGGCGTGCTCGGAATTCTGTGGAGAAGAGCACGCCTGGATGCGATTTCACGTCGTCGTGACTTCGCAACCGGAGTTCGAGATGTGGGAGCGCCAGCAGGTGCAAGCGGCATCCGAGCCCGCAAGCCCGTTGGGTAGAGAAGGTGCACGCCTGTTCCAGGAAAAGACGTGCATGAAGTGTCACACGATTTCAGGTACCGAGGCGAAAGGACAAGTGGGTCCCGATCTCACGCATTTTCTGAGCCGGCAGAAATTCGCCGGTGAACGCCTGGACAACACACCGGAGAACGTGGCCCGCTGGTTGAGAAATCCACAGCAGATCAAACCGGGTTGCCATATGCCAAACATGCAACTTACAGATGACGAGGTGAAATCGCTCGCGGCCTATCTCGAGGGTTTGCGATGAGCGATATCCCGATCCCGGCGGGCAGCCTCCCGGTCGCCACGGAGATAGAAGAAGAGAACAAGCGAAGTCTTCTTAGTTGGGTAGCTTCTGTCGATCACAAGCAGATTGCCATCATGTATCTGCTTACCACTCTCTTCTTCTTTAGCCTCGGTGGCATCGAAGCGCTGCTGATGCGCCTACAGCTTGCGTGGCCCGGCATGACTATACTCTCCCCGGACGGCTACAACCAAATCTTCACTATGCATGGCACCACGATGATCTTTCTGGTAGTCGTGCCGTCGTTATTAGGCTTGGCCACCTACCTCACGCCGCTGATGATCGGGGCAAACGAAATGGCTTTTCCGCGCCTCAACGCATTCAGCTATTGGCTCGTGCTGTTCGGTGGACTCTTGTTGTACTTCAGCTTTTTCGGAGGAGCAGCGCCAAATGCAGGCTGGTTCAGTTATGCACCGCTGAGTGAAAGGCCCTACTCGTTTCAAGCGGGATTGGATTATTGGGCGGTGTCGCTACTGGCCATTGGTGTGGGAACGGTGGCGACCGGACTGAATCTGATCGTCACCATCGTCACCTTAAGGGCTCCGGGACTTTCTCTCAAACGCGTAGGCCTGTTTGTCTGGATGGTGCTGGTCAATTCCTTTCTCATCATTCTGGCCTTACCCGCGCTGAATGCGTCACTGCTGATGCTCCTGGTAGACAGGCAACTGAATACACATTTCTTCACGCAGCAGGGCGGAGGCTCGCCGCTTTTATGGCAACACTACTTCTGGTCGTTTGGCCATCCAGAGGTGTACATCATGGTTCTGCCGGGTTTTGGAATCATCTCGGAAACCATTCCGGTATTCTCACGTCAGCCGATTTTTGGTTATGGTTTCGTTGCCGCTTCCACCGTAGCGATCGGCTTGCTGAGCCTGGGTGTTTGGGCGCACCACATGTTTGCGGTGGGGATGGGCCATCGTTGGGACATGGTTTTCGGCGCCGCAAGTATGTTGATCGCCATCCCGACCGGTGTCAAGATCTTCAACTGGACCGCGACCATGTACGGCGGCGCGATCCGATTTACGACTTCGATGTGCTTTGCAATCGCTTTCCTGATTACATTCACCATGGGCGGTTTGAGTGGGGTGATGTTCGCAGCGGTCCCCATCGACTGGCAGACGACGGACACGTACTTTGTCGTGGCGCACATGCATTTCGTCCTGTTTGGCGGGACTCTCTTTTCGGTTTTCTCCGGCCTGTATTACTGGTTCCCCAAAATAAGCGGAAGGATGCTTTCCGAAAAACTGGGGCGCTGGCATTTTTGGCTGACATTCATCGGCTTCAATTTGACTTTTCTCATCCAACATGTCCTGGGACTTGCCGGAATGCCACGCCGCATTTTCACGTATCCGGCATTACCGGGCTGGGGAATCATGAATCTCATTTCCACAATCGGCGCTTTTGTTCTGGGCGCCTCGGTTCTTGTCTTCCTGTGGAACCTTTACGTCAGTCTGCAGCAGGGCGAACCCGCAGGTGACAACCCCTGGAATGCCTGGACGCTCGAGTGGGCGACCAGTTCACCTCCGCCGCTGCAGAACTTCAAGGCGGTTCCACCAGTGCGTAGCCGGCGCCCATTGTGGGATCTCGCTCATCCGGAGGATCCAGATTGGAAGCGTTGACGGAAGTAGGGGCTGTGGCGGGCTCCATCGAAAAGACAAAGCTGTGCGTGGGGCTCTTTATCGCCTCGGAGTCCACGTTCTTCGGGTATCTGATTCTGGCATATGTCTTTTTCCATGCATTTATTTCGAGCGGCCCCACCGCGGCAAATAGCCTTCATCCGGCAAGCACCGGAGTGTACACGGCGTTTTTGATCGCGAGCAGTGGGACCATCTGGCTCGCCGGGCGTAACTTGAGAAAGCAAAACCGGCGCGGATTTCTCCTGTGGCTCTCGATCACCATTGCGATGGGTTTGGTTTTCCTCTACGGAGAAACCCGCGAATATTTCCACTTACTCAGCCAGCAAGTAACCATCAGCAGAAATCTGTTCGGTACCACGTATTTTGGCCTCACAGGAATGCACGGAATTCACGTGATCGTCGGACTGACACTAC
>JAFATG010000244.1 GCA_019244055.1 Acidobacteriaceae bacterium | reverse complement strand
CGGTATTTGCGTTCGATGTATTAAGAGCGATGACACATCTCAGGAGGCCGTGACAATTGAAGTCGCGTGCGATGTGGCCGACAAATGCGCATGCAGGTCATTAATTGACAACGCAGGGATTCGTTAGTCGAGAAAGTGACCGTCATTTCCGACAACCGCCCGTTATCTGCAAAGTAATTCGGATTCTCGACTCAGGTAAATACTCCTGACGCTTACGCACTGACAGTTTACTCGGTTATTGCTATGTCTTGGACCATCTTGCTGTTCGCTTGTTCTCTGGTTCTCTCGGTTTTGTTCACACCTCTGGTTCGACGATTTGCGCTTGCTCGGGGCTGGGTTGATAAACCAGATAATAGTCGAAAGCTACATAACGTACCGACTCCGCGGGTAGGCGGGATCCCAATCATTCTCGCTTATGGGGCGTCTTTGAGCATCCTTTTTCTGATGGGTGCATGTTGCGATGTGGCGGTGAACGAACACCTAAGCGTTCGCTGGGGGCTGCTGGTGCCTGCGTTGATCGTATTTCTAGTCGGATTGCTCGATGACCTCATTACATTGCGGCCCTGGCACAAGATAGTAGTAGAGATAGTCGCCGCGTTGCTTGCCTATTCCTGGGGCATTCACATTCACGGCTTGCTGTGGTATCCAGTGCCACATTATGTGGAACTCCCTCTCACAGTAGCGTGGCTAGTCGGTTGTACAAACGCTTTCAATCTGATCGACGGTTTGGATGGGCTTGCGGCCGGAGTCGGTCTCATCGCAACCTTTGCCACATTATTTGCGGGGTTTTTGCAGGGCGACGCTGGCTTAGTTACAGCTACCGCACCTCTTGCGGGCGCTCTCGTTGGATTTCTTATATTTAACTTCAATCCGGCCTCTATCTTTCTAGGGGACGGCGGCAGCCTCTGGGTCGGATTCATGCTTGCGTGTTACGGTGTGATCTGGTCCGAAAAATCTGTAACAGCGGCAAGCATCACAGCCCCAATGATGGCGCTGTCGATTCCCTTGATCGACACGACCCTGTCTATCGCGCGCCGTTTTCTCCGTCGGCAGCCGATCTTTAGGGCGGATCGTGGCCATATCCACCACCGGTTGGTCGATCGCGGTCTATCTCCGCGAAGGGCAGTGCTCCTGCTTTACTGCGCAGGTGGCATAGGCGCAACCTTTTCGATCGTGCAAGGTGCCGCTCCTGCGAGCACTCACGGTTTGCTTACAGTCCTATTTTGCGGGCTTGTCTGGGCTGGAATCCGATACTTGGGTTATCGCGAGTTCGCGCTGGCCGCTAATTTACTGCGCCAGAACACGCTTCGCTCTATGCTGCAGTCCAACTACTCTTTGCAGGCTTACGGGGAATCACTCAAGGCCGCTCAAACTATTGAAGAATGCTGGCGTCTCGTACGAGCGGTCGCTCGCGAGTTCGGTTTCACGTATGTGGGGCTAAGGCTCGCCGGCCACAAGTACGAAGAGCAACTGAGCTCAACCGCCAATGCCGACTGGGTTCTGCAGATTCCTGTCTCAGATTCTGATTACGTCTTATTTAAACATCAGTTCGAACGATCGGCAGTACTCGCGATATCCCCGCTTGCAGATCTCCTCCATCGATCTTTATCGCTCAAAACGCGTGAGTTCGAAGCGGGAGTCGTATTGGCTTCTGGCGCCATCGACGAGGCTCCTCTAAACAACGCGGCTCCATCAGTGCAAGAATCGTTATCAGTGACGGCATCGTAAGGGTGTGCTACTGGAATGCGTTGTATCTGTGACACGCTAATTACTTGAGTGGGAACTGGTTTCTTAATGTACTGGGCCACGGAAGAGTACTATTTCCCAATGCTATGCGTGTAATTATGCTTTTTCGAAATCTGTTTTGCGAATGCTTAGCATTGATTACAATAGCTTCAGGCCGTGTGCGTAGGGCCCAGGGTCGCGCACTTAACTCGCTGAACGTAACCCCTATTTACTTTCACAACCCGAACAAACGGCTGTTCACAAAGTGTATCCGGTGGCTAAAAACGCATGGGTATGCGTTTATCTCCGCCGAAGATCTGATTGAGATTGTCCATGGCCGCCAAACTCCGCCTAAACGGGCAGTATGGCTCTCATTCGATGACGGTGCCAGAGACCTACTCACATCGGTCGTGCCCGTAGTTCGTCGCTACCGCGTTCCGGTTACACTCTTCATTCCATCGGGAATTATCGCGGGTGATGGCCTGTTCCCGTGGCTACATGATAATGGCTCTGAGCAAACTCGCAGTGATATCCGCGATGCCCTCACTCTTCTTGAATTGAAACAGGTTGCACAGTATCAGGAAATTAGTGTAGGCTCTCATACTGTCAGCCATTCAGTTACTCCGAATCTAACAGATGAGCAGCTGCTCTTCGAACTTGAGGAATCGAAACGGGCACTGGAGTTATGGACAGGGCGAGATGTTAGATGCTTCGCGTATCCCGTAGGACAGGTTGACGGTCGGGAGCGAACTGTCCTCGCAAGTTTGGGCTACTCGCTCGGTGCAACCACCGAAGCAAGTTTCATTGCACACAGCACTGATCCGTATCTCTTGCCGAGGTTCTGCGTAGGCGATAACATCCCGTTTCCAGAGGCCATTTGCTGCATGACCGGCGTATGGCGCCCTGTGATCAATCCGTTTATCCGGTTGTTCCGTTGCATCTGCGCGATCCCGGTCCTGACGAGTCTTCGCGGATATCTTGTGCGCGAGCGAGAATTCCAAAGTGTGTGGCGAACGACGATTGGTAATTGACTGATGGGTTTTCAGCGAATCCCAAACCTCAGCTATACGCGGATGTTTGAATGTTTCCCCAATCTCAGTTATAAGGCAGGTGATGTGCCGGAATCCGAAAGAGCGGAGGGGGACATTTTGTCGTTACCGGCTTGTCCGGAGCTATACCCGCAGATGCGGGAGAGGGCCGCGAACCCAATATTTGCAGCCGTAAGAGGAAACCCCGCCGTATGCTGAGCTATTTAGCGTCTGGTAAATCGGTTGAGGCTCCGATGCCTACGCTCTGGAAGAACAGCCTTTGGAGCGCCGCGGCGGCGGCCAGCTTGATGGTCCCGAAATTTATGGCTAGCGCAATGGTCGCCAGGATACTCGGGCCGCAAATGGCTGGAGATGCCGCCTATCTCTTGTGGGTCGCCGATTTTGCGATTGTTGCTGTCGGGTTTGGAATTCCCTCAGCAGTCACGCGATTCAGTGCGATGTTGCGTGGTTCTGCTGGCCCGAATGGGGCCACTCACCTTGAGCGTGTGCTCGTCCGTGCGTACATACGATTGGTGCTTATGGGCGGCATCTTATTATTTGCATGCAAACGGTGGTGGATGCCTCCGAATCTGCCGACGGGTAGTTCAGAGGCCCTTCTCGCATATTTCTTTCTCCAAAGCCTAGCGGTTTATAACCTGGCTCGCTTCGGGGGCGAAGAGCGATTTCAAGCATTGGCGAAGATTTCAGCTGTTTCAGGTACGATCTCTGTGGTAGCAGCAATTGTGGGCGCATACTGGTACCACATACCCGGCGCTCTCACCGGTTACGCGGTCGGCGCGGCGGTCCTGGGCGGCAGAGCCATTCTCGCGGCGCTTCCTAGGGCGCGATCTTCCGAAAAGTTGTCCCGCGGTCTTATCACTGAACTTTGCTCCTATTGCAGGTACGCTTGGATCAGCGCGATACTTGCCGGCGTAGTTTGGGCTAGAGTCGAAATCTTCTTTCTTGAGCGATTTCGCACAAATACCGATGTCGCCTTCTTCTCAGTGGGGGCGACGCTTGCAGCTACGGCAACACAAGCACCGTTGCTGCTGTGTGGCGCCCTGACCCCACATTTTGCTCGCAACTTCGGTTTGCAGAACGATGACGGATTGCGGTCCGACTACATTAAGTCCACACGGCTCCTCGCAACTGTCCTTTTCCCTTCAGCTTTCTGTTGGGCGGCATGCGCACCCACCATAATCAAAATCCTTTACGGCCCCGCGTTCGTCAGTGCGATTCCCACCGCTATGGTTCAAGTAGCTTTGGCATGCATTGTCGCCCTGATTACGCCAGCATCTGCTCTTCTTTACGCATCGGGTAGACCAGCATTCCATGTTGCGGTGAACGCACCGATCGCCTTAGCTTGTATCTTGGTATCGCGGATCAGCATTGGCACCTGGGGTGTATGGGGCGCTGTATGGCAGAGAGCCGCCTGTCAGCTTACGGTAGCTGTGTTGACAGTCGCGTATGTTCACGGTCGTCTGGGATTCCGATTCCCGATATGGGACTGCATGCGCCTTCTTTTAGCCGCGAGCGTTCCTGGCATTCCGCTGCTGCTCGTCTCTCCCCACCTCGGCCCGGCTGCGGTCGTCGTTGCGACCGCGATGTCGTTGCTGGGTTATCTATTTGCCATGAACTTAGTCGCTAAGAGCTCTGCGGAGCAGATGATAGCTATAACTCGTCGATTCATAACTGAGAGTGCGTTACAGTTCGTGGGCCGTGCTGGAGATCGCGTCTAGTGGATCCCCTCGCGTCAGTCCTAATGCCGGTTTACAATGATAGGCCGGATTACCTCAGCCGCGCGGTGAAGTCCATTAGTAATCAGGGATTCGAAGATTTCGAGTTGATCATCGTGGATGATGGGACCGAAAAAGAAGAGACCCTGGAATGCTTGGAGGAACTCCAGTGGGCCGAATGTCGTTTAAGAATTGTCCGGCGTGCTCACGAAGGTATCGTCGCAAGCCTGAATGCTGGCTTGGAGATATGCAAAGGTAAATATGTACTAAGACAAGATGCTGACGATTGGTCAAATCCCGCTCGATTGGCTGTTCAGATCGATTACTTGGACAATAATCCGGATGTCAGCCTTGTGGGCAGTGATGTCCGAGTGTGCCGTGAAGACGGAGCTCTTTTATGGGAAGTCCAACTGCCCCGTACACCTGATGCGATTCGTCGCGCCTTGGAGTATACGAACCCTTTCTGTCATGGATCGGTCTGTATCAGACGCAAGTGCCTGGAAAGCATCGGCGGATATCGCCGCGAGCTCGTCTTGGCGGAAGATTATGATTGTTTTTGGCGCTTAGCCGACCGGTGGAGTGCAGCGAACGTTCCACAGCCGTTGTACTCGTATCGAGTTACGCCTTGCTCTTTGTCTTTATCCAGAATTCACGACCAGATAGTCGCGCGACAAGCAGTTCGAATCTTAGGCCATACGCGGCGCTCCGGTTTGGAGGAGAGTATTACAGCCGCGCTGTTGAGGGCAGAAGAAGAATATGATACCTGTGGGGGAACAATTCAAGCACTCATTGCTACGGCGGACCGACTCCTGCTTGCTGGCAAATACTCACAGGCGTTACAAATTTATGTACGTGCTTTGCCGCAAGTCGCACATTATCCACAGATACTGGCTAAAGTAGCCAGAGCAGCCGCATTCATCTCGGTTCCGTTCCCGTTCATCCGGAAGAGACTTTGGCGATTACGTTAGAGCTTAAAACTCGTCTGCTCACGAAGGGGTGCTCGGTTCGTGATTTGGCATTTTCGGTCGTCTTGTTTCTTCAGGCAGGGGGGACTATTCATTGTTCAAGACCTCCTTTAGTCTTCTGCCTGGCAGAGAATACGGTTGCAATTTGCGCGCTGCGCTCTCACTCCCTTATTCAGATTTTGCAGGTCGGGACTTTTCCGCGTCAAGCGTAATCAAATGAGTGCACAGCCCGTGGGAGCGTTTCTGAAAGTGGACCGCGCGCTTGGTTCAACGAGGGAGCGCGCAGCCCTCGGGCGGCGGATTCTGTTGTTAGCACTCCTACCTGCTCTCGACGCAATCATAAATCAGATCAACACCGCGTTTCAGATCACGATCGGATCATTAAGTATGCTCCAGGCGTTCCGTGGTACTCTGCTGCTCGTCCTGGTGTTCATGATTGCATGCACGCCGCGTCCGCGCCGAGCGAGTCGGTTTGCAATCGGGGGCGCGATGCTGTGTCTCCTAATATGTATATCGGTGATGGCCATCAACCAGGCTGTGACGGGCGGTGGTGTGGAACTTGGAGATCTAATCACCTATGTGCAGATGGGGTATTGGATCACTGTCTGGTATGCGGCCCAATCATGGATTAGAGATGCTTCCGATGCGCGCAAAGTTCTCAACGGCCTAATGGCTGGCGCACTGGTTACAGCCGCCTCTGTCTGCTACGGCTACATTGTTGGTGTAGATAACTCTGTTTACGAAGCTGCGGGCGTAAAGGCCTCTTCCGGGTTTTTTGTGAGTGGCAAGGGTATCGCTGGTGCACTTGTTGTGGGAGGGATAACTGCTGCGTACCTCGGCATGGCACGTAGGACATGGCGCCATCCATGCGCCGCGGTCTTTTGCTTCGGTGCGTGCTTCCTGACGTACGCACGTGCAGGACTCGTGGCACTTTGTGCAAGTCTTTTTTGGTTGTTAATCTGGAGCACGTTCTTTCAGGCCCGCTCCGGCGGTTCCTGGGCGCGACGTGTTATCGCAGTGTCGATACTAGGAGCCGCTATGCTTATTGCCGCAATCGGCGTAACGGACTTAACCCGCCGTTGGTCTGACCTCAAGGATCCGAATCGCGCCGGCTCCGGCCGGCTGGAGATTTGGACCTTCGCAGCGGAGAGCTTCGATGAGGCGAATTTCAGTCAACGACTCGCCGGCCGCGGCTATCAAGGCATGGTGAACTTCATTAATAGCAAGCTTGGCGTTGAGATTCATACGCATAATGACGTGCTCGATATGCTCGTGATGGGTGGGATGGTGGGAATTGGATTGCTACTTCTTGTCGTCGCTGCGTTAGGAGCACAGATCTTGAGCACACCCGCCCAATCGCCAGAGTTCGCGGCGGCCATCTCGATACTACTCACCTTCTTTTGCCAGGCCATTCTCACTGGACAGTTATTTATGCCGGACGTTATGAGTTATTACGTAATGGGCATTACTGCCCTGCTAGTGTCGACGGCTCCGGTTATGTTCAGCCGCGTGCAATTTGCTCAAGCCCCGGGATTCCGCCCTGCGCTATAGCGAATGACCGGAATCATTTCTTGTCATCGCTAGTGGTTTGGTCCAAATTGCTCACGCACGGCTGAGCAGGAACTGACCGGACAGTTAATAACTGTGGAGGTTCTTGTACTGTGAGATGCATAGTTTATTTCCTCGTCTTTGCATTGGTGTGCGGGACTAATGATGCAGCGCCTGACAATAACGCAGGCGCGAACACCACAGCTTCCTGGAATCGGACAGCCGCCGCGAAATACCTCGATTCGCGAGAGGTATGGTGGCAGGCATGGCCCGTGGCCCAACGGGACCATGGAACCATCTGTTTGTCCTGCCACACAGTTTTACCTTACGCGCTATCACGTCCTGTACTCAGGGCCGACTTGAGCCAGCAACAGCCTACATCAGCCGAGCGTAATATGCTGAGTTCCATCGAGAAGCGAGTTACTCTGTGGAACCAAGTTCAACCGTTCTATAGCGGGCCGGGTATGTCCGCCGAATCCCGAGCCACAGAATCCGTTCTGAATGCTGTCATTCTCTCAAGCTATGACGCACGGCAAGGGCGATTGCGCGCCATCACACGTAACGCCTTCGATGCCGCTTGGGCCTTACAGTTGCAAACCGGAGAGCAAGCTGGAGCTTGGAAGTGGCAAGTTTTTGACTTGGCACCCTGGGAATCGAGCGAGTCGCAATATCACGGTGCGGCACTTTTTGCTCTCGGGTTGGGGATGGCGCCTGACCACTACTTAGATGATGGGAAGATCCGGGCAAAGGTAGAGCTGTTACGAGCATATCTGCAGCGCGTGTATAGTGCACAACCGATGCTGAATCGAATTGTGCTGTTATGGGCGTCAGCGAAATGGCCCGGTTTGCTCTCATCTGAACAGCGAGACTCGCTGCTGAGTTCTGTACTCAGCAAACAGCATGAAGATGGAGGCTGGAGCCTTACAGATTTGGGAACGTGGGACCGGAGCGATCTCAGGCGGTTTGCGAGGTCGCTTCTGCACGGCAGTGTGCTTGAAACGAAGAGCGACGGATATGCCACAGCCTTAGTCGTGATCGCACTCGAAGAGACCGGCGTTGAACGCGGGCAGATACAACTCAAACGCGGTTTGGCATGGCTTACGGAAAATCAAGACAAGAACCAAGGCTTCTGGCGCGCTTATTCACTAAATAAGAAACGTGACCTGACAACAGATGTGGGGCGATTCATGACCGACGCGGCAACCGGATACGCAGTTCTAGCACTTGAAAAGTGCCGCTGATGCAATGAGATCACTTGCGTTCGCAACACTAGATTGCGAGTGGTTATTGTTCTGCATCATGACGACTATAGTAGCGTGAATAGTTCGGATAGCGGTGCAAGTTGGCTTTTGGATTCCAATTGTTGAGAATTGTGCCTAGTAAATGAGTTCCATCATCAGCTAGGCGTTGTCTAGCCAAAAGCGCCACCTCTCGCGGCGTATTCTGTGCGACGACAAGGACGGCTGCGTCAGCTTGGCTGCAGATTAGCCTGCTGTCTGCAACCTGCAACAAGGGAGGTGTATCGATCAGAATCATATCGAATTCTGCTTTAAGTCTGTCGATCAATTCCCGGAGTTTTGATCTATTGAAGAACATGTCTCCATCGCTGGCCCTGCCACTGGGGAGGAGAAAAAGGTTCGGAAACTTGCTTTGCGTTACGGAAGGGGTTGAGTCAGATGCCAAAGCCTCATTAAGTCCTACTGTATTGTCCACGTCAAAAATGAGATGCAGCCGAGGCCTTCGCAGATCGCCGTCAACCAGCAGCACACGCCTGTCAATGGCAGCAAGTGCGATTCCTAAATTGCTTGTAACCGTTGTTTTCCCTTCCCGAGCGCATGCGCTTGAGAAGGCGATCACGCGTGGTTGTATTCCGTCGTTAGAAGATAAGAGAATTGATGCTAGTGTCTGACGAAAGGAGTCGGCCAACACGGATTGAGCTTTCTTACGCGCTGCAACTTCTGAATCACGTCTAGAAACCGTAGCGGAATCGCCTAAGAGCCGGCCAAAAGACTTAGCAGCGGGAATCACGCCGAGTTCTGGTACAGCAAGTTCGAGAGCTGTCTCGCCCGGTTGCTGGATGCTCGCGTAATTTGAACGTGCGCGCTGAATGATAAACACGGATCCAAAACATAGACCACAAATGAGCCCCAGTCCCATGTATACTGTGGTATTCGGTTTGTAAGGCGATTCAGGTGCTCTCGCTGCCTCAATAACATGGACATCAGTCGCTTTCATCGCTGAGGCGAGGTCAGCCTCCTTCACACGCTGGGTCATGGAGTCATAGAGCTGTCGGGTAGTATCGACCTCGCGCTTAAGGTCGGAATAGTGACTCAATTTGTCGGTTTCGTGCGCCATCAGAGCAAGCACAGCCTCATAATCACTTCTCACTAATCTCTCTCGTCGGAGGGCGGCTTCGTACTCATTCCGTGTGCGAGCAATGACGTTAGCCCGCTGTTGTTCGAGAGCCGTCTGGAGTGCTTCAATCTGGGACCGTACACTGACCACTTTGGGGTAACTGGAAGTAAAAGATGAGGAAAGGTCTGCGAGTTGGCGCCGCAGAGCGGTCATTTGGACTTGATAATCTCTCAAAGTAGGATTGTCCACTACCTCTGGAAGCGACTCTGCAGGAGCTTTAGTGGCCTGCTCGTATCGGGACTGTGTCTCAACGCGATCTGCTTCTGCCTTGGAGAGCTCAATTTGCAGTTCCTTGAGGTGCTCCTCTGAAGTGGTGCTTTGCGCTCCTGACAGGGGTGTCAAATTAGATGCATGAGCATATCTTTGCAGAGCATCTTCCGACTGCTCAAGTCTTGTCTTCACGTCTTGCAACTGTCGAGTGAGCCATTCGCTTGTGCTCTGAATGGAGCGCCATCGGTTTTCGAGACTTACCTCAGCGAATGCGGATATGAGCGAATTGGCGAGGTCAGCGGCAAGGGAGGCATCCGTTGAATCAAAACTAACTTCCACGACAGGAGTATTTGGCTCCGCACGTACTCGTAACCCTTCATCAGCCATTGAGAGCGCTTGAGCGTGCAATATCTCCCGGGATTGCTCAGCCGGCGCACCGTGTGCGCTCCAGAGAAAAGTTGGCCGATGCGCATTCGCGAGTAGGCGTTTTTCGAGATTCTTCTTCTGAAGCGTTCGCTCCAGCACAGGTGTGCTCTGCAGAACCGCGATCTGGGTACGTATATTGTACTCGGGTGGCTGATTAGCTCCCTCAGGAGCAACGGGACTCACGTTTCGCATGTTTAGGAAGTCTTCGTTTAAGCTCTCTATCTCGATCAGGGTTTCGGCGCGATAGACGGGAGATTGTACTCGGGTAAGCAAGAATCCGAGGAGTGTGCATACCAGAGTAAATAATAAGACTGTCCGTTTGTGAGGAACAACCATTCTC
>JAFATG010000070.1 GCA_019244055.1 Acidobacteriaceae bacterium | reverse complement strand
ATTCAGCTCTTCGACTTTCTTATGAAGGCCATCCAGCGCCGTCTGGGCATCCGCACCCTTTCGCAGGAGTGCGATACCGGAGACTACATCATCGTTGTCGACGATTTTTCCATCTTCGCGGTGAAATGCCCGGCCAAACTGGCCTAGGCGGATCTTCGGACCCTGCGCAACAACGGCAATGTCCTTCATCCGCACCGGCGTGCCGCTCTTAGTCTGAATCACTGTATTTGAAATGTCCTGAACATCCCGGACCAAACCTACTGCTCGCACATTGATCTGCTGGAGGCCGGCCTCGATAAAGCTCCCCCCCGCATTCACATTGTTATTCGTGAGCTGCTGCTCCACCTGGGACAGGCTGAGTCCGTAGGCGATGAGTTTGTTCGGATCGATGCGAACCTGGTATTCGCGGGTCGGGCCGCCGAAGCTCGAGACATCCACCACGTCGGAAACCGACTTTAAATTCTTTTCCACCACCCAGTCCTCAAGCGACTTCAACTCCATCACGTCGTATTGCGGATTGGTGCTGCGCAGGGTGAAGAAGTAGATTTGGCCAACCGGGCTCCAATCCGTTCCCAACTGTGGCGTGACGCCTACCGGCAAAGTAACCTGTGAGAGCCGCTCCAGAACGCGTTCCCGGTTCTCGAAATTGGTTGTCTCTTCACCGAAAATCAATTCCACATAAGAAAGTCCGAAAAGCGAAAAGGAACGCACATGGACCACCCCGGGAATACCGTTCATCACGATTTCAATCGGAATAGTGACCTGCTGTTCG
Source organism: Acidobacteriaceae bacterium (assembly GCA_019244055.1). Classification (GTDB taxonomy): domain Bacteria; phylum Acidobacteriota; class Terriglobia; order Bryobacterales; family Bryobacteraceae; genus Bog-105. The sequence goes on along the minus strand of JAFATG010000070.1, from coordinate 5,783 downwards.
ATTTGTTCGGCAGAAATCCCTGGCCACTGCGTGATGATATCGGCGTAGTTATTGGCGACGTCCGGATACGCTTCGACGGGAAGCTGATGGAATGAAATCGCGCCCCATGCAAACAGCAACACCGCGACCGCGAGCACTAGGAAACGATTTTGCAGCGCATAATCGACAAGACTCCGAATCATCTTATTGGCTCACGGTGTGCTGCAGATCGAGCGCATTGGAGATGACTTTCGTGCCCGGCTCAATTCCACTGATGACCGCCTGCATATTGTCCGGGAGCATGTTTCCGCTAGTAACTTCGAGGCGACGGAAGTAGCCATTTCCAGCCGGAGTATAGACCCATTCGCGATCGCGCAAATGCAGAATGGCCGACGTTGGAATGCTGGCGTAAACCTCACGCCGGTGACTGTGAAAGGTGGCCGTCACGAACATCCCAAGCCGCAGAATTCCTGGATTCCCGACTTCTAGCCGGACTTTGGCTGTGCGAAGATTCGGATCCAGAATCGGTCCAATGTTACTGATCCGACCCTTCAGCACCTTGTCGGGATAGGCAACTACATGGATATCTGCAAATTCTCCAACTCGGACCTGCGCAAGATCGTTCTCGTAGACATCGCACAAAATCCAGACATGGGACATGTCGGAGATCGTTAAAGGGTTCGGTGCAGATAGAGCCTGGACGCCCGCCGCGTTGGTAATTTGTTGGTCGGTGATTACTCCCGAAACAGGAGCGTACACGTTGACGATACCCGTCGGATGGTCCGGATCGGATCCCAGCAGCCGAAGATGTTCAATCGCGGTATCCAGATCAACCTTCGCATCGTCCTCGGCATTCTGCGCGGCCTCGAGAGCGCTTTTAGGAATGGCTCCGTGTTCGTATAGAACCTTCGCGCGATCGAGTTGCACTTTGGTTAACTCTTCGTTCACCACCGCTTTTCTGTAATCCGAATAGGCGCCCGAAACATCCGTGCTACGCACTTTAAACAGGAGCTGACCCTTTTTCACCTCGTCTCCGAGCTGCGTGTGAATTTCCACGATTTTGCCCGAAGCGAGCGAGATAACGGGTACCTGGCGTGAAACGTCGGGGTTTACGACCCCGGTGACGTTCAGTTCGGGCGAGGCAACATATTCTTGAGCGGTAATAAGGGCAAACTGTTCCGGATGATCGACTTTGAAGTGGCTGGCGTCAAAGTCCGGAACCACAGAGGCCTGCGTTGGACCCGTACTTTCCGCGTTATCCTGTTTCGCCTTAACGCTTCTTTGGCATCCCGAAGGCAGTAAGATCAGACCGGTGCAAAGAATCGCTTGGATGAGGGATAGCCGTTTCATTCCAACACCTCCTGGCCCACTGCCATATTCATCTGCGCCGCCGCCACAAGATATGAACCAACGAGATTTATATAAGCCAGTCGAGTGTCTCGATATGATTTCTCCGCGTCCAAGAGATCCAGCAAAGACGCTCCTCCGCGCTGAAATGCAAATGCAACCCTGTCACGGACCGCAAGCGCAAGGGGTAGATACTTCTTCTTGTAGGGGCGCAGCAGATCCAGAGCGCTCTCCAGTGCGGCATAGGCGGAATCGACATCATTGAATACCTGCGCTTCCGCCGCATCTCGTAACCGCTCATTGCGCGCGATGTCGACCCGGGTGCGTGCCTTTTCACCCTGATTACGATCGAAAATGCGGAGCGGGATACTGACGGTCCCGCCGATCGTGTTATTTGCGAAAGGATTGGAGATGGAAGCATTGTGCGTGAACCAAATACCAAACGTGGGATCGGTCGACCCGTTCGCGACTGCAAGTTGATAATTGGTCTTCGCTAACTCGACCGATTGCACGGCGGCTTTCAGGTCTGGCCGTGCTACTAATGCCGTCGTGCGGAACGCTGCGAGCGGCTTTAGCTCGTCCGTAAACCCGAATTCACCCCTTACATCGAATTCCTCAATGGGAGTGCGATCATTCAGCAATTGCAGAAGCGTGATTTTGCTGGTCCGCAGGTTCACGAGCGCTGTCTCATAGTCGGATTCGAACTGGACACGCTGGAGTTCAAGCCGATCCAGATCCACTTCGGCAAGATCTCCCGCCTTAAAGCGGTCGCGGTTGGCGGTTAGCTCGCGGTCCCAATAGTCCAGGTTTTCCTTCGCGTTCTCCAGCACCGCTTTCGCCTGCAAAGTTCCGACAAACGCGTTCCGCAGACTAAATAGCAGGCTTCTTTCCTGATCCGTGTATTGCGAAACGGTTACATCAGTGGTCTGTTTCGCGCTCTGAAGCCGCAGTTCGCGCTTATGCTGCCGCTCGTGTAAATAGCTGATGCCGGGCGATTCGAAGACACCGCTGAAAGGCTGCCAAACGCCCTGATTCCGGGATACTTGAAATCCATCCACCGTCAGATTGAAATCGGGGTTCGGACGCAGATAAGCCGTGACCTCCTCGGCGCGCGATTCGTCGATGTTGTCCTTCGCCGCTTGGAGCGTTGGATTCGTAGATTCGAACTTCTGTTTGAGCTGCTGCCAGGTCAGAGCTTTTTGGGCGAATGCCGGTGTGGCCAGAGAGCCCATAATCAGAGCACACGTCCAGAAATCCGCTTTTACTCGCAACTTTCAAAGCTAGCGCCCCCTCGATGCCCGGTGCCAGCTATCTTGCTTCCAAAGCGTCGAGTCCTTCGATTAATCGTTTGATTATTACTTCCAGAAACTCTGAGCGGTTACAGAAGGTCTCTATACTTCTCCAGCGCCACACGCACTAGTTGGCTGCGAGTGCGCACGTCCGATTTTGCGAACAGTTGTTGCAGTGTGTTTTTGACCGTACTTTCCGAGGTATCGAGGCGCACCGCTATTTCCTTGTTAGTAAGCCCCTGTACCAGAAAACGGAGCACTTCTGTTTCTCTTTCGCTCAAAGGAGTCCGCTCTTGATAATCCGCATGAGCGGGGTTCTGGGACTCCTCAGCGGTTTCACCGATAATGGCGGCTAACTTCGGCCTCGCGCTGTCCTTATATGTGGAGAACCATACGTCCGCCATGAAAGAGTCGCCGTGGCCACGATGCCCGCGGCATTGCATTGACGCTCGGAACTGCGGACCTTCTTCCCGACGCAAAGCGTGGTGCAGTTCGGGAAGAAAGGCGGCAATTGGATGGCCGATCAACTGCCCGTTGTGCGGAGCCAGTAGCTCGATAGCTGCACGATTTGCGAGTTCAATCAATCCCCGCTCGTTAACTGTTACAATCGCCGCCGGACTCGTCTCCACCAAAATGCGCAACCGTTCCTGTGCTTCCAAACTTAGGCGGCGGTTGTTTACCAGTTCTCGCACAAACAGTCCGCATCCGACGAGCGCTAATGACACGAAGGCCAGACGAAACAGCGCCTCGGACGGATCCAGTGAACTGAACGCCTCGCTAAGCCCTGCGCAAACGGCGGCAAATAAAACGATTCCCCAACGTGGCAGGAACCCGGCGGCGAGCATGATCGGAAACAGATACAGGAATCCAAGCGACCAGTAAGGCTTTGTCAACCAATCGAGAAGTGCGATTGCCAACACAAGAGTGCCGCTGACCGCCAAGATACGTGTGCGATTTCGCCATTCCCAGATCTCCTCGAAGTGCCACATTCTTTCCTGAACGAGCGATTATCCCATATTGCTTTCGCGCATCAGATGGCTATCAAACGATTAACCAGCATGCGCCTGGGAATCCTTTTGGCCATCCATAAGATTCCTGGAAGCGCCAATTGAGTGTCTTTGACGAAAGCAAACGTGCACCTACTCTCGCAGTACTCCCATTCAACAATGGAGGAGCTCTGCCAACACCTCGTCGTTGCTTTTATGCTGTTTCTGCCCACAGTAGCACTCAGCGGCCTCCTCTGGATGATGGGTCAAAAGGGTGCTCTCAAAGCGGAAATCCCGCCTTGCACGCAAGTCTACCCACCGTCGTAGCACGGATCAAAAAGGCGCAACGGTGCAAAAGATCCAGGACTGATTGCGATTCCTTACAATTGGAGTTCACGGCCTGAAAAGGAAAATGAAACAGCGTGAACAGACTCAAGGATAAGCGTGCTTTGATTACGGGCGGCACGACCGGCATCGGCCTGGAGACGGCTCGCGAGTTTCTCAATGAAGGCGCACGTGTCGCCCTTACCGGTAAGAATCCGGCGACTCTCGACGCGGCACGAAAGGAATTGGGGAGTGAGGTGTTGATTATTTCTTCCGATGCGAGCGATCGAGCCGCTCAGAAAGAACTGGCACAAACCGTGAGCCGGGCGTTTGGGAAGCTCGATGTTTTATTTCTCAATGCCGGGATCGTCGACTTGCGACCCATCGAGCAGTGGGACGAGGCGGCGTTCGACCGCTCCTTCGGGGTTAACGTGAAGGGGCCCTATTTTCTCGTGCAGGCTTTGCTGCCCGTATTCGCCAAACCCGCGTCTATTGTGCTGAACGCTTCCGTTAACGCGCATATCGGCATGCCAAACACCAGCGTCTACGGAGCCACAAAAGCGGCGCTTCTCTCATTTGCCCGCACGCTTTCCGGTGAGCTGATATCGCGCGGCATCCGCGTGAATGCCGTCAGTCCGGGTCCGATCTCCACACCTCTCTACGGCAAACTCGGACTGTCGGAGACCGATCTAAAGGCAGTATCTACCTCCATACAAAATCAGATTCCCGCCGGCCGCTTCGGAAATCCCAGTGAGATCGCCTCCGCAATTGTCTTTCTTGCATCTGACGAATCCGCATTCACGGTTGGCAGCGAATTCATGATCGATGGTGGAATGGGTACTCTTTAGCGTGTAGGGCTTCGGGCTCGGGTTAAGGTTCAGGTGTTCTCTTTCGGCTCTCTTCTCCTCCGGCACGGATACTCGCTTCTGTTCGTATACGTGCTGGCCGTGGGAATCGGTCTGCCCCTTCCAGCCGACCCGCTCTTTCTCTTAATGGGCGCGTTGGCGGGAAACGGTCAATACTCCTTCAGTGCCTCTTTGCTGATCGCAGTAATCGCTACGCTGATTGGCGACATTCTGTGGTATCAGCTCGGCCGGTTTCGAGGCCGCTGGGTGCTTGGTTTCCTCTGTAAACTGTCGCTCGAGCCGGATACCTGCGTCCGAAAGACCGAAGCGCGTTTCGTCAAGCGCGGTGCCGGCGCGTTGGTGTTTGCAAAATTTATTCCCGGAATGGGCCTGCTTTCTGTCTCGCTCGCCGGGATCAGCAGGATTCGATGTTGGCTCTTCTTGGTAGCCGATGCGGTGGGGTGTACGCTCTGGGCTGGCTCGTATCTCTTGCTGGGTCGTATATTTCATCGCCAAGTGGATTTCCTAATTGCGTGGTTGGGTTTATTCGGCCGCCGGGCAGGGTTCGTCATTGTCGCCCTTCTGGCGCTCTACATTGCCGTAAAATTCCTGGAGCGCAAGCGACTTCTCAGGAACTTGCGTGTGAATCGAATTACGCCGCAACAGGCTTTCGATTTGATCGAGAATGGGCAACCAGTCACTTTCGTCGACTTGCGTCATCCCGCAGAAGTGGAACGTGATGGCTTCAAGATCGCCGGCGCGCTGGTGTTGAGGCCGGACGATTTACGGGCGGGCTCGCAGCAAATTCCGAAAGATCGCGAAATTATCCTTTACTGCACTTGACCCAACGAAGCCACCAGCGCCCGTGTGGCGCTGCAATTGAAGCGCGCCGGAGCACAACGCGTTCGGCCGTTAGCCGGCGGTTTTGAAGCATGGCGCGAGCAGGGACTACCCGTCGAACCCGCAGCCGCGATGGCCTCCCCTGTTTCGACCGATATTTCATAAGCGCGCAT
>JAFATG010000046.1 GCA_019244055.1 Acidobacteriaceae bacterium | reverse complement strand
GCGCGAGCAGGCCTGGCGCGGAATGATACGGCCGGGACACGCCATCTATGGCTATGTTTCTCCGGCGCGCGGACATGCACCTGCGCGGATTCTACAGGTCAAGCCGGCACTGACCTGGAGGACAAGTATCGTGTCAGTGAAGACGGTAGCAGCCGGTTCTCTCATCGGATATGGAGGCATGTTCCGGGCTCAGCGTCCGATGCGGATCGCGGTGCTGGCGGCAGGCTACGCGGATGGCATTCCGCATCGTCTATCTAATCGGGGCAACGTAATCTTTCACGGAACGCTGTGTCCGATTATCGGCGCGGTCTCGATGGATCTGACCACCATCGATGTTAGCGACCACCCAGATGCGCACGTCGGCGATGCCGTCACGCTACTCGGTTCGGAGGGGCCGGTCAGTATTGACGCCCAGCAAATCGCGAAGTGGGCAGGAACGATCTCTTACAGCGTGCTTTGCGGTATCCACGCGCGCGTCAGACGCATCTATTTGTAAGCGATTACACTGGATCCGCATGTTAGATTATGAGTTAAGCCTTGTAAATCCGGGAACAAGCGCCGTCTAATTTCCGTCTGCATCTGACGGGGAGATCTTCGTTTGAAAAAAAAGTGGAAAGTGCTCATATTGGTGTGCCTGCTGTTGCTGGTCGCAGGCGCGATCTTTGCGAGCATAAAAATTAGCCAGCGCGGTGTAGTTATCGTGCAAACGAACAAGGTTTCCCGCGTAGATCTCACCTCACTTGTCACCGCGTCGGGAGAAATAAAGCCTCGAAACTACATCAACATTGGCGCCAACACGCTTGGGGCTACACCGATTACCGCGATTTACGTCAAGGAAGGCGACCGCGTCAAGAAAGGTCAAGTTTTGGCTCGTCTGCAGGACGTGCAGCAGCAGGCGGATCTGAAAGCCCAGGAAGCAGGAGTTAATTCCGCGCTGGCCGACTCGGCCGCCGCTGAGGCGGCCATGAAATCAGGGGATGACAATGTCGCCGTGGCCCAGGCGCAAGTGGAACACGATAAGGCGGATCTGGACCAGAAGAAGATCGATTTAAAGCGCGCGAAAGAGCTGTTTAATGCCAAGCTGCTCGCCCCTCAGGATTATGAGGCGAAACAGGTACTGGCCGATCTCGCCGCCGCGACCCTGCAGCAATCCGAAAGAAAAGTGGAACAGGCTAGAGCCATGCGCTCGGAGGCGGCGGCGCAATTAGCCTCTGCGCAGAAAAAAGTAGCGCAGGCCGAAGCCAACATGGTGCGCTCTAAGGATATCGTGCAGCAATACGACGCGGTAGCGCCGCTTGACGGTGTAGTCACCAATCTTCCGATGCGCGTCGGTGAAACGGTCGTTCCCGGTATACAGAACTCGACCGCTTCCACCATCATGACGATTGCCGACATGTCCATCATCACCGCCGAGGTGAATGTAGACGAAACCGATATCGTCAGCGTGAAGCTTGATCAACCGGTGGACGTCACAATCGATGCAATCCCGAACCGAACATTCAAAGGAAAGGTGATCGAAATTGGCGACACGGCGATCGTCCGGTCCAGCGGCGTCGCAGCTTCTCAAAGCCAGACATCGAGCCAGGAAGCAAAGGATTTCAGAGTCGTAGTTGCGCTCGATATACCGGAGGACTTGGTGCGTCCGGGTCTTTCGTGCACCGCGAAAATTACAACGGCCGTGAAGTCTCACGTGCTCTCAATTCCAATCCAGGCACTCACCGTTCGCGAGCGCGGGCAACTAAAGCCTGTGAAGGCGACCAACCGCCAGTTCTTGGATCCCGCTGCGCAGAAGGCTGCGAAAGAGGAGCTCCAAGGCGTTTTTGTGGTTAGCAACGGCAAAGCGGAATTCCGGCAGGTTCAAACCGGCATCACCGGAGCGACCGACATCGAAGTCACCAGCGGTTTGAACGACGGCGACCAGATTGTCACCGGCAGTTACCAGGTGATTCGGACGATTCGCAACGATGCGAAAGTAAAGGTAGACAACAAGCCCGCTACGTTCTCGCCGGGGATGCCGGCGTAGTGGGATTGCTCGAATGGCGAGTCTGCAAAGCCCGGTTCAAGAGCTAAGCGCGAAAGAGTTGGAAGTGCGCGGAGACGAGCTTCGCCGCGAGGGCATCGTCATTCGCACCTACGATCTCTGGAAGACCTACATCATGGGCGATCAGGAGATCCACGCTGTTTCAGGCATGGATATCGAGATCCGGCGCGGCGAATACGTCGCGATTATGGGGCCTTCGGGGTCGGGCAAATCGACCCTGATGAACCTGATCGGTTGCCTCGACACACCCACGAAGGGTCTTTATTACCTCAATGGCAAGCTGGCGAGCGAAATGGAAGACGACGAGTTGGCCCGGATCCGAAACAAGGAAATCGGGTTCGTGTTTCAGACGTTCAATCTGTTGGCTCGGGCAACCGCGTTACACAATGTGGAGTTACCCCTGATTTACGCCGGGATCTCTTCACACGAAAGACTGGAGCGCGCCAAACAAACATTGACGGCTGTGGATCTCGAGCAGCGGATGCTTCACAAACCAAACGAACTGTCTGGCGGCCAGCGCCAGCGCGTCGCGATCGCACGTGCCCTGGTGAACCACCCGTCTATTCTCCTGGCCGATGAGCCGACCGGCGCTTTGGACAGCAAGACGGGAATCGAGATCATGGCTCTTTTCGAGCGATTGCATCAGGAGGGGAACACGATTGTTTTGGTTACCCACGAGGCCGATATTGCCGCTCACGCCCACAGAGTGATCCACATCCGCGACGGTAAAGTCGACAAAGACGAGGCAAATTCTCCGCTTAAAACAACCCTAATCACTTGAGTTTAGAAGGCTTAGGGCGGATCTCCCTCCTGCCGCACCCTCGCGTTGGCCGAGTAATTGCTTTAATACCTGAGAATAGGCGTTAATCAAACGATAAGGAGTACAGGGCGGTTTTGAGTCTGGTACTCTAATGCAACTCCATTCTGCTGTAGTAATGTCGTCACCTTCCAATGCTGACCAGCACCAGGGTCAGAACGCCGCGCAGCGTGCTCACGGCGAAGCATTGCCCCGTATCTTGATGGCCGAAGATAATGCCATCAACCAGCGTGTGGGCAAACTGATCCTGCAGCGTGCCGGCTTCGCTATCGATCTGGTTGCCGACGGCAGTGAAGCGCTCGAGGCGCATCGAGCAAGTCCCTACGACATCATTTTGATGGATTGTCAGATGCCCATCATGGACGGTTTCGAGGCCAGCCGGCAGATTCGTCTGCTGCAGCAACCGCAGCCTATTATCATCGCCGTCACAGCAAACGCTCTGGTGGGCGAGCGCGAAAGGTGTTTGGGCGCGGGGATGGACGACTATCTCTCGAAGCCGTTCCAGGCCGAGCAATTGATTTCGCTAGTACGCAAGTGGGCGACGTACTGCGGAAACCGGTAGTGCACAGCGCTCAACGCCGCCAGGTCAGCAGCAATACGAACAAAACCACCCAAATGAAATCGAGATAGTGCCAGAAAAGCGAAACCCCATTCGCCACGACTCGGGTATTCATCTGGTACTTCGGCCCGCTCGCAGGTTCGCGCGTCCGAAGCAATAGCCAACCCAGCCCCGCCAGACCGATTAAAATATGAAGACCGTGCAGGCCGGTAAATAAGAACACAAACCAGGAATGGGGGCTGCGGGCCAGCATTACGCCCGAGTCCAGGACCTGAAACCAGGCCACGACCTGTCCAGCAAGAAACAATATTCCCAAAAACGCGGTCACAGCACACCGAACAAAAAAACCGTGCTGATCGTTTCGTTTTAACCGCTGCCGCGCGGATTCAAAAACAGCGCTGCTGATCAGAAGAACTCCCGTTGTAGCCCAAAGCACGTTTGGAAAGCGGATGTGTCCCCAGAACATCCTGGTTTCGGAGCGGATCAGGAATACAGCGATGATGGCTCCGAAGGTCATGGTGACGGTGGCGAGGGCGACCGTAACGGTCAGAATTGAAAGGGAATTTAGCTCGCGCTCCCGCGAGACGGGTTCAACTGCTGCTTGCACTTCACTTACTATGATGACGCTGCGGGTCTTGGCATCTCTTATATCGGTTTCCTGTTCGACTCTGCCCGAAGCTGCCTGAGGAATTCTGTATCCGGTTTGATGCGGGTGGGTATGGCATGGAGTGTTTTGGAAGCTTGAGGTGTGTACGCTCGATGGATAATCACCTCGCAGGCTTCTTGAAGCACCTTCACGCGGGCAGAATTTACACTCCAGAGCCTGGAAAAGGTCAAAGTAGACAGTAGCATTACAATCAGCAAGGCTCCTAACGCAGCAGTGAGATGACCGGGTCGGTGTCTCCAAACGGAGATGACGGCTAGAGAAGCCATCGCTCCCCAGTACAACATCGCGGGTGTTTGATAGCGGCTAGCGAACGCCTGGCCGACTCCAAATTGGAGCCGTCCAACCGCCGTGGCGCATGCGATCGAGAGGAGAAAGATGCACTCGGCGATGCAGAACTGCTCAAAATCGAAGAGGCGCTGGCGTTTGCCGATAGCCCTAACCACAATGGCGGCGAGGTACAGGATGGATAACAGCGCCGTGGCGCGTTCTTTGTGCGGTAAGAGGCGGGTCCAACTGGCGCCGAAATAGGTCAGAACATAGATAAGAATGCCCTTCGGGTTGGCAAGGGCAGCCTGCGGCGGGTGTGCTGGATCGGGTGATCTAAAACGCCAGAAGTAGAGCGTCGCGCTAACGAGAAAAGTCGCAGCGACAGCCAGGATAAAGCGATAGGGCAAGCGCTTCGCAATGGCAACACATAGCACCGTTGGGCCCACGAGTAAGCCGCCGACGAGATTCCACCCCGCGAAAACGGGTGCCAGGGCGACGCCAAACGTAAGGAGATGGCGCCGAGGAAACCTCCGAAAGAATGCGACGCCAAGTATGGCCATGGTGGCGACTGCAAAGGCTAGCACGAAGCCGATCTGAAAGGCCCAGGTTAGGTTTTCGCTCTGATTGGGGTGGAAAATACAAAAACCAAAGAGGCCTTGGAGGCTCCACTTAAGCGAGTTAGGAAAATCGGTGAAGCGCTCGAGCACGTAGCAGATTGCTGCCCAATGCAGGACGAGAGCAAGCCAGATCTCGACGAAAAGGGATACGTTTCTGCCGCGGAAAGCAACTACGTCGAACCACACGAAAAGGCGGGGAATCACCAGTCGGTGCTCATTGTGTTGGCCGAATAGCCAAGCCCAGTTGGAAGGACCATTCCCGCGAGCGATTCCGTCAATAAGAGACCATTCGTCATCGAAAGGGCAGGGCATGTACGAGTAGACTGTAAGCGAAACCGAGATTAGGCCGGCGGCGATGCCGATCGCTAGGATCGCGCAGCCCAAGCCTTTTTGAACACGATGAGATCCTAATATCCCGCGGCCGTGGGCTGTTGCAGCCGCGGCTTCCATATGGGAGTTTGGTTCCATCGAACTCTGATTACTGTAGATTAGTTAATTGCATATGTTCGGATCAATTCTGCGCGCGATTGCGGTTTCTCTGCTTGGTTTGAGCGCTATTGCCCAAGCGGCCGATTCCCGGCTGAATAACGCCTTTAGAAAGCAGACGGATGGCGGCTGGATCTTCGTACATCTCGAAGGAAGCCCGTCTGCGATCGGATATCAGAACGGGTATCTCCTGGAGAATGAAATCGAGGACGCGAAGAGGGCGATGGAGCTGAGCGTCACACACGACACGAAACATCCGTGGTCCGATCTGCGCACCGTCTCCGAAACAATCATCTGGCCAAAGGTTCCGCAGGAGTACAAAGCGGAAATTGAAGGGATCGCGGAGGGCCTGAAGGCGCGCGGTTCGAAACTCGATGTGTTCGACCTGGTCACCATGAACGGCTACATGGAGTTCTCCTATTACTACGAGGAATTGAAGCGGCGCGCCGGGAAACCTGGATCAGTCGCGAGCAGCATCGGCGAGCATTGCAGCGCGTTTGTTGCCACCGGGAGTTACACGAAAGACGGGCGGATCGTCATCGGGCACAATAACTGGTCCGATTATTTGAGCGGCAGCCGTTGGGAAGTGATCTATGACATCATTCCCAGTTCGGGCCATCATTTCGTCATGGACGGGATGCCGGGTCTGATTCACAGCGCCGACGATTTCGGCATCAACGATGCCGGGATGATGATTACGGAGACGACGATCGGCAGCTTCCATGGGTTCGACGAGAAGGGCGTGCCGGAGTTTGCGCGCGCTCGTAAGGCCATGCAGTACTCCGAATCGATCGATGATTTCGCGCGAATCATGGAGGACGGCAACAATGGCGGCTATGCGAACGCATGGCTCGTCGGCGACCGCAAGAAGAATGAGATCGCGCGGCTCGAACTCGGGCTAAAGTACGTGACACTGGAGCGGACGAAGGACGGATACTTTGTCGGCTCGAACTTTCCGATCAATCCGAAGTTGATTGCCGAAGAGACCGACTTCCCGATCAAAGATCCGAATACACCCAACGAAGTGCGGCATCGCCGCTGGGACGCGCTCATGGCCGAATATAAGGGCCGGATTGACGTCGAAGCCGGCAAGAAGTTCGAGACCGATCATTACGACATGATCACGAAAGAGATCGATCCAAACGAGCGCACACTATGCGGACATGTCGACCGGTCGAGCCGCGGCATGAAACCGTGGCAGGGGCCGTACGGGCCAGCGGGAGCAGTCGAGGCCAAGGTCGCGGATGCGGCTATGGCGGAAAAACTGTCGTTCGTAGCGGGAATGGGACATCCCTGCGGCGTGGAGTTCCACGCCAAAGAGTTCCTGGCCGCGCATCCAGAATATAAGTGGCAAGCACCGGAGCTCCGCGACTTGAAAGCGAACCCGTGGATTACCGTTTCCGCGGCTCCCGTAACAGAGCGCGCGGCAGCGGGACAATAGGACGAAATTCGAGCTATCGCTCGGGATTTTCCGTGAACTCGGCGTGCTCCGCCAGCACGCTCACGTGATCGTTCAGCACTTCTGCGAATCCGCCCTCGATCTTTAAATACCGCTGGCCGCCTCCGCTGCCGAAGGACAGAATGCCTGCTCCCAGGGCGCTCAACAGCGGGGCGTGTCCGGGAAGGACGCCGAAGTAACCGTCCTTTCCAGGCAGTTCCGCCTGCCCAACTTGCTCATTGACCAGCAGTTTCTCGGGCGTCGCGACTTCGAGTTGAAATGTTTCGGCCATCGCTCAGCGCTTAGCCCTTCATGCGCTCGGCGGCGTCAAGCACATCCTCGATGGTGCCTTGCATATAGAAAGCCTGCTCGGGAAGATTGTCGTGTTTTCCTTC
>JAFATG010000041.1 GCA_019244055.1 Acidobacteriaceae bacterium | reverse complement strand
ACGCGGCCTCGGTTATCGCATCGACGCGCAGCCGTGAAATCGAGCTCCTCGTTCCGGCTCCGCCTGCTGCTGGGTTCAGTGCTGTGGACCCTGGGCCTCCTCGCCTTGGCGCACATGATCTTTCGCGCTATCGTCTTGCGTCCTCATTTCGTGTTCACATCGGCAGACCCCATCATCATCGGCTTGGCCCTGCTCTTCGCGTTCAGTGGCCTGATGGCGGTCCGCAGCGGGCTTATACCTTTTCGGCGGCTTCGCGAGCGTCTGCTGGACGTGCGTGACGGCCGCCTGCAAACCGTGACAGAGTCCTACCCGAACGAAGTGCAGCCCTTAGTGGACGATTTGAACTCGCTGCTTGAACAGCGCGACCGGGCCGTGCGGGAAGCACAGGCAAAAGCAGGAGATCTTGCTCATGGGCTCAAAACACCCCTCGCCATCCTCGCGCAGGAGGCCGAGAGACTTGACCGCGAAGGACACACAGAGCCCGCCGTCAGTATTCGCCTTCAGATCGAGCGCATGCGCCGCCAAATCGAATATGAATTGGCACAGGCCAGGGCTGCGGCTACGGGAAACACGCCGGGTGTTCGTTCGTCAGTAAAAGAATCCGCCGTGGGCTTGTCCCGCACTCTGCAGCGTCTCTATGCCGATCGCGCGTTTTCGATAGAGATCGAAGCGTCGGACGAGCACTTTGTCCGAGTACAACGCGAAGACCTGGATGAAATCCTCGGTAATCTTCTCGACAACGCGTGCAAATGGGCGAAAACTCGCGTCGCGCTGTCGTCCCAAGTTGGCAATCGCGAACTTCTTATCACTGTCGAAGACGACGGTCCGGGCATCGCCCCGCCCCTGCGCGAATCCGTGCTGCAACGCGGTGTGCGCGCTGACGAGACTGCGCCTGGCTCCGGTCTTGGGCTCGCAATCGTGCGCCGGCTCGCGGAACTGTATAGAGGATCAGTGTCGCTTGAACAAAGCTCGATGGGCGGTCTAAAAGCCACGGTGCGTTTGCCTCTTGCGGGCTGAAGTCTTACATGTCGGCAATCCGTCGTCTTGGAGACGGGTGAATCCTGCCCGTCCATTTTACGCATTCCCGTGACGCAGGATTATTAGCGCATTGACCGGTTTCGTGATCAGTCGGATAAACTCCAGGTTTGTAGGCAAGACTCCCTGATCATGTCGTTTGCTGCGAGCAAAAGTTTAGCTGCGCCTGTACTGATTTCGCTGTTTACCTGTAGCCTCGCCTGTCGCTCCAACCCTGACTTTGCGAAGAGAATTCCTGTCGACGGTGAAAACATATTCATCCGATGCAAAGGAGTCCGACATGGACCGGTCGTTGTTTTCGAAGCAGGTAGCGGCGGCACGGCTGATGATTGGCAGTTGGTGCAGCCGACGGTTGCTCATCGTACACAGGCGTGCAGCTACACCCGACCGGACGTGGGCCGCGGAGGAAGTCGCAACGGCTACGTAATCGCAACAGAAGATGACATCGTGCGGCAGTTGCACGCGCTACTTGCCAAGGCGGGTGTTCCGCCCCCCTACGTGATAGTTGGGCATTCGTACGGTGGAATGCTTGCGCGACGCTATTCCACTGCTTTTCCGAGCGAGGTCGTGGGAATGGTTTTTGTTGATTCTGCACACGAAGAGTCAATCTGGCGCTTCCGGGCTATCGCGCCACATTCGATACACGGCATCAGCGAGTCGGATCTTCTGCGTCAAGGGTTCCTGCCACCCGGCCAGACGCTCAACTGGCACGATGACGTTCCCCTGGTCGTGATTGAGCACGGGCTGCCGGTTGCCGACACTGGCGACCTATATAAGAACGCGGCGATGGAAAGAGAAATGGATGCACTTGATTTAGATCTCGTGCGTCGATCGCGCTATGGAAGGCTGGTCTGGGCTAAGCACAGTCATCATAATGTGCCATTTGACGACCCGGAGGTCGTAATTCGGGCGACTAACGACGTTCTGGATGAAGTTAGACGTCACGGGGCCGGAGCGAAGTGAATCGCTGGCGATCGTGTCCGAGCGGCCGCAAACAGGAAATTGCAAGAGAGGGGCAGTTTCGGTGATTGCCCCCCAATCGACAGGTTGCTCGTCATCCAACCGCGGCGGAAGCGGACATTCCACAGCGCCGTTTCGCGAACAGCTGTTTGGATGACCCACAGTCGAAGATTTATCCGGTCGTGCGCCGCGTTGTGCATTCTCTGGCAGTAAGCAGATCCACGAAGCCGAGACCCATGGACGATCGCTTCCTGGTATTGTCGACAGTTTGATTATGTCTGCGACTAGCCCGGTCGGAGCAACCACGACCGCTGGAGGGGCCGTCACAATTGGGTTGATGATCGCTGGTGCGGCCCGGCATCCCGCATGCATGCAGCACTCCGGGCTTGTTCTATGCATCGCTGACGTTGTGCTCGCTTCGTTATACATGGCGTTTTCATTCTTGATATGGCACCCCAACAGGACCGGATTTCGAGAAGCAGGCATCGTCGGCGGTCAACTTGGCGTCGTTATGGGTGCGATCCTCATCGCAAGTCATGCGGTCGAATCGTTCGTCACATCCGCTAATTCCAGCATGCAGCTCATTCGCGGCGCGGGTTCCCTGCTACTTACTTTAGGTTTGCTGGGAGTCTCCGGATCTGCAACGTGGCGGCGCACACGATCTCCCGTGATGTCGATCGTTGCGGGATTGTGCTGCGCGTCTATCGCTGCAATGATGTTGCTGAGCTTCGCGCTTTTCCTGAATCTCACGGTTGAGGGCCAGATGGAATCACGCCTCGATTCGGCATTCCTCGCCAGCGGTTTTACTGACGTCGGTGCATTCTTATGTCGAAACGCTCTGGAATCCGCGTTGCAGATTCTGGTTCAACTCTCCGTAGCGGCTCTCGTTCTTTCCACGGCGGGCTGCCTTCTGAACGCATGGCTGGACTCGCGCGCGAAAGTTGTCGCGCTAGTGCTCGCCTAAGTTACCCCTCTGAGGCTCTTGGCTGGCGTTCTCGCACTCTCGTGCGCAGAATCGCTTCCTCGTTCCTCTCGACCGCGTTTGGTGCTTTTCGGCGCACTATCAGTGGTGGCACTCTTATGTATCGCGCATCCCATCTGGTCGTCGTTGCGACCTCGGCGAAAGTTAGCTTTCGG
>JAFATG010000246.1 GCA_019244055.1 Acidobacteriaceae bacterium | reverse complement strand
GCGCACAGCGCTGGGGCGGAAGTGGTTTGTTGTTTTCGATGTGGCCGGGGGCGGTTTCGGCGTGGGAAGCGATGTGGATATTTCCGGCAGCCTCCGCGCCGACTGGAAATTCACGCGCCACTTTGGCATAACGCTGGGCTATGGCGTGGAACACTTTCAGATCACTACGAGGGTCGTGGATCACGACTTCACGGTCAAACAGACGCTCAACGGCCCCACTTTTGGCTTCGGCATCTTCTTGTAAGCTACAGTACTCGCCCACGAAGTTTAACGTTTAATGCCGAAATGGCGTGTAATTGTCTCGACTTTTAACTCCGCAATCGGAAAACCAGTAATTAATAAAATCTTACCTGGCAGCAACGGATCATCCCTTATGCAAGCGCGAGTTTGCCCGGAAGCCTTCCGGGTATAGCATGCACCTGCAAGAAACCGTCCGGTTCGACCGGCAGTTAAAAAGAACCTACGATGTAAGGAGAAATTGTTCATGCCCGTAAGAGACCCCAAAGAAGTGTTTGTAAGGATGCTTAGCGATGTCCGACGAGGCGCGGAGCGCTCGGCGAAGATTTTTCAAGAGCTAGGCGAAGTCGCGCAGAACGAAGAAATAAAGGAAACATTAAACGCACGAGCCCTTGTGCAGGACAGTATCCTGAAGCGACTTGATGAGTGCTTCAGGCTCGTTGGCGCACAACCGGTGAAAACGGAAGGAAAACTTCACGACGTGGTTGCAGAGGACTTCCGTCGGGAAATCGCCGAAATCGAATCGCCCGAGGCGAAGCGCCTGTACGTACTCGCCAAGATCATCCACCTGCTGCATTTCCGAATGGGAGAGTACGTGGCCTTGATCGCGGCATCCGACCTGACCGGTCATTACGGAGTGGGTGTGCTGCTGGAGACTTGCCTTGCCGACAAGGTTGCCTTAGTAGAACGCACGCGCCGGCTCATTCGCGAACGCATCGTGCAGAGGGCGGCCGGAGCGTAGCTGCCCTACTTGCGATATAAGTGCTCGGGAAAAGGGGTAGAACTAATACGCCTTTCCCGGGCACGCACTATATATCGGCACTCGCAAACTACATTCCCACTCTCGAGCGGCTATGGAATGAGCTAGTCAGTAGCTTTGCAGGTGACAGCCGAAATGCAAAGACGGCATCGAGCTTCGATCGTAGCTCAGTGAGCGACAGCCAGTTTGCCGATGAGAACGACTTTGGCTACGATAAATGCATTCACCAGCGCCGTTCCGTAGCGGAAAAACGCGTTTGCAAAATCACCTAGCACGTACATTCGATACGTCTGTTCGTACTCTGTTCCGATGGATGGCCTGCATGGATCACGGTTGCATTTAATACTGCGCTGGGCCACGCAAACGAATCGGAAACTACATAGCAACTGATTGATTTGCCCGAGAAGATTGCCTCTATGAACCTCCGCGCTCTTTGCGTTCCCCTGCTTCTCACTACACCTCTCCTTTCCCGAGAAAACACCGACGTCATCATCATGAAGAACGGTGATCACTTGACGGGCCAAGTTAAAGGTCTCGACGCGGGTGTGCTCTACGTCAGCCTCTCTTACGTCAGCGGGACCATTTCGTTCCAATGGTCACAAGTGGCCCGCTTGGAAAGCAAGCAGTTGTTCATCGTGAAAACGGAGGACGGCTCGGTATACACCGGGACGCTCAACACCACTGAAAGTGCTAAAGGTCGGCCCGTGAAAATCGAGATCGCAGATCAGACGGGCGACAAAGTGGTGGTCGAGAGTTCACGTATTACCAAAATGGGCGAGACGTCGGAGAAATTTTGGCAGCGATTCAGCGGTGAGATAACCTTCGGCACTATCTATTCCAAAGGTAATCAGTCCACTCAGTACAACCTCGGAGCAGAGGCCGCATACCTTCGGGAGCGCTGGTCGGCGGACGCCAGCTATAATTCCACCCTGTCTTCCAGCAGCGGCACTAGCCCCTCCACCCGAAATCAAGTGAATCTCAGCGGCACGCGTTTGTTGCGCTGGAACAACTACTTCTACTCGGGGATTGCTAGTTTTCGCCAAAGCTCAGAGCAGGGAATCAGCTTGCAATCCGGCCTCGGGGGTGGCGTCGGACGCTATTTCAAGAACACTAATAATGCGATAATCTCAGTGCTTGGCGGGGTGGGTTGGCAGAGAACGAATTATACGCCGTCCACGGTTATCCCGAGCACGCAGAACGTTGCAGCCGCTCTGATCGCCGCGGAAGTGAAGCTCTTCAAATTTAGTAAAACCAACCTGAACGTTACGGCCATGCTTTCTCCCGCGCTCTCCGAACCCGGCCGCGTCTTCTTCAATACGAACGCGTCTTATTACGTCAAGCTCTTCAGTAATCTGTCGTGGAATATCTCGTTTTATGGGAACTGGGATAATGAAGCTCCATCACACCTGTCCGGCAGCGATTATGGCACCAGCTCAGGACTTAGTTGGACATTCGGACTGAAGTAACGTATCAGTACCTTGAAAGCCGAGAGCTAAAACGGCCCCTGCCGCGACTCCGATCGTAGTTCATCAGGCGACAGCGTGCCTTCCCAACTCCTCCGAGTGGGGCGGCCGTCCTGCGCCGAAAAATAGATGCCGGAATTTGTCTGCACCTATGACGCGCCGTGTCTCTCGCAGCGCAAAGAAAGGAATAAAAGCGAAGAACATGACCAACCCAACGCTCAGGAGTTCTCCAGCCTGCGTAACGGTTGCGGCATGAAGCGCGCCAAAGAAAGCCTGCCTATGTACGAGGCCGCGGACCGTACCTTCCAGAACGTGAAATGCCAGGTAGAACAGGGAAAACACCAAAGATTTATAAACCGTAGAGACGATCAAAGGCTTGTTCTCGGAGCGTTTGCCCAACTTCGCTATTTCGCCGATGAGAACGATTTTGGCTAAGATAAGTGCATTTACCAGCGCCGTTCCGTAGCGGAAAAACGCGTTTTGAAACTCCCCTGTTACGTACATTCGAAAAGTAGCAAACGAAATGAAGAACGGGGCGAGAAACAGAAAGACGACGAAAAACTCCTTCATTTCGTGAGCGAAGCGCTCTTTGGCGTCGGCTTTGTTCATATTCTCCACGTCTTAACCGTCGCGGGTTGATCCATGCAGCCGCAACCCTGAAAAGACCAACCCTTGATATCGCTCACAACTCTCAGTTCGATTCGACTGCTCACAGCAATCGCAAAAAAGCTGTCTAGCTGGCGCCGCCTACATACCTTTTTTCTGGTAATTTGAATTCTGATCGTTGACCGTCAACTGCTTACTGACACCGTTGACCAACGTGCTGGCCACGTGGTTGGTACCATCGGGTAATTTTGCATACTGAGCAGAAATCGTGACAGCGTCGCTTGGATCGTTCAGGTATGACTGGACATGCACGTCCGACAACGCTTTCGTCTGACCGTCAATGGTCAGCGTCACCTGATCGCCCGGCTTCACGTAATTCTTGATCACGAGACTAGGGGTGCCATTACCGAGTTGGAGCGAGATATTCCCCTGCTGCTTGGCTTGCATCAGGCGGTCCGGATCGGGGGTGGTGTACTGCTTTGCCAACGCGCCAATCTGCTGACCGTATTCCTGGAATTCCTCCTTCTTCTTTTCAATGATATGCTTCTTGAGGCGTCCCTCGTGACCGCCACCCTGCTGCGCTTTCTGATCGCTGATTTCCGTCTTCTCCGGGCCGTTCGGACCCATCTGCACCTGGTACACCTTGGTATCTTTCACCTCGCCCTTGAGGCTGATGGTTTCGGTTTCCTGCCAGGTATACTGCGCCAATCTCTGTTTGTTGGCCGCCTGGTTTTGCTTCAGGGCCATCAGTTTCTCTTCCATCTGCTGGCTCTGCGCGAGCCCTACTACGCCGCCCAGCACAATTGATGTGATTGCTGTGGTCAGAGCAAGAGCTGCTAGTCTTAGTTTCTGCAAATGCATTAGGTTGTCCTTTCTGGTATTGGGATGAGCCGCACCGGTCCATAACTGTTGGCGACTCGCGCTAGCGACCGCCCCTAAGAGTCCCGATGCACGATGTCCTCACTCGCGTCATTTTTCGAAACACTATCAAATCAGACCGGCAGCGTCAACGGCGTCCTACAGCCGCCGCAACCGGCTGCTTCCTCAGGGCCATCTCGTAGAACGACGGCAAAGGTGTGATGAATGGCGCAAGCAATTTGGCGGATTCTTCCGTTGTGAGCACATCTTCAGGAGCCAGCTTGAAGAGTTCGGCCTTAACGCTAAATCTTCTTTGGGAATTGGGATGCGACCAAAACGATGACAATGAGGACCGCGGTCGCGGTGGTCGTAATGTGATCGCGCAATACAGCAGGAAAAATTGGGCGCCGGAGCACGTTAGGGCGCCCGTTATGCCTGGGCCTCGAGCGGTTGCCGCTTCTATTTCTGTGGTGGTGGGAAATTCTTAAGCAGCTTCGCCATCGCCTTGTTGAGTCTTTCCATGTCCTTTTGCTGGTTCCCACTCGGATTCAGGGTTTTGGTCGCTTGGCCACGCCAGACGAGATCCTTAGATGTGGGGTCGTAGAAATCGATAGCGAGCGTCCCATTCTGGATCGTAGAGCTTGTGGCGGATCCCATGCCGCCGCCGAATCCTCGACCCGTGCCCCAGGCATTCCACTGCCTCTCCTGATCTATAGCGCATTGATAAGCGACGTACAAATCAGCTTTGTCGCCGTTGGCCTTGGCCAACCCCTTCGTGGCGAGTTGGTTATCAGCAGCTTGCATGATCTCCTGCTCGACAATCTGATTCGGGTGGACGTTCTCCTTGACGCTGACCCACTTGTACGTGTGGTACTTGGAGAAATCGGTGCCCGGCATGAAGTTGTAATGAACGTCCTGTGCCAGGGCGGACCCGCACGCGAGCAATACGAGGGTACCCCACACTGACGCCCGTTGAACAAGGCTGATATTCCTTTTCATATCTTCTCCTCAATTTGAAACTGTCACATGCTATAGGAAGCACGCCGTTGTTGCGACATTCGAAGTATCTCGAATGACCTTGTACGCTAAGTCTGATCAGCATAAATGCAGATCGCGTTAAATTTTTTTATCCGTGCCGGAACGGCGAGACTGCTCGGATCACACCCCAACACCCGCCTTCACGAACACTCGACCCACTCCACCGGCACGCGCACTATGTGCCCACCCTCTATCAGGGCTGGCAGCTCACGGAAGTCTTCCACCAAGCCCTTGAGAATCCGGGATCTCAGCTTGCTCTCGGTCTGGCGGATGTTCGAATTCTCGTTCCACGGTTAGGTGGAGCAAGTTGAGTTGCTGCTTAAGCAGCGGAACGCGTTCAGAAGGCAGAACGCTGATCAGATCTTCCAACATGGCGCGCAGGCGACGCATAACTTGTATACTGTTGGCGCCGTATTGGCGAATTTCCGCTACGGCGAGCAAAACAAAATCCGCCCAGTCGGGTGTCCGGTAAACTAATCGGATGTTCCCGCTACTGTCGCACACAGTGCCGGCGCTCAAATCGCGTTTTCCGAGTTCCTGTAACAGAAATTGGATTTGATCGATTGACAGCACGCCCGTGGTCGGGTCGTTTATCGCTGGCGATAGCGCTTTCTCAGCAATGTCGACGATAATCCGAAAGGCAAATGCAGGATCTTGTTCCATTGTGCGTTCCGCACCCAATTCGATCGAGGCGCGCAACGCCGAGTCTCGAAGATCGGTAGCAGCCCCGTAGACTCGAAATAGCTGGCCGCCGGCCGGAACAAAGTCCCCCACTTGCGGAATGAGCTCGATTACGCATGCGTTTCGTTCAGCCAACTGAACCAGTCCGTCAACATCGAAAGCGATGATGACTCCAGGGCGGCCCTCATAGTCGAGGCGCCGACAAATATTTTGCCGGAACGTAGCATCGCTCGGCCGACTAGCCGAAGCGCTTGTCCATGGAACAGGGTAAATACTTTGGATTACCGCGAGGCCCTCCCGTGCAACGCTTGTGACGACAGTTACAGGACGGAGTTCTTTTGCCACGTATTCCACAACGAAAAGAAAGACGCCGATGCTCACGACCGTAAGTAGCAACGTGAGGAAAACGGGTAACTCGAGCACTTGCTGTTCCAATCTTCCTAGGACGGAAGCTGCATAGACGAACGTGAACACAAATAGGCCGAGCGAGATCTTCAAAACACGCGACTGGAAGGGGCGGGCTATGATCCGAGGCGAGAGATTTCCGCTAGCGATCTGAACCGTTAACAGCAGGACGGAAAAGAAAAACACGACAAAAGTAAGCATGGCGCCGGCAATCAGGCCTACGCCTGCCCGTGCGCCTTGCAAGCCGAAATCCGCGAACGGCAGCTTCAGCATGGCGTCCAAACGACGAGTCAGAGGGGCACAAATCATGGCCGCGAGCATGGAGAGAACCGGGACGACCCACAACGAAGTCTTCAGAAAGGCTTTTAATCGTTTCCGTCGCAGCCAGGACATGTAGTTATCTTGAAGCAATCAATCTGTTTTGTGGGCTTCGATACGTCTCGGAGTGGCCGCGTTCACAAAACTGCTCGCTTCGAAGCTTAACTCATGTATGTATGCTCAACCTTGTTGTGAACTGATCTAAACATCAGGTTTCGTGGTCCGCACGCGCCGCAGTGTTTTGCGAGGCGGGTCCGCATTTCCTTCCTGGCTCGCATGAGCCGGGATTTTGCCGCCGGGACGGATAGCCCTAACCGTGCCGCGACCTCGGGCATTGGTAAGCCCTCGATATCCCGCAGCAACATGACGTTGCGCATGAGCGGCGGAACGCGCGATATTTCCCGGCGAAGAAGTTTGTCCACTTGCCAACTGCCAAGCTCGTCTTCCTGGTCCGGCGCCTGGTCCACTAGTTCGAGCCTGGCATTCGACTCGGTTGTCACATCGACATAAACGAAGCCCGCCCGGCGGTGTTCGCGCATTAACATCAGGCATTGGTTCTGCACGATGCGGCACAACCATGCCACGAACGGTCCTTCGAAGCGAAAGCGATTCAGGCTTTGAAACGCTTTCGTAAAGGCGTTCTGCACCTCGTCTTCAGCGTCGCTCGGATTACGAAGCATTTGACGAGCGCGCCTGAGACAGGTCGCAAAATGCCGCTGTGCCAGTTCAGTGAAAGCATGAGTGTCCCCTCCCTGAGCTAGCAGCACGAGCTCCTCGTCACTTGCACTGGCGAGTTCTAGCGTGGCGAGTTCAGCTGGTTCGCACCCATCCAAGGATTCATCAGGGAAAGGGAGCCCAAGTGGCTGTTCACTTGCCGCCTCTCCCTGGCGGCTGGGCAAATCGCATGACAGCGATGACATGCCGGCAATAGGGCACTTCTCAGGCCAGCAGTTCTGCGAGGTGTCGTGCCTGAAAGATCAGTCACTTAGAGCGACACTCCTTGACCAAGGTTCCCCCGAGTGCACGTTTTGGTGCAGCGCGGTCCGCAGGTGCGCACGTTTTCGTGCACCATTTAATGGCACTGCGCAACGGTGTAGCGCACATAAGTTGAGCAGCCGACGAGTTGGAATCCCTGAGAGAAATTTCAGATCGGGACCCGCTCAAGCTCATGAATCGAGGCCAATAATGCCCGGCTCTCGCGCCCTTCAGCTCACGCTCGGATCGGGTTGTAGCCAATTCTCATGATTCTTGTTGTCGTGGGTTCGCTCTGGGCTTGCGCCCTGGCATTCATCGCTCAACAGGCCGCAACTACCGCGCCGTCTCACATCATTCGCATTGACGCGCGCCTCGTCCTGCTGCATGCCACCGTTACGGATGGCAATGGAAATGCCGTTTCCGGCCTCGGTCTTTCGGCTTTCCGCTTGTTTGTGGACGATCAGCCCCATCCCATCAGGTTGTAGGCGTGCGCCCGAAGTTATTCAGATCTTTTGCATCGAATGGTGAGATTTCGTATCAAACCTCACGACCACACGCGTCAGCATCGGCCAATCAGTAATTATCAGCGATCATCGCATGCTGCGGAGTAACTGGCGTTTGGGTTATGCCTATACGTGCCATTTTCCGAAGGTTCGGCATGCGTCGCGCTTTATGTCTTTTCTTTCTCTTCTACTCTCCAGCTCTGGTTTGCTGGCTCAGCGAGTAAGGAAAGAAAATAACCGGGTAGTGCACACTGAGCCCTGTGTTCAAAGCTCCGAACTGCGGAAACACGACCACATGGATTTAGGGGTTTGGCTCAACACATCGAATCCGAGCCTCGCGACAGAGTTCCGTCATGCGATGGACTTCTGGGCGGCCGTTCTGGATATGACATGGCACGAAACGAACACGACGCCATGTTCGATTCAGGTTATCGATGGCGGCTCGGCTCTGTTCACGAACGAAACAATGGCGGCGCGCTCACAGTTCGCGGACCGAGCGAACTTTCACGGGTGGATCGCTTTCAATCCGAGGTGCCGGTTAAGCGTCGGCGAGATGTATCTCGCCTCCATTCACGAACTCGGTCACATGTTGGGACTCGAACACAATCCAAACCCGAAAAGCATCATGTATTTCATGGACCCCGAGGAACCGCCTATGCTCGATAGCAGAGACTTGGGATACCTGAGCAAACGGCACAGACTTCGAAAGAACTCTGCAGCGCTACTCTCTTCCGTCACGGCCTCTCCCTCCCCTTGAAATCCAGGTCTTCGCCTGGGAGATCAGTCGCCGAAGAGCCCGGGTTGCGGGTACCGAACGGGTCGGAACCCCTCGGCTTTCCGCAACTATATGATGGCGCTTTCGCTACGCTATCTGATCACAGCCGGGAAGCGCAGAGTACGATTGGCCTGCATCCGGCTCTTGTGATGGTGAAGTGGAATGCATGGATGGCAGGCAGGCCGCGACCATCGTTCTCGTCCTCAAAGCTCTCGGGTACGAGACCAGCCAACTCGGCACAAACTACCTCGGGGACCTGAATGAGTACTTGCCTGCCTGCACGGCTTCGACGAGTTCTTCGGCAGAAAGTTAATCGGCGAGACCATCTCAACACCCGCGTTTTGCTATTAAAAATTCTTGACGCCGGCACTCATCGGGTGCATCAGTCCCTCCAAACGCGACACTACGCGTATTTCGGATAAGAAATTGGGTACAGACCCATGGTTTAACTGAAGGATCGTTCACGATCCTCCATGGCAATCGACGCTTCGTTTAGGGAAATCTGTCTTCTGAGTAGGTACTGTGTCAAAGGATAAGAAAAAAGAGAAGAAAGCTGACAAGAAGGAAAAAGGCAGGTCTGCCGTCCCGGTGGCGAGTGCCCGGCCGAATACAGTTTCTGCCGCCGCGATGGCCGCATACGCCGATGGCCAGCCGCTCGACAAAATTACCTATTTGGAAGCGAAGCTGATTCTTAAGCCTGATCGCTTCACCTCGGTACAGAGCTTCAAAGACTTCGGCAGAATGGTAAAGCAAACCGCGAAAAACGTCGGTGTGGGATTCATCGCCGATCCAAATGCGGACCAGCGGCCTGAAGTCCGCGAGATCACTTTCGGCGATACTCCCGATTTCCGCCTCTACAACAACGGGTTCATACTGCGCCGGCGTATTTCGTACGTGGACGGTTTTCCCGTGGGCGACCCGGAAATCGTTTTTAAGTTCCGCCATCCTGACGAACAAAAGGCCACTGAGACGGACGTGCGGCCCAAAATCGCCGGAGCGTACCGCATCAAGTTCAAGGCGGAAGCGCTGCCGCTAAAGAACGAAGTTGGCGGATATCGAATCCTTTACTCCCACAACTGCCAGTTCGGCTTGAGCCAAGTGCATGATGCCAACAAAACCGCGATCACCACGCTTGTCAAGATCATCCCCGCACTGGCTTCCCTCAAGAAATCCGACGACGAAAAGATCTGCCTCGTGAACGGGGGAATTGTCGAAGAGGTACTGCTCCCGCTGGGGCAATTGGACTTCGGCAAAGGACAAGTAGCGAAATGTGACATTTCCTTGTGGCGAACGCGCGGCGAGCACAAGCCGCTAGTGGGAGAGTTCGCTTTTCAGGTGAAATTTCCCAGTAGAGAATCTGTTGCCGAAAAGCAAAAGAAGCTAGCCGCGCAATTCTACGTCACACTGCAGCAGGATGTGAAGGATTGGCTTGCACTAGGCGTAACCAAGACCGCAATGGTGTACCGCTTGAACGGGAACGAGCCCCAAAGTCATGAGTAACGCTGCCGCAAAACTCGCGCCTCAAGTAGCGGATGTAACTGCTGCAAGAGCAGCGGTATCCATCTGGGATATCTTTCTGGAGTTCCTGACCATCGGTGCTACCAGCTTCGGAGGCGTTGTTCCCTACCTTCGTGGCGCGCTTGTTGCCAAACGGAACTGGGTCGATGACAAGGAATTCGTCGAAATGCTCTCGATCAGCCAGTCCCTGCCCGGCCTGAATGCCACTAATATGGCCATTCTGGTAGGACAGAAACTGCGCGGAATCATGGGATCGATCGCAGCAATTGTAGGCATTTGCCTGCCCGGTGGGGCCCTCATGTACGCCGTGGGGATTTTTTATCACCAGCACGGCGATCACGCGTGGAGCACGGCCGGGCTGAAGGGCGTGGCCGCCGCCGCGGTCGGTCTAATTCTCTCAACTGTGATGCAGCTCAGCAAGAAGTCGCTGGCGGGTAAGTTCGATTTCGTCTTTATGGCACTGACAGTCATTGCGGTAAACCGCTTGCACCAGTCGGTACCGCGTACATTAATCGTGGTCGGGGCTCTGGCCATTCTGTTTCACCGCCCCCGTCGCACGGAGAAAGTGAGCGCCACCGAATGAACCAGATACCAGCAGTTGCTCGCGTGTTCGCGTTCTTGTCTTTGCTTACCGTAGGCGGCGGAATGGCAGCGTTCCCCGAAATGAAGATTCTCACCGTGGACGTGCATAAGTGGCTTACTTTCCCGCAACTTATCCACCTCTATAGCGTTGGGCAGATGGCGCCCGGTCCCAACATGATGATGATTGTTTCGATAGGGCAGTGGGCGGGAGGTCTTCTTGGTGCGCTGGTCACTGTGCTCGCGTTCTTCGGTCCCACGGCATTACTCGCGTTTGTAATAGGGCGCTTATGGAAGCGGCTGGAAAAATGGCCCTGGCGAACTTCCATTCAGCAAGGACTGGCTCCCGTCTCCATCGGGCTGCTGCTGGCGGGCTGCTTCACAATGGCGAGAGGAGCAGTTACAGGACTGGAAACAGCGACGATTGCAGTAGGCGTGCTGCTGGTACTACTGAGATACAAAATCAATCCAGCGCTCCTGGTCGTAGGCGGGTGGATCGTGGGAATTTTCTCGTTTATGCCGAAATAGCGCCGGTCATGACGGGCGTAGGCGTGTTGCTGAAACCTGTCTGGCGACAAGCTTGCTTTCAGCATGCTTTCCGGGCCTACACGGCGTCTCTCAGCAGATCGCCGGCCCGGACCGGAACGGCTTCAGCCGGCAAGGAAAACCTCGCAGTGAAATGGAAGCTGCTACCTTGACCGGGCGCACTTTCCACCCAAATGCTGCCGCCGAAGAGGCTCACCAACCGGCTGCAAATCGCCAGGCCCAGACCCGTGCCTCCATACTTCCGGGTGGTGGAGCCATCGCCCTGGTGAAACGATTGAAAGATTCTAGTTTGGGCTTCGAGTGGTATCCCGATCCCGGTATCAGCCACCGTGAACTGCAGTAGCAGAGAGGACTCGCTCCGATCTATACAGGAAATTCGAAGAGTGACGGAACCCTTGTCAGTGAACTTCACTGCATTACCCAGGAGATTCAGCAAGACTTGGTGGAGCCGGTAGGGATCTCCTACAATCCTGTCGCAGACGTCGTTCTCCATCCGTAGATCGAGCGCGAGGTGCTTGCGATTCGCCTCTGGCGCAATCAATTGGAGAATGCGCTCGACACATGAACGAAGAGAAAACGTCGTCTGTTCGAGTAGCAGCTCGCCAGCCTCAATCTTTGAAAAATCGAGAACGTCGTTCAGGATTCTCGTGAGCGCGTTAGAAGAAAACTGGACAGTGGTGACGTAATCGCGCTGCTCTTCCGTAAGCGGCGTATCCAGTAAGAGATCGGTGAAGCCGACGATCGCATTCATGGGAGTGCGAAGTTCGTGGCTCATATTTGCTAGGAACTCGCCCTTACTACGGCTCGCCATCTCCGCGGCTTCTTTCAGCGCTTCTTCTTCGAGCAGCTTTCGAGAAATCAGGCGGGTCTGCAGCCGTACGCGCCGGCGGAGAACAAGAACCCACGCCAAAACAACCGCGGTGAGTGTTCCCAATACGGCAATTGACATCAATGCCCGCCGAACTGTCCACCAAGGCGGCCGCTGAAGGACCGTAACATCCTCGCCGGCACGGGCGATCAGTTTGAATGCGCTCACCCGTCCAAATGAGTCGATATCATTCACGCAGACTCCGGTGACCTTAACCAGGCTGCCCTCATCCGGTAATTGCCGCGCCGGCACGGACCGGGAAAAGATAACCGGAAAAATGCTCTGCTTCTGCTGAATCATCAATACCTGCTGCTCCCGTAAAGCAGACCGCCCAACTATTCGCCCCTGCAGGGTCACCAGATCAGAATCGTATTTTTCCGAAAACGCTTCTTCAACACCGATCTCCGCCCGCTTGAGAGCAGCGTTGCGTCGCAAGCGGCGCACGCTGCCATCTTCGAGCCTCAGGTGCGAGTCGGCAAATGCGACAAAGCCCAAAATCTCTACCTCATCTCCGTATGTAAAATCGTTCGCTTGCCGGCTCTGTACATAAATGCTTCCGGAGTTGTCTTGAAGGTAGAACCCGCGATTTTGCAGGACGGCTGTGACAATTCCAGCCAGCTTGACTCGATGGCCTAACGTGTTGCGAGAGCCGAAGCGCTGTACCTGCCCGATGGGTGTTGGAGATTGAGCGGCGAGATTAATAGGCGGCGCTTCAATTGTAGTCACTTCCCGCAGATCGGGAACGTAGATCTGAACACCGACAAGCTGTCTCTTTGCGTTAAAGTTCGCTCCGCAAGCTCCTCGAATGCGAACTCTTGCATCTACGAGATGGGGCGGCGGAACTGAGGAGCCATTCCAGGGGATCGAGACATCAATGTGGCCCCCGGGAACGGCCACATCCATCCAGAGCACCTGCTCCCAGGGGTATCGATGCAGATACTCGGCCTCTCTGACGCTTCCTTCGATTTCGACCCACCGGCTGTCCTCAAGCGTGCTCGCCAGTTGCTCAAATGTCGCGCGGTCCGGTACTGGGAGCGGGGTGCGGCCCACTCGCTTTAAATGCAAGTCCGTGAGATCCGGCGCGAAATCTGTAAATGTGGTTTTGGCTTGTACTTCGACAACGTCCCCGGCTGCAACCGGTAGTATAGGCCATGAAGACGAAGCCCAGATCCCTGTGGTTGCGTCCTGCATGAACAGGAAGTTCTCGGTCGGATCAAAATAGGTGATCGTTGCGCGTAAGCACACCGGATACCCCAACTTCGCTTCGGCAGGCGAAAGGCTCCGGACCTCCTTAATAGAGGTCAGAAGCGGAAGCTGCGGGTTCGTCGCCAGGGGCGAACCTAGCGCGACGAACGAGATCAACAGCGACCCGACCGCAGCGGTTGCAACCCGTATACTGCCTGTCATTGCGGGCGGCATTACTTTCGGCTCCATGCCGAAGACTGACTGCCGCTAGCAAGCCGACCCTTGCCCTTCCGCAGAGTGACTTCAAAGCCGCTCATTCGTCTTCATTCATTAAATCGGTGTGTCCGAAGGCGATTCGTATTGGACCTCTCGCTTAGCGGGAAAAGACTAGACTTCACAGCTAGGATAGCGAATCTCAGGGCGCTTCGGGGTCTAAGCGGCAGTTTTGCGTGTTACGATCAAAGGGTTCCCATCGGAGGTGGCGGTCCACAGTAACCTGCGGGAAAGGTCGTGAATCGCGCTCGTACCGCAGCTGGGGAGCCAGCAGGAGGGCGAGTGAACACCTTTTGCCTGAGTAGCTTACGTGCAGATTGTTCCATCCATTTTTGCCGCGGATTTCGCTCACCTCGGTGACGATGTTCGGAAGGTGGAGCAGGCCGGCATCGGCATGATCCATGTGGACATCATGGACGGTCACTTTGTGCCCAATTTCACCATGGGTACGCCGATTACTGAATCTCTTCGGCGCTTCACCCGCGTCAAACTAGATCATCATTTGATGATTGAAGATCCTGACACGTACGCGCCGATTTTTATCAAGGCAGGCGCTGATTGCATAAGCGTGCATTACGAGGTTTGCCGCAACCTGGATCGAACATTGCATATGATCCAGGAACACGGAGCCAAAGCCGGAGTCGTGATCAACCCTGCGACGCCGGTCATGTTGCTGGAAAACGTTCTCGACATTGTGGATTACGTCCTGGTCATGAGCGTCAATCCCGGCTATGGCGGCCAACAGTTCATTCCCAATTCCCTGGCCAAAGTACGGGAACTCGTTCGCAGGCGGGCGGAGCGCAAACGGGGGTTCGCGATCGAAATCGATGGGGGCGTTGGGCCGGAAAACATTGCGGACGTTGCCCGCGCAGGAGTAGATTGGGTGGTTGCAGGCTCTTCCGTCTTTCACACCCCCAATCCGGCCGAGACTGTTCATCAAATGCAGCGCCTGGCGGAAGAGGCGTGCTCAGTGAAGGTTTAGTCGAATATGGATTTTTCTAAGTTCTTGCCGAAACGGGCGATCCTGCTGGCACTTTCATTCGGCTTGCTGGCAGGATGCATACGCCACAAGTACGAAACACCGATCGTAAAGAATACGCAGCAACCCGATAAAGTTTTGTTCGATCAGGCCATGAATGACATCGAGCGCGGCCGCTACGAAACCGCCCGCATCTCGCTCCAGACCTTGATGAACACCTACGAATCGAGCGAATACATGGCAAAAGCCAAACTGGCCATCGCCGACAGTTGGTTCCGAGAAGGCGGCGCGAACGGCATGGCGCAAGCCGAGGCCGAGTATAAGGATTTCATTCTTTTCTATCCGGGTATGGAGGAGGCGGCCCAGGCTCAGAACCGCGTTTGCGAGATCCACTATAAACAGATGGACAAGAGTGATCGCGACATCACCCAGACACTTCGTGCGGAAGACGAGTGCAGACAGTTGCTGGTGCAATTCCCGAACAGCAAGTTCGCGCCCCTGGCCGCCCAGCGTCTTCGGAATATTCAGGAGAGCCTGGCCGATCACGAATTCGTGGTCGGAAATTTCTATTGGAAGCGCGAGATGAACCCTGCGGCGGCAAACCGCCTAAATGCGCTTGTCAATCAGTATCCGCTCTTTAGCAAAGACGGAGACGCGTTGTATGAGGCAGGGGATGCATATTCAAAGATGGGCCCCCGATTCCGGAAACAAGCGGGCGAAATGTTTTCCCGGGTCGTTGCGGACTATCCGCTAAGCGATCGAGCGCAAGATGCCAAGCGTCGCCTCGAGGAAATGGAAATGCCTATCCCGCAGGTTGATCGTGCGGCTTATGATCACGAGAAGTACGAGATTGAAAACTACAAAAAGCCTGGTTTGATGGCGCGCGGCACGGACTGGCTGCGCAGCGGTCCGGATCTAAGTCACGCGGCCAAATCCGGTACTCCGACTATGACCGATCCGAAGCGAACGATTCCTGCCAGTGTTCCTGTGCCGAACACGGAAGTAGCAAGCAATACCGGCTCCGGAACGGGTACAGCGGAAGTTAGCGCGACCACGGTTAGCGCAACTGATAACTCTCTCGATCGAAAACCGGACGCCCGGAGCAGCGGCGGCGCTGCAAAACCCAGCGGTACGACGACTACACAAAACGGTCAGCCGCTACCCACGAACCGCGATAAAGACCTGCAGAAATACCGCGAGCAGCAAGCCAAGAAACAGGCAAAGGCCGAAAAGAAGAAAAAGAAGAATCAGAATTCAAACGATCAGCAGAACCAGGTTCAGCCGGCACAGAGTTCCACCGGGCAACCCGGAGTTCCAAGCCCCGCCACGAATGGCAATTCGGTCACGGCCAACCAAAATCCACCTTCTCCGCAGCGATAACCCGTTGCTGCAGATTTTCAATCGATGAGCAGGATCCTGCTGGCCGATGACAGTCCACAGGCCCTTCGGCTCGCAGAACAGATTCTGCGAACGCAGGGAATTGAGGTGGTGAGCGTTACCGACGGGGCGGTCACGCTGCGGCGGCTAGCAGACGTAAACCCGGATTTGTTGATCCTGGATGTATATCTTCCGACCAAGAATGCCTTTGACATTGCTCGTTTCCTGCGTTCGCAGGAGGCATACCGGCATATCCCGGTGATCTTCGCGGCCGCGCCCGCTGACGAGTTCAATGTGCAGGACGCTAAAAACGCAGGGGCCGACGCAATTCTCCGCAAGCCGTTTGAGGCTTCCGCTCTGTTAGGCGCCGTTCAGGAACTGCTCGAGCGCGGTGCAGCGCCAAAAGAACTCGGAGTAAATGGCAGCGGAGCCTTGGACCGAAACACCGTTCGCGCAGCCGTCACGCTGGCTCTCGAGACAGCCATGCCGGCGCTGGTCGATGAACTCACCGAGCGTGTTCTGCTGGCGCTATCCCATCGCGGGTAAACCAAACAACCTGGCCCGAGCGTCTACGATGGAGATTATCCATGCCCGAGAATACCTTTGACATCGTTTCCAAGATTGACCTGAACGAGGTGCTGAATGCCGTCCAGCAGACGTCCAAAGAAGTGCAGACCCGTTACGATCTCAAGGACAGCAAGTCATCGGTCGAGTTGAACGAAAAAGAGCACAAGATCCTCTTGGCCAGTTCGGACGAATTCAAGCTCAAAGCAGTGACTGAAATCCTCGGTCAGAAACTTGTCAAACGAAATGTTCCTTTAAAGGGCCTGCAGTACGGAACGATCACGCCCGCCACCCATGGCAGCGTGCGCCAGGAGATCACTTTGCAGCAGGGCATTTCAGGCGATAAGGCAAGAGACATCGTGAAGACGATTAAGGACAGCAAGTTAAAGGTGCAGGCGAGCATTCAGGGTGATGTGATCCGGGTGAGCGGGAAGGATCGCGATACGCTGCAGCAGGTCATCGCCCTGCTACGAGGCAAAGACTTCGGCATCGATATGCAGTTCACGAATTACCGGACGAACTGATGCCGCGTCGGATTGAGACGCTTTTCCTTAGCGGCCCGGCAGGTAACCTGGAATGCTTGCTCGAGGAGCCGGACGAAGCGCCGGTAGAAAGCGCCCTGGTTTGCCATCCGCATCCGCAGCACGGCGGAACGATGCACAACAAAGTTGTCTATCGCCTGGCGCGCGGTCTTCGCAAGAGCGGTTGCGTTGTGCTTCGATTTAACTACCGCGGCGTAAATCTGAGCGAAGGCAAGTATGATTTCGGAATCGGCGAAACCGAAGACGCCCGTGCCTGCTTGCGTGAGCTTCAGTCCCGTTATCCGGATCTGCCGCTGCTGGCAAGCGGATTTTCCTTTGGCTCCCGCGTCGCGCTTCGCCTGACTTCGCAGGAACCAGCCGTCCGGCGCGTCATTGCAGTCGGCTATCCGACCCGCGTTGCCGAGCGGGAGTTCGTCTATCGGGTAACCGTTCCCAAATATTTCGTCCAGAGCACCCAAGACGTATTTGGTCCGCGGCACGATCTGGAAGCGTTCTTTAAGACGTTGCCCGAGCCGAAGCACCTCGATTGGGTTTCTGCATCGGATCACTTCTTTCGCGACGCGCTCGAAGCGTATGAGGAAGTAATCGAACGAATCGGGCGCGAGCGACAAGTTGCACAGAGCGCGTAGCGAATCGATCAGTGGGTTCCTGGACCGGAGGCGCTACTTCCCGCGGATGTGTCCTCGTTCCCGTTCTGCTGGAGCAGGTACTTCTGCAAGAAAGCGATTGCCGCGTAAAATTCGAAGTCCCCGTTCGACTTCTTCTGGTATCCATGGCCCTCGTCTTTCGCGACCATGTACCACACGGGAGTTCCCTGTTTCTTGAGAGCCGCGACGATCTGATCCGATTCGCTCACCGGTACGCGCGGGTCATTCTTGCCGGCTACCACCAGCATCGGCTTGCGGATCTTCTCAACGTTGTTCATCGGCGCGATCTTCTCTAAGAACGCTCGCATCTTCGGATCGCGCTCGTCGCCGTATTCCACCCGGCGCAAGTCCCGGCGATAGCCCTCCGTGTGCTCTAGGAAGGTCACCAGATTAGACATGCCGACAACATCAATCGAGCAGCAGATCCGATCGCTGTAGAAAGTCGAAACGGCAAGAGTCATGTGGCCGCCATAGCTGCCGCCAGTCACCGTGATGCGATTCGCGTCGAGATCCGGTTGGGCGCCAATCCAGTCGATCAGGGCGTTCACGTCTTTGTAAGAGTTCTCGCGCAGGAACCCGTTATCGAGCTTAGTAAAAGTCTTGCCATAGCCGGTGGATCCGCGCACGTTCGGAAAAATCAGTGCAATTCCCAGCTCGTTTAAATAGTAGTTGCTACGTCCAAGAAAATCCGGCCGAATCTGTCCTTCCGGTCCGCCGTGAATGTCGATTAAGACCGGCCGTCGGCCGGTGAATTTCGCGGGCGGGCGATAGAGAAATCCTGAAATCGTTTTGCCGTCGAAACTCTTCCAGTGGACCAGCTCTGCCTCTGCAAACGAATCGGTATGCACGGCTGTCTCGCTGGTGGTCCATCGCTCAACTTTGCCGTTGGTTGTGTCCACCGAATAGCAGTCATAGGGAGATCGCGCTGATGTAAACCCAAAGGCCAGGTCCTGATTATTGCGATGCCAGAACAGGCCGCCAATTACACCAACCGGCAGCTTTGGCGCCGGCAACTCCTGCCCCGTTTCCGTATCCAATAAGTGCAGCGCGCTAAGTCCATCCTCATTCGTGACCAGCGCGATCTTCTTGCCATCCCAGGCGAGCGCGAATTCGTCCACATCCCATGGGATCTTGTGTGTAAGGGGTTTCATCTGCTTGCTCGCGAGATCCAGATACACGAGGCGCTGAAATTCAGATCCCCGATCGGTTATGATATAGATTCCCTTGCCATCCTTGCTGAACCGTGCGTTACCGTAGGCGATCTGTTCGCCTTTGTTGCGTGGGGTTAAGGCGGTTTTTTCGCCAGTTGCGGCATCCACCACCCAGAGATAGCTCTCGTTGACGGAAATGCCCTCGAGCACCAGGATCTTCTTGTCATCGGGAGACCAATCCTGTGGCTCCCATCCGCCGCCCGAAACCTGCACCAGCAAATGATCCGTTTTTGGGTCAGCCGGATTTATCACCCACAAATCAGTGTCCTGACCTGTTCGCCGGGTTGACGTGTATGCAATCCGGTCCCCGGCCGTAGACCATGGACCCAGCACGTTCCGTGACTTCCCGTCTGTGAGCAGGCTGCTTTCGCCGGTCGCAAGATCATAACGGAAGAGCTGGTACCATTCGCCGCCCCCGACATCCTTGGAAAAGACGATGTAATCGCCTCCGTTGGGATGGAATGCTCCGCCATATACGGGTTCCGGAAAGAACGTGAGCTGCTGGCGCGCGCCGCCGGGCATCTTGACGAGGTGCGCCTGGTACGTATTGCCAAATCTCGTACCGATCAGCATCTCCCTTCGCACGGGATGCCAATCTGCGGGAAAGGCCGTACGGTTTTCGTTATAACGCCCGGCCTTCTCTACCAAGGAGGCTGGAAGCTTCGGAATCCCGTCCGTTACCAGCGAGTCTGGCGGCCCTATTACTGCCTCTTTCGGCACGCCTTGCGCGGCGAGAAGAACGCAAATCGAGAGGACTAAGGGGAACAGGATATGCTGGCGTTTCTTCATGAAATCTCCTCCGCTACACAGTAACGCAAATCTGCATTCCCAGCAGGAAGTGATTGAAACTCAAATTTCGAGAATGGCAGCACGCTCACTTGGGAACTTCGACCCTTTGCAGGAAGCTTGATACCGCAGGCTGGATGACCTCCGCGCGCGCGGCGCAGAGCCGAACGTCTTCGAGGGCGTTGGCCAAGTTCCGCGCGCCGCCGGGTAAGGTCGCTAAGCGAGGCTGGAAGAACGTCGAGAGCTGCTCCTGATGACTTGCGTCGCAGAATCCCGACGCGGAAAGCGGCAGTAGCGCGCCGAAGGGGATGCCGCGTGCGCCGGGTAAGATCTGGTTGAGCCGGTCGAAGCTTTGCCGGACAAAATCCCACACGATTTGCCGCGTCTGCTCATTGGCATCTAAGAGGTTGTATTGCATCTCCCGCGGATCGATCCCGCTTTCAAAGAACAGGTCGAGCGAAGCTCGCGCCAAGGCTGGGGCGCGAAAATCCGGAAGCGATTGCAGCATCCAAAGGCGCTCGCGCCTTATCTTGGTCTGCTTCACCGCGGCGACCAGCTCGTCGAAGTAGGCGCGATTTCCATTCCAGGCAGCAGCGCCGAGTACCGGCTCGACCATGTCGGGATCAAGCGCCGTCCGGTCAGCCAACCATCGGCGTGCCAGCTTTTCAGCCTGCGTCTGCAATCCGCCATGTTCGCCCCGCGTCGCCACTAACGGAACAATCTGCATCCGGAGTAGCCGAATTTCCTGCGATTCTCCGGGCTTTGGATACCAGCCCAATTCCAACGCGCGACTCTGGTAAAGCGCGCGAATCCATGCAGCATACCTCTCGCGAAGGTTCTGCGGCACGAAGCGGCTCACATTCGACACCATCATTGCCGACTGGCGCATCAAGCCGGGATCGGAACCATGAGCGAAGCGATCCGCAAATGCCAGATCCTGCCCCAAATTTCCCAATCCGGAGGAAAACATCAGTTCGATGTTCCGCAACAGAGCGGCGCTCTCCTCGGCCTTCATTTCAGGCACACCCTTGGCAACTAAGGTGTCCGCAAGGTCCGCCTCACCGAGAACGAAGGTCCAAGCATAGTAGCCGGTCGCATTCGCATCGGCAGAGAGCCACACCGGACAACCTTTCGGCGCTTGCAAATGAAAAGCATCAGAAGCCTTCGACAGGAGATGGCATTCGCGGTGTAGGCCTAGGCCGCTGCCATCGCTCCAAACCGCGCATACGGGAACTTGCCAGAGCTGATCTGTCCTCCCGGGAGAGCCGACCGGCAAAAAACGCTTTTGGGAAAGGTGAAGTACAGGAGGACCCGGATTATCGAGCGCACATCCCTGTTCGACCGAGATAAGCGGAAATCCGACTTGATTCAGAAAGCTCGCAAACGCTGCGCCCGCATGGTGCTCTGGCGAGACCTGATCGATTGCGCTCAGCAGATCCGCGGCGGTCGCATTCCCCCATGCATGCTGCCGCAGGTACAAACGCACGGCGCTTTGAAAAGCCTGTGCGCCGATGTAATTTTCGAACATCCCGATTACCGCTTCGCCCTTGCCGTAGGTGATTCCATCGAAGGCGTTCGCAATGTCGCCGGGCGCTTCGATGGGCTGGCGAATCTTGCGGGCGGTGGTCAGGCTGTCGGCGCGCATAATGCCATCAAACCGGGCCGAATCGGCCTTGATATTCCACTCGGGCTTCCATTCGTTTAACAGCTTGCTCTCCAGCCAACTGGCGAATGCTTCGTTCAGCCAGATGTCGTCCCACCAAGCAGTCGTGACCAGATCACCAAACCACTGATGGGACATTTCGTGCTCCATGGTTGCGGCGCGGTTCCGTTTGCGAAGTTCGGTATCCTGCTGCGGCGGGGAGAGTAGGAAATCGCCATAGGCGATCAGCCCCGCGTTCTCCATGGCTCCCCAGGCGGTCGTGAGTGGAACAACGATCTGGTCGAGCTTCTCGTAAGGGTAGACCGTTCCAAAGTAGTTTTCGAGCAACTCCACGAGCTTCGGCGTGATAGAAGCCGCATACGCCGCCTCCGATGCCCGCCCGCGCGGAACGATGATTCTTCCGGATCGATGATTCTTGCCGATCGGCGCGGTCGGAACCACGTCAAACTGGCCGATGCCGAACGCGATCAGGTAGGAGGGCAGCGGTTTTGTCTCCCCGAAGGTGACAGCTTTCATGTCCCCAGCACGCGATTGTTCGGAGGCTTCCTCTGTATTCGAGAAAGCCTTCAAATCTTTCGGAAAAGTGAGCGTCAGGGTCCACGGAACTTTGAATGATGGCTCATCGAAGCACGGAAACACCCGCCGCGCGGTCACCGGCTCGAATTTCGTGAAGATATACCAATCTTTTCCCTGCTGCTGTTGGAAGGCGCCATCCGTGAGCGTGCGGCTGACTTCACCGGTATACTTGATTTCGAGTTGCACCTTTCCGGCGGCGAGAGGCTCAGGGGTTTTGACAGCCAGAAAATCCTTCGGGACCGATTCGAACTGAACACCGATCCGCGAACCGCCGTGCGAAATACTTCCGCTTTCAAATTGCAGCGCCTTGGCATTTAGCCAGACCGTCGATGTGGGCTGCCGGACGTCTAAATCGATGCGGATTGTTCCCGAGAATCGGTCCTGGCCTGGGGTGAGTTGCAAAGAAGCCGAATAGCGCAGCGGCCGGACGGTATCGGGCAGACGCAGGGTGGGAGCGGTAGGGTCGCCGTAGGAGCGGAAGACAAAAAGCGCGACAGCTACCTCAACCAGGACCGGAAGACGCTTCACACTGCGATAGAGGTCTCTACGGTTGCCGTAGCTGGCGGTGCACAATTCGGGCAGCACGCTGGCTGATCAGATCAGCAACTTTGCTCAGCAGACCTGGTAAATCTTCTGGCTTTATCAGTACGGGCGGCTTCGCGCCTGGCTGTCTATTGTGATATGTGGTCAGGATTGCAGTCGCAGGCTTATAGTCCATCAGCCGGGCGTGGGCAATTACTTTCAACCCGGCTTCCGGCGACTCCATTTGCAAGTCGCTCAGGACGAGTTCGTATTGCCGCTCATCCAGTTTCCCGACGGCTTCAGCCGCAGAAGCGGCAGAATCAACGTTATAGCCGCCGGCTTCCAGCACTGCCTTGAGCGTCAACCGGGAAGTCAGGTCATCGTCTACCAGGAGCACACGGGCTAGTTCCAGTTCCCTGCTTGGTGGTTTCCCCGAATGTGGCGCTCGCATATTCTGTCGCACAGCTGACAACTGCCATCGGCTTAGTCTCCGAGAGCTTTGGCAGGATTAGTTTAAACGAAAAGTGCAAAAATCCCCAGACCAAATTTTCACTACTCAAGAAAGCTAAGTACCAAAAACCCTGTGGAAAATGCGGTCGACATTCCCGAGTTGCCGCTCTAATGAGAACACGTTGTCCAACTGCTCTTTAGTCAAGAAACGCTGGATACGGGAATCCGCTTCCACGCGAGCCCGAAAATCTCCTTCGTTCTCCCAGGCTTCCATCGCTTCCTGTTGGACCAAGCGATAAGCATCCTCCCGGAGCATGCCCGCAGCGGTCAGGTCGAGCAGTAGCCGTCCTGAAAAAATCAGCCCCTTAGTGGATTCGGCATTCCGCCTCATTCTCGCCGTATTCACCCGCAATCCGCAGATGAGCCAGGTAGTTTTCGCCAAAAGGTAGTCGATCAGGATAGTGGAATCCGGTAGAATCACACGCTCGACGGATGAATGTGAGATGTCGCGCTCGTGCCACAGCGCAACATTCTCAAAGGCGGCTTGAGCGTTCGCGCGGACCACCCGGGCCAGCCCGCTAATCTGTTCACTGGTAATCGGGTTTCTTTTATGCGGCATTGCGGACGAACCTTTCTGGCCCGTCGCGAAGGGCTCTTCCGCTTCGCGGACCTCCGTTCTCTGCAGATGACGAATTTCGAGCGCGATCTTATCGAGGCTCGAGGCAATGCCCGCCAGACTCGCTACATAGTGGGCATGCAGATCGCGGGAGAGCACTTGCGAAGTCACCGGGGCAGCCTTCAACCCGAGACGCGAGCAAATCATCTCCTCGGCTTCGGGGCCGATGTGCGCAAACGTGCCGACTGCTCCTGAAATCTTTCCCACTCGAATTTCTTCTGCGGCTGATGCAAAGCGCTTCCGGTGCCGCTCGATTTCTTCCCACCAGATGGCAGCCTTTAGCCCGAAAGTAATGGGCTCGGCGTGGATACCGTGAGTGCGCCCGATCTGCAGCGTGTGCTTATGTTCCTGCGCCAGTCTTTTCAACGCATGTGACAGCGATTCCAGACCGGCTTCAATCAGCCGGGAAGCATCACGGATCTGCAAGGCCTGCGCCGTATCGACTACGTCATTCGATGTAAGCCCGTAATGCAACCAGCGCGACTCCTCGGCCGCGCCTTCCGTTTTCAGAGCCTCGGCAACCGCTGTAGTGAAGGCAATCACGTCGTGGCGTACTTCTCGCTCAATCTCTTCAATTCGCTTGAGATCGAAGTCCGCATGATTGCGAAGAGCCTCTGCCGCTTCCGGAGGAACCTGGCCTAGTTGCGCCAATACCTCCGAAGCGGCCAGCTCAACTTCGAGCCAGCACTCGTACTTGTGAAGCTCACTCCAGATCGCTCCCATTTCGGGGCGGGTATAACGCGCGATCATTCAACACTATTGTCCTAGAGAAGGAAGCGCTGCGAGATCAGTAGCAGAAGACTTCCGACTGCTCACCCGGTTGCGCGACCACAAGCCTGGTGAGCAAGGTGCGTCCGTTGAGTGCCCGTGCAGCCAGATTTCTCACCAGTTCGGGGTGATTGTTGTGTTCACTGATGTGCCCCAGGATCAGAGTGGAAACACGCGAATCAAGGTCATCGTGAATGAATGCGCAGGCAACTTCATTGGAGAGATGTCCCCGGCGGCTCATGACGCGCTGTTTGACCGACCAAGGGTAAGGTCCGACACGAAGCATCTCGAGATCGTGGTTTGCTTCGAGTAGCACGATATCGGTATTGCGCAGATGGAACCGAAGGGAATCAGGAACATATCCGAGATCGGTCGCGATCGCGATCTTGATTCCTTGTGCCGAAAGAGTGAAGCCGACGGGATCCGCGGCGTCGTGCGGAATAGTGAAGCTCGTCACATCGAAATCGCCGATCGAGAAACCGCAGCCGGCCTGGAAGGTCTCGCAAGTTCCCAGGCACGCCCCCCATTCCAGGTATCTCGCTGTCCCATGAGTCGAATAAACGGGCATTTTGCCTTGTCTCGCTTTGGAGAGCGTCGCCAGCCCGCAGGTGTGATCACTGTGCTCGTGCGTAATCAGAATCGCGGTGAGATTGGCCACATCCTCGCCGATCGCGGCCAGGCGCCTCGTGATTTCCCGGCGGCTCAGTCCGGCGTCAACCAGCACACGGGTTCGTTCCGTCGCGATGAAAACGGAATTTCCCGCGCTACTGCTCGCCAAAATGCACAGCTTTACGATAGGTCAGTCCCCCGCCAGCAAGGTCCAAGCAAACCTGCCTAACTCATCGGTTATAACAGAGCGCATTTAAACAAATTCTGCTCCAATTGTTTGCTTTATTCAAGCCCTACAATGAAAGATCAATGAAAGCGCGCGTGTACGTCTCCATGAAGCCAACAGTCCTTGATCCGCAGGGGCAGACTATCTGCTCTGCGCTCAACAAACTGGGTCACCGTGAGATCGCCTCGGTCCGGCAGGGAAAATACTTCGAAATCGGCGTGGCCGAGGGCACCCCACACGATTCGGCCGTTCAAGTGCTGGACACAATAGCGAAGGACGTGCTCTCGAATCCGGTCATCGAGGATTATCGTGTCGAGATTTTGGAGTGAATCGGGCTACCTGAGTTTTTATGTGCGGAATTGTAGGGTATATCGGTAACCGCGAAGCGGTACCGGTCATTGTGGATGGCTTGCGGCGACTGGAATACCGCGGCTATGATTCAGCGGGAGTTGCCGTTCTCAGGGAGGACAAATGCCTCGATGTGCGTCGCGCGTCAGGCAAGCTGCGCAACCTTGAGGAGGCGATCCGCACAAAGCCGCTGTCGGGTTCGTATGGGATTGGCCACACCCGATGGGCCACCCACGGGCGTCCGACCGAGGAGAACGCGCACCCTCACCGTGACTGCCAGGGCCAGATTGTCGTTGTACACAATGGCATCGTCGAGAATTACCTCGCACTGCGCAAGCAGCTCACGGCGGAAGGACACACCTTCGTCACGGAAACAGATACCGAAATCATTGCGCACCTAATTGAAAAGCATCTGAACGGCAACCTGGAACACGCGGTCCGCGCCGCGCTAAAGCAAATCAGTGGTGTCTTTGCCATCAGCGTCATAGCTGCCAGCGATCCGGAGAAGATCGTAGCCGCCCGTTCCGGGCCGCCGGTTGTTGTCGGGCTCGGGCAGGACGAGTTCTTTGTGGCTTCCGATGTTCCCGCGCTGCTCAGTCACACGCGCGACATGATCTTTCTCAACGACGGCGATGTGGCGGTACTCACACCCGACGGAGTTCACCTCACCGATTTCGACGGCCGCACTGTGCGTCGAGCGGTTTCTCACATTCTGTGGGACCCGATCATGGCCGAAAAGGGCGGCTACAAGCACTTCATGCTCAAAGAGATCTTTGAGCAGCCGCGCGCGATTCGCGACACTATGCTGGGCCGGATCGGTCTCGAGAGCGGGCGCGTGTTTCTCGATGAAGTCGATATCTCCGAAGCGGACTTCCGGTCATTCCAGCAGGTCAAGATTGTGGCGTGCGGAACCAGTTGGCATGCCGGACTTGCCGGAAAGTTCATTATCGAGCGATTGGCACGCTTGCCGGTGGAAGTTGATTACGGAAGCGAGTTCCGGTATCGCGATCCAATCATTCAGCCGAATACCCTGACGATCGTGATTTCGCAATCGGGCGAAACAGCCGACACACTGGCCGCGCAGCGCGAAGCGAAGCATAAGGGTTCGAAAACACTGGCGATCTGTAATGTGGTGGGCTCGATGATTACGCGTGAAGCGGCAGGAACGCTGATGACGCACGCTGGGCCCGAGATCGGAGTGGCTTCCACCAAAGCTTTCACTTCGCAGATCACGGCTCTGGTCCTGCTGGGCATGTATCTGGGGCAAGTGCGAGAGACATTGAGTGCGGACTGCTCCGCCAAACTTGTCCACGAACTCTCCCAGATTCCCGGAAAATTGGAGCAGGTTCTCGCTCGAGACGACATTTATGACGACTTGGTGAAGAATCTGTTCCGCGCGCAGGATTTTCTGTATCTCGGCCGCGGGATTCACTATCCCATTGCTCTTGAAGGTGCGTTGAAGCTGAAAGAGATTTCCTACATTCACGCCGAAGGCTATCCGGCGGGAGAGATGAAGCACGGCCCCAACGCGCTGATCGACGAGAATCTTCCGGTTGTGGTGCTTGCCACGCGCGATCCTGAATCGGAAGAGAGCCGGATCCATTACGAAAAGACGCTTTCGAATATCCAAGAGGTGAAGGCGCGGAGCGGCGTTGTAGTTGCGGTTGCCTGCGAAGGCGATGAAGAAGTCGCGAAAATGGCAGACTATCTGATCCCGATCCCCGTGACCCGCGAGCTGCTGCTGCCGCTGCTCGAGATGATTCCTTTGCAGTTACTCGCGTACCATATCGCCGTCCGCCGTGGCTGTGACGTGGATCAGCCGCGGAATCTCGCCAAAAGCGTTACCGTCGAATAGAAGTCGATCAGCTACCTGTGTTCCGCGAATAGCTCTTTCCAGGACTCGTCGAGCGAGATCCATTGCCCGGACTCCTCTTCCCAGCTTGGAGCGAGGTGAGGGACATGCAGGAACCCATGGCCCTCCGTGCAGAGCAACTCGGTTCCGGACCAGTCAAGGAGCAGGCATCCCGGACAGCCGATGCGCACCGGGAAGCAGAGCAAACGCAGGCATACC
Source organism: Acidobacteriaceae bacterium (assembly GCA_019244055.1). Taxonomy (GTDB): domain Bacteria; phylum Acidobacteriota; class Terriglobia; order Bryobacterales; family Bryobacteraceae; genus Bog-105. Next base: position 14,878 of record JAFATG010000246.1, on the reverse strand, counting down.
CGGCACCGCGCCCGTTGATCCGCTAGAGACCAGAAGAACACACCCATGGCGCCAAGGATGTAGAGCCACAGCAGGAACGGACCGCTGGCGGGATCTCTGGACCCGTAGAGAATGGCAGATTCCGGACGCAACCATTCGAGCGCGGCCGTGAACACAAACGCGAGCGCCAGGGCGGTTTTGGCGAAGAAGAAGGCGCCCCGGCGGACCATGGCACTGCGCGACCCTGGCTGGAACGCGCCGCGCAAACGGCGGATGCGGATGCGCGATGCCGCGAAAGCAAGAAAGCCGCAGGCGAACACGGCGACCGCGAAGATGCTGAGCGGCGTGTGGATCTCATCGTCAACGTAGGAGTAGCGCAGCTCCGATTGGAAAAAGTAATAGGTGGAAACCTCGGCGATGCGTGTCAGTTCCTTATCCATCTTGCTTTGCGAGATGCCGGGCTTCGCCCTCGCCATAACCATTGTGGGTTTCAGCCCGAGATACGGGGTGACCAAATAGATAGCCGGTTCGCGGGAAAGGAATCGAAAGCCGCGTGGCAGCACGGCCGCAATCACATACGAGTCGGCTCCGATCTGCACCTTCGATCCGATGATCCGGTGATCGCGTTGGAAGAACGAGCGCCAAATTTCGTCAGAGAGCACGATGCCTTGAGAAGGAAATGCTCCGAGAGCGGGTGCGACTCGCAGTACTCGAAAGAGACTGGGATCGGAATGTATGAGAAGCGCGGGCGGATGAGAGCTTCCAGCAAAACCCGGTTGGTAGCTGACCGTGAAAGCCGAGACGCTATCAAGCAAGGCACTGTGCTGCGCCCAAGCCGGAGCCACGTCGGAGGGAAGCCCCTTATCGCCCCCGCCCGAGATTGGATGCCTCCAGATGTAGAGCATCCTTCCCGGCCCATGGTTCGCCCCGAATCCGAATAGGGCGCGAGTAGCCGGCAAACCGGAACTTACATAGGTTAGGACGAGTAGGGCGGCTCCCAAAAATCCCAGACACGTCCACGGTGACCGGACGTATTCCCGGATCCGGTTCTGAACCGGGTGGTCCGAACTGAAGTGCCAGGCAGCATCGGGGAACGCGCCCAAGCAGTTCCAGACCAGGCGGCACGCTTCGAGCCAGTCCCAAATCCCAGCATGGTGGAGAAATTGCCAGCGATGCCAGATCTCCGCAAGCCATTCCTGTTTCCACTCCTCGCGTTGTTCGGCAGGAACCAAAAGCGCGACACCGCCGATGAGCCTGCTACATGCGATGACGGATAAAGGACGCTTCAGATTCTCTTGCATACTCGCTCCTCAGCGACGCGATTTAGCAACCAGGCGGATCAATAACGGATAGCGCTTTTGTGACAGTTCGAGCACTTCTGAACCGGCGCGCGTAATCCGATAATATTTTCGCGGAGGCCGCTGCTCAGCGGTGGCTTTTTTCTCTGATTCCCACTCCGAAGAGATGAGTCCCTCGCGTTCCATTCGCCGCAGCGCCGGATACACGGTGCCGCTCGGCAAGCCAGTCTCATCCATGATGTCGAACCCGTAACTGAAGCCTTGATCGATGGTTTGCAGGATCAGCGCGGCTGTGTGGGAGAGTTTGGCGGAGTCAACCATACCTATATAGAATTCTACCTCTTTTTAGGCCAGCTTCAGGAGTTCGAAAGCGGGCGGCGGCCCATCTTCGTACGTCAATGACGTCTCATTTGGCAGCATTTCCCGCCGGTATCGGTAGAGCCAGTACCAGCAGCCAGCAAGCGCCAGGGCGAATCCGGTCAAACGGATGGGATTGATGAGCATCCAGCGCTCGATTTCCGCCAGCATCGGCACAATCAGCAACACCACAAACACCGATCCGATGATCCGAAAGAGCAGGCGTTTGACCTCGGGCTGGGTACTGCAAGTGAAAGGGATTTTTCGGAAGCGCACCAGCATGATGTTCGCGAAAAGAATGCTCAATGCCACGACTACTGCCGTGTGCACCAACGCGGTTTCCCATCCAAAGAGGTGATTCGTGATGGGGAGCAGGACAGCTATTTCCCAGGGCAAGACGGCCAGCAGCATGAATCGAAGCGCAATTCGCCGAGGGTCCGGCTTAGGCTCCTCGACTGTCGTCCGAAAGACCCAGTTAGCATTCAGCGCCGCCGGGATGTCAAACACAAACCGCAAGCCACTGAGTATGAAGAACGCGATCATCAACGGGATGGCGAGATATCCCGCCTTCGGAACCGTCGGGTCCGCGCCACCAGCGGCCATTGCATCAACGCTGGTCTGCGCGACCATGACTAACCCGATACCCAGGTAAGCGCCGAAAAACATCAGATGCTGTTCGCTGCGCATCAGCACCTTCAGAGCGAAGCTGTCGCAGCCCCATTCGAACGGTGAGCGAAAGAGGTGGACGGCAACCCACTCCGGGACATGCAGCCTGAGAGCGTGACGGCCGCTACCGATCGTTTCGAGAGTCTCCGAAAGGCGCAGAAAATATCTTCGATAACAGAGCATGTAGGCGAGGATCGCGACAACGATAGCCGCCGCCAGCGCCAGGAGCGCTTCTCTGCCCAGTTCCGCCATTTCTGGTTTGGCGATGCGGAGCATTCTTTCGTAGATGCCGAGAAACCAGAACGAGGGCAGCAAACGAACATAGTTTCCGGCATAACCCGGCAGGCGTCCGGCGAACAACTGTAAGAAAAGGTTCGACAGGAACTCTGTCAACAGCGAAATCACAAGAAGAACGCGAACCAGAATCGAAACCGCTGCGAAGATTCGCTTCGGCACGACCAGCATCATCAATCCGACCAGCGCAAACACGGCGAAGAAGCTGAAGAGGCTGGCTAGGAGGACGGTCGCGAGATGGCTGACGCCGACGCCTAGAAACGCGGCAGTAGTTCCGTTGCTGAGAGTCACGAAAAGCGGGAACAGAAACACCGATACGCCATTTACATCGAGTGCGAACAGGACAGCGAGCCCGAACAGTGCCACGAAATTTCCGAGAAAGATGCTGCGGATCGGGATTGGCAAAATCGCGAGGTTTGCGAAGTCGCGCCGATCGGGCAACAGCCGGTTCCAACGAAGGACCATGACCAAACCGGTGATGGTCATTGAGAGGACGACGAAGAAGTACTCGTCGGAAACAGATGCTCTGATCGGATCGATTCGAATGTGGCGCAGCCACTGCAAAAGGGTCGAGTACTTGTCCAAGAGGAAAATGGATGCGAATGCGCCAGGCGAGGCGAGGATGGCGAGAACGGCGCCGAGCCCAAGGCCCATGCTGCTGCTTCCTTGCTCGTCCTCGCTGGCAAACAGGCGACGAACGAAATGCCGCACGAGTGTTCGGAACGGATCAGCGGAGGAAGAATATGCAGGTTTCATCGGCTGATCACCGCGTCGACAATCGCGTGGGCTGATTGTTCGGTATCCACTTCCTGGACAAGATTCGAGAATGCTGCTTCCAGCGACGGCATCGATTGGAAACGCTTCAGGTCTTCGATCGTGCCATAGGCTACTTGTTTGCCTCTCTGAAGAATGATGACGTGCGAGCACACTTTCTCCACGACTTCGAGCACGTGAGAGCAGTAGAAAATTATCTTGCCTTCGCGGCTAAGTGCCGAAACAAGCTTGCGAAAGATCAGCGCAGACGTCACATCGAGTCCAGACAAAGGCTCATCGAAGATGATGAGCTCGGGGTTGTGCAGAAGGGCCGCGATCAGCAGAATGCGCTGCCGCATGCCCTTCGAGTAAGCCGAAATCGACGTGTGGCGGTGGGGGTGCATGGCGAACAGCTCCAGCAGAGCCTCCGACCGCTTAGCGCTTAGGTGTGTGGGTAGACTGCGGAGACGGCTCACAAGCTCGAGATATTCGAGCCCGGAGAGAAACGGGTACAGATTCGCTTCTTCCGGCACATATCCGACCAGGCGTTTATACGCAGCGAGATCGTCGGTGATCTTGGTGCCTTTGAACAAGACCGTGCCCGCCGTGGGCTCGAGCAGACCGGTGATGACTTTGACGGTGGTGCTTTTGCCTGAACCGTTCGGCCCGAGGTAGCCGAGCACCTCGCCCGGTCGGATGCTAAAGCTGACGTTGTCTACTGCCGGAACCGAGCTGTAGCACTTCGTGAGAGATCGAACTTCCAGCATCCTGATAGTAGGATACTACATAGCGCGCCCGGGTGCTCCTGGTCAAGTTTCCTAGGATCGAAATATTGATGTCGATCGCGACCGTACGCCGGCCCTCAGTCTGGCCATTTACCGGTGTCATCGCAGGGTTGGCCGCAGCGTTCTTACCCGTGGCGGCAGGTTATTTGAAACGCTACTCTCTCCCGCTTTCATCCGCTGCGGCTATCTACGGCTGTTTTCTCCTTTTGTTGATCTACCTGATTGCACCCGCAATGGCTGCCGCCCGCGGCCTGTTAGGAAAAGTCATCGTAGGGCAGTACAAAGCCGCGATCGTTCTCGCGCTGCTAATCCTGCCGTATGTTCTCTACGTTGCGGGAACGGCGGATTTTCGCTGGCAGGCGCTCGTCCGGCTGGTCGCGATGGCTGCGCCGGTGCTCCTCGTCTATTCCGTGTTTCCCGTCCGCGACGCCGCCAAGTTCAACTGGCAGGACGCCTGGGTAGCGATCTGGCTAGTACCGATTGTTCTCTTCCATCTCTTCAAAGGCATCTGGAACGTTCCGGCGAATCTCGACTTCATGGCGCGATTGTTCCTCGTCAGTTTGGGCGCGCTGAGCTGGACTTACATCCGGCCCCTTCCAGACTTGGGCTATCGACTCGACTTCAGCAGGCGAGCGCTGTTTGCCGCAGCTCAAAATTTCATCTTTTTTGCTGCCATTTCCATTCCGCTCGGGCTGGTGCTCGGCTTCACTTCCTGGAATCCGCGCTGGCACGGTCTGGCCGATTTCCTTCTCCGCTACCTGGAAATCTTGCTGTTCGTCGCGGTACTCGAAGAGCTCTTTTTCCGCGGGTTCCTTCAAAATCTTCTGGAGAAGTCACTTCGCTCCTGGTGGCGCGGCCAGCTCCTTGCCAGCTGCATCTTTGGTCTGTTTCATATCCTTCACGCGCCCTTTCCCAACTGGCGCTATGTTGTACTGGCCTCGATTGCGGGCTGGTTCTACGGGTCTGCGTATCGATCGGGCGGCACGCTGCTATCCTCCGCTCTGCTCCACGCGATGGTGGACACAGTCTGGAGGACTTTCTTCACAAAGAGCTGAGAGTGATGTACAGCTCATAAAATCTGAAGGTGAGGGATCTACTCCGGCTCATCGAAGACGAGGGCTGGCAATTTCACTCGCAGAAGGGAAGCCATCGAAATTATGAACACCCTTCGAAGCCGGGCCGCGTAACGGTGGCTGGCCATCCCAGAGACGACGTGCATCCGAAGACGCTCGCCAGCATTTTGAAGCAAGCTCAGATCGAAAAACCGAAGGAGTAATTATGCAATATGCCATCGTGATCGAAACGGCACCCGGCAGCAGCAACTACAGCGCGTACGTGCCGGACCTACCCGGTTGCATCACTACAGGCTGCACGATCGAGGAGGTCAAGCACAACATGCAAGAAGCTATAGAGCTGCATCTCGAAGGCCTCCGAGAGGGCGGATTGCCGATTCCCGAACCGTCCACCCAGGTTGCTACGATCGAGGTCGCGGCTTAAATATGCACGCCTGGATGGAATCATTGCTTCGCGAATTGCGGTACGGCTTGCGGACGCTCAGAAGTTCGCCCGGATTTACTGCGGTCACAGTACTAACGCTGGCGCTCGGCATCGGCGCGTCCACGGCAATTTTCTCCGTTGTCGATGCCATTCTTCTGCGCGCCCTCCCTTATCCGAATCCGCAGCAAATCGTTCGAGTGTGGGAACAGGCTCCCAACGGTCGCCGAATGGATTTGGCGGAACTCAATTTCGACGATTTTCGTACACAGAACAACACGTTTGCCGTTGTGGCGGCTGACGCAGCGGTGGTGCCTCTCGGGGACGCGCTCGTCGGGGATGTGCGAACCGCTCTCCTGACCCTTCTGGGACCGGTCGGCCTCTTACTCCCCTCGTCGCGTGCACCAATGTCGCCGGCCTACTGGTAGCGCGCACATCCGCCCGCCGCAAGGAACTGGCGGTGCGTGCAGCACTCGGCGCCGGGCGCGGCCGTCTGATTCAGCAGTTTCTCGCCGAGTCTTTCTGGCTTTCCTTCGTTGGAGGCGTACTGGGCATCTTGATAGCCGCTTGGGTAGTCAGGACACTTCCAGCAATTCTTCCGACGAATTTGCCACGGCAGCAAGGTATCGCCATCAACATGCCGGTTCTGCTGTTCGCTTTGGCCGCAGTCGCCGCGGTCGCCGTTTCGCTCGGGCTCTTTGCGTGGCGCGCCGCTCAAGGCGATCTCCAGGAAGCCCTCACTGCTGGTTCTCGCAGTTACAGTGGCACCCGCGTGCAGCATTTTCCACGATGTCGCTCCCGATGTTCCCGTCAAATTCTCCACGTTCGAGGATGAAATGGGCGGCTGGCTCGCAGATCGCCGTTTCTGCTTCTTCTTGTGGGAGTGTTCGGCGCGGCTGCTCTAGCTCTTGCTGCCATCGGGATTTACGGAGTTGTGGCCTTTTCGGTGACGCGCCGCACTCAGGAGATCGGCATTCGCGTGGCACTCGGTGCCGAGCGAACAGACGTGCTGCGCATCATTTTGGGCGAAGGCGCTCGCCTCGCCTTTCTCGGTGTGGCCATCGGCATTGCTGCCTCGTTCGCCATCACGCGCCTGATGGCGAGTCTTCTTTTCGGAATCAAGGCCACAGACCCAATCACATTCGCCGGTGTGGCGGTGCTTCTTTCTGCAGTCGCGCTGCTTGCTTCGTATATCCCCGCCCGCCGCGCCATGCGGCTGGATCCGAATACGGCGCTGCGGTGGGAATAGGTTCGTCCAAGCCGGCAATATTTGCTGACGAAGACTGAGTATGAAGATCGGCACGCGCCCAAGTTCTCTCGCCAATCCTGAACTGAACGCGCTCAAACGTCCGATCTACTGCGGCTCGCTCCGGAGTTTGCGGCCGCGAACGGCGATCCTGAGGGCCAGGTCCTTTAGACAAGTTGGGATCGGTTGCGGGAGTCGTTTCACGTACTCATGGTGGGCGTGAGTGCTGCTTCCGCGCAATATACTCCCTCGACAATGCCAATCAACTATTTGACCCATATACATATTAAATGATATACATATTGAGGTGCCTAAGGCTGATCCCCAAAACTTCCTTCCCCTAAGACCTCACTGGTTTCACATTATGCTGTCACTCGCCGGCGGAGAGCAGCACGGGTACGGAATCATGCAGGAAGTGCTGAATCGCACGACCGGCAAGGTGCGGTTGTGGCCCGCCACATTGTATGGATCGATCAAACGGCTGATGGAAGCGGAATTGATCGAGGAATCCGACGAACGCCCCGCCCCGGAATTGGACGACGCGCGACGGCGCTATTATCGGCTGACGCGACTAGGCAAGCGGGTACTCGACGCGGAGTGTGAGCGCCTGCAGGAATTGGTTCGCGGCATTCAAGTCAAGCGAGCGACGGTGACCGAATGAATCTCGCATTACGGATCTACCGGCGGTTGGCGGAGGCCTTTCCGCACGAATTCAAATTGGCCTACGGCGAAGAGCTGATGCAAGCCGGAGAGGATGTGCTGCAGGAGACCGCTAGAAGGCAGGGAATCGCTGGCCTAGTCCGGCTCATCGCGGACATGGCAATTCACGCATCCCTCGAATACTTGAGCGAAATGCGCCGCGATATGCGATATGCGTGGCGAGCGCTGATCAAGTCACCCGGATTCGCGCTGGTTGGCATCATTTCGATGGGGCTTGGAATTGGGCTGACGACAAATGTGTACAGCTCGAAGTGGGAGGTACTGACGCGAGAGCTACCGGCCGCCGCGAACGCTAGTCGCTTGGTGATGCCCGAGAAGCCGGTCTCGTATTACTACGTCGAGCAATACCGGGATCAAAAGAGCCTGTTCAGCGGGGTCGCGGCATTTGAGACCGGCATTCCATTCAACGTCAGCCTTCAAGGCACCGGGGGGAAAGTGGAGCGCATCTTCGGACAACTCGTATCGCCCGATTATTTTTCGGTGCTCGGCGTCAAGCCCCAACGTGGACGAGTGCTCGAGGCCGCCTTGGACAAACCCCGCAATGCACCCGTTGTGGTGATCAGCGATCGTTTTTGGCGCAATCATCTCAACTCCTCTCCCAACGCGGTGGGACAAACGCTTCGCTTGAATGGTCAGACGGCAACCATCATCGGAATCACGCCGAAGAATTTCAATGGCGCCCTTTTCCTGAATCCGGCTGAGTTGTTCGTTCCGATCACCGTTCCGGCCACGCTCGCGCCGGAGCTAGCGAATGATGTCCTGCATCGACACAATGCCAAGGAGTTCCTGGCGATAATGTGCCTGGCGCCCGGCGTCACGATCCTATCCGCGGAAGCGGCTCTCGATGGGATCACGCGGCGTCTGGACAAGCAAGATCCTTCGATCGCCATAAGCACAGACAAAAGCAGGCGTCTGATTTTGGTTGCGGCGGGGACCATGGTGCCCGTCCCCCGGAATTTGAGGCCCGTAATAGCTGGATTCTTCCTCATATTGATGAGCCTGATTATGGCCATCGTTTGCATGAATCTGGCAAACATGCTGCTGGCGCGCTGCGCCAATCGCCGAAAGGAGTTCGCGATTCGCTTGGCTGTCGGGGCCAGTCGTTTTCGGCTCATCCGGCAGATGGTAAGCGAAGGCATTCTATCCTCATTGCTGGGTGGCGCGGCCGGTTTCGTCCTAGCTTATTGGCTTTCTGTATTGGCCTCGCAATTCCGGTCACCTACGGCGGTGCCCTCCGAATCCGATTTCAGCCTGGATTGGCATGCAGCCGTTTTCGTGTTCGTCCTCGCAATCGTGTGCGGCATCGGATTCAGCTTGGGGCCCGCGCTCCAAGCAACGAGAGCCGATCTCAACCCCGCACTCAAAGAGGGCTCCGCGCTTCAGTTGCCCGGATACCGGCGCTTTGGCTTGCGCAATGTTTTGATAGTCGCCCAGGTTGCGGGATCGCTCATGCTGCTGCTGATCACAGGGTTGTTAGTGATGGGAATTAGCGAGTCAAGCAGCATCCAAACCGAATTCGATCCGAACACGATGTATCTCTTATCCCTTGATCCGGTGCGCGACGGCTACTCGCCCGAAAAAGCGCAAGCTCTGTTCGAGGAGCTTCCCGAACAGATCAAGAGAGTTGGTGCGGTAGGCAGCGTCGCCCTCGCCGCGCAGCCGCCCTTTTCGATCGAAGATGAGGAGGCAGCCATTCAACTGACCGCGGAAGACTCGCGGAGAGTCTCGCGTGTACAGATATCAGCTTTCGAGGAGCCTGTAGGTGCCGGTTACTTTGCCGCATTGAGCCAACCGATGCTGGTTGGCCGCGAATTCGAGGAGCGCGATCAACGAAGCGGGGCCAACGGATCGAATGCCGTTGCTTGGCCAGTCATCCTGAATGAGAGCGCGGCGCGCGCATTGTTCGGGAATGCCAACGCAATCGGAAAACGCATTCGGGATGACAAGCAATCCTATGCAGTGGTCGGTGTGGTTCGAGATCTTAGAGATGGGAGCGGAATCGCCCAATCCATTGCGTACCTGCCGTTTACGCCGCGCGACTTTACGCGGCCCCCGGTTGGCGGCATCACTGTTATGGTGCGCTCGGATGCGAAGGCCAACGTTATGAGCAGCATTCGGCGCGAGATCGCTTCCATCGATCCGAATCTGACCATCTTCAATGTGCAACCACTCAACAATTACCTGGAGCGCAGCCGGTCTGCGATGCGTTTCGCCATCAACACTTATGGCGGAATGGGAGTGTTCGGCCTGGTCTTGGTCGCAATCGGACTCGCCGGTGTCACGGCCTACGCGGTTGCACAAAGGCGTAGGGAGATCGGAATCCGCATGGCGTTGGGTGCGCGTAGACTGCAGGTCCTGCGACTGGTGCTGCGCGAAGGCGCGGCTCTGGTGACCATTGGAATAGTTATCGGATTCCTGGGCGCGATCGTGATAGCAAAAATACTTTCGGCGCTTACCAATATGTTTGCCGAGTCGCTGAAAGTTGGTGCCGACGATCCGCGGCTGCTCATTGGGGCGCCATTGCTCTTGGCTGTGCTGGCCATGCTTGCCTGCTACGTGCCAGCGCGGCGGGCGGCTAAAGTCGACCCGTTAACTGCTCTGCGGCAGGAGTAAAGCGCTTGCCGGTTCCTCTCCGGGTCCACAACGAAGCGAATGCGTTACGATCCAAGAACGGTTGTGACGCACCGGTCGATTTCGCATTACGAACTGCTCCAGGAATTAGGAAGAGGCGGGATGGGAGTCGTCTACAAAGCTCTCGATCTCTCCTTGGACCGGTTTGTCGCGATTAAGCTTCTTCCCTCCGAGTTCATTTCGAACCCAGACCGGCGCACCCGCTTCGTTCGGGAGGCGAAATCAGCCTCAGCGCTGAACCATCCGGGAATTATCACGGTTCACGAAATTGATACCGATCACGAAGAACCATTCATCGTGATGGAGTACGTCGAAGGGCAACCACTGAATCAGCTCATGGCTAAGCGACGCCTCAGCACTGTCGAAGCGCTGAACTTCGCGATTCAGATATCGGATGCGCTTGATGCCGCTCACAGGGCGGGCATCATTCATCGCGATTTGAAACCGGCAAACATCATGGTGGGCCCTGACGGACGTGTTAAAATCCTGGATTTCGGGCTCGCCAAGCTCATCGCTAAGGGAACTATCGCGACTGACGACAGCACCGAGGCCGTCAATCCCCCAACGAAGGAAGGCGTAATCTTCGGAACCGCCTCCTACATGTCCCCTGAACAAGCGCAAGGCGGAATGGTCGACAGCCGGTCCGATATCTTTTCGTTCGGTGCAGTTTTATATGAGATGACCACGGGTCGACGTGCGTTTTCGGGAACCACGACAGTGTCGACGCTCGCGGCAGTCTTAAACCAGGACCCACGGCCTGCAACAGAGGTCGCCGCTGAGGTCCCGCGCGAGCTGGAGCGCATCATTTCGCGATGCTTGCGCAAAGATCCAGCGCGCCGCTTCCAGCACATGGACGATGTGAAAGTGGCCTTACAGGAACTGCGGGAGGAGTCGGAATCAGGAACCCTGCACGCTCTGCCGACAACTCGTCGATTCTCGCGACGCCTTCTGTTGGCGGTTGTCGCGGTAGCCCTCGCGGTCGCTATCGCGATTGCATGGTACGCACTCCAACCTCGAACTCTGCCGCCCATAGTGACTACGCCGCTGACCAGCTATCCCGGTTCTGAAAGGCACCCGAGCTTTTCTCCCGATGGAAGACAAGTGGCTTTTAGTTGGAACGGCGAAAAACAGGACAACTACGATATCTACGTTGTGCTGACCTCCGGGGGACCACCCTTGCGGCTGACCACGAACTCCGCTCCGGACACTGCACCTGCCTGGTCGCCCGACGGACGGTATATCGCGTTCATTCGTGATCCTGGACCGAGCGGTGCCGTTTACCTCATATCGCCTCTGGGTGGCCCGGATCGAAAGGTCGCAAACACAACCGGTCGCTCAGTTTGCTGGACTCTAGACAGTGCGTCTGTTGGCACCTGGGACGGGATCTCCGGCATATCGCTAATATCAATTGCGAGCGGTGAGAAGAGCAACCTAACCTCTGCACCACACGAGCTAATTGACGATGATTGCGCGTTCTCCAACGACGGGAAATATTTAGCATTTGTACGGCGGTCCGCGAACTATGTGGGTAACGTCTACATCTCCTCCGCTACAGGCGCGAACCCCCGCCGAATCACGCCGGAGGAGAGTTGGATTGAAGGCCTCGCATGGATACCGGGCAGTGCAGATCTCATAGTCGGAACAACTGCGGCCGGAACGTGGCGCTTCGCCTTGGCGCGCTTTTTTGTCCACTCCCGGTCCGCGGGCGCGTTGCGATATCTCTGGGCAGAGGACGGGTCATACCCTTCCATTGGCAAACCTTCTCCGACCGCGCCCATGCGCCTCGTCTACGAACGCGCCGTGTCGGATTACAACCTATATAGTGCTAATCTGGATGCCGCGCGTGATTCTCACGCCGCGTTGCCAATTGCCCTTCGCCCCGTCGAGGCGGTTCGAAATGGACCCGCAATTTTCGCCAGATGGGCGAAGAGTGGCGTTCGCGTCCGATCGGTCCGGCGAGTTGGCGATCTGGCTGTGTGATCGGGACGGATCAAATCTTACGCAATTGACAAATCTCCGGGAGTGCGCTGCCGGCTCTCCTCGCTGGTCGCCGGATTCCAGTCAGATTGCGTTCGACTGTGCCAGCCATGGGAATTTCGATATTTACGTGGTGTCGACCACGACTGGACTTGCTAGGCGGCTGACAGCCGAAGCGTCGCAAGAGAACCTGCCCAGTTGGTCTCATGACGGGCATTGGATCTACTTCAGCTCGGATCGCGGGGGCGCACGCCAGATCTGGAAAACGCCGGCCGAAGGAGGGCGGGCAGTGCAGGTGACTCGTGGCGGAGGATTTGACGCCTTCGAGTCGCCAGATGGCAAGCTCCTGTATTACGCCAAGGAATTCACGCCGGGATTGTGGAGCGTGCCAGTCGACGGTGGACCGGAGGCGCTCGTCCTGAATTCCGTTCGTCATTTCTGGTGGACGATTGCAGACACCGGCATTTACTTCGTGACATCTCGTGGTAGTCCGCGGCCTGATGCTCCCAGCCAGTTGAATTTTTACTCGTTCGGAACGCAAACCGTCATTCAGGTCGGCATGATCGAACATGAGCTCGCTCTGAGTGCTCCCTCTCTCGCTGTCAGCCGCGATGGCCGGCAACTCCTAACGCTTCACTTGGATCAACCCGGCTCGGATCTCGTGCTCGTTGATAACTTCCGTTAGAAGCGCAGCTACTTAGCCCGAGCGCTCCTAATTACGCATTACGGCGACTCAGGTCGATGCCAGTTTATTGCCGCCGAGTAGCTTGGTTCAGCAGGTCTGCGACTTGTTGGTTCTCACTCTCTTGCGCAAGATCGAAGAGCGTCCGGTTGTCGGGCGCACGGACCGTGACGTCCGCTCCGTGATCGAGTAGCACGCGAACGCTTTCAGGCTTTCCGGTAAGGACAGCCCAGGCCAGGGGAGTGTATCGAGCCTGGGCTCCGGCCGGATCGTAGTCGCTCAGCGGCCGTTCGAGTTCCTGAGGTTCGCGAGCGAGGATGCCGGGAATGCGATGAGGCAGGTCTCGGTCAATGGCTTCGAAAAGATCGATTGGGCCTTCCAGAATCAGGTCCCGAACCTCGCCGTGGCCTGCATAATTTGCCCAGCCGGCGGGCGTGCCGCGATACTTTTCGTCGCGCACGCGAACGTTGGCGCCATGCTTCACAAGCACAGCGGCGGCGCTCGCATTTCCAAAAAATCCAGCCGCGTGTAACGGAGTATACCCGCTGGTCGAATCGACGGCAGTCTTGGGATCGTCGCGAACGTTAACGGAAGCGCCAGCGCGAATGAGGCTCTCGATGACGTGGCCTGGCGCGCGCTCACTCGCGCGAACAATGAGATTGCCCCAGCGCTTGCCCGGCTTTAAACAATCGGGATCCCTACGGAGCAGCTCTTCGATATCGCGCGTCCGCTGTAAAGCGATTGCTGCGGGTAAACGAACTTCGGCGCCAGCGTCGAGCAGAAGTTGCGATATACCGGTTTCACCAATGAGCGCCGCTTGATCGAGCGCAGTGAAGCCGGCCTCATCGAGCGCTTCCGTATTGGCGCCGAGGTCCAGCAACGTTGCAAGCGATTCACGTTGCTTCTTCATTACGGCCAGGTGCAGCGGCCGGCGGCGACGATTAGCTAAGTCCATTCGCTTTTCCAGGTTGGCGCGCGATTCAGCCATTAGCTTCCGAATGATCTGGACCTCGCCCATCGAGACAGCGGAAAAGATGTTGTGCTCGGCGCCATGCGTTACGAGGTAGTCAACGATCTCCTTGTTGGCGGTGATGTAGTCCCAACTGGTCGCCCAGCCGATGATGTCGAGCTCATGATAATCGTCATCGCCAATCGGATCAGCGCCGTGTTCGATTAAGAGACGAATTGTCGTGAAATGCTGCTTTTCGGCGGCGAAATGGAGCGGCATCGCGTTATCGCCCTCGCAACGGATGTTCGGATCGGCGCCGCGTTCCAGCAGGAGCTGTACGACGGGATCACGGCCGTTGGCCGCGGCATCATGAAGAGCTGTTCTTGTGCCGGGGCCACCCCGTTCGTTGATGAGATCGGGATGCGCATTGAGCAGTTCAGTTACTTGCGCCAGATCCCCTTTCGCGGCGGCATCACGCAGCGCCCTCACTGCTGCGTCGCTCGGGGCATCGGACTGATGCAAGAGGACGTGGCTTTTCAGCTTGGACCAGTTCGCAAAACCATACTCGCAGGCGATCACACGTTGCGCATCGCCCAGGGTGAACTTGGTACTCTTGATGTCATTTTCCGAGGCATAACGCCAGCGAGGATGGTGCTCCTGGATTTGCCGGAGTGCTTGGGGGCTGGAGACGTGGTGTCCTTTGAAGAGAGCTTTGGCTTGTTTCTTGAGTTGCTCCAGATTGGGGCGAGACGGTAACCGCTTTTTCATTACGAACTCCTTTCATCGCGTCGCCTGCGTCCGCATCTTCAGGCTTGAAAGAAGACTCGTAAAGATTAGTGCCGAGCGTTACTGAAGGTGGGCTTGGCCCTTTCCGCGGACTGGATGCGCCCCGTTTGCGCTGATCTCCTTTTATCACGTCCAGTTCCGCAAGCACAGGTCCATCCGACCCGTTTCGGTCTTAGTAACTGCAAATCACTGGCGTAGAAGCAAATTGGGGGATGGAGCGGGCGATCGTGAAAATGATTCCTGCGTCCGTACAGTAGCTCC
>JAFATG010000230.1 GCA_019244055.1 Acidobacteriaceae bacterium | reverse complement strand
ATTCAGGAACATTTTGTCCAACAGCACATCGGGCGCGTCCGGATGCTCGGGGTCTGGCTGCCGACTGAGAGCGAGTAGGTGAAAACCCAGGTTCTGGCCGAGGCCGCAGTAGGTTGTGCTTCCGACGGTGATGGAGCCGGTGACAGGATCAAAATGCACGGGGATAATCGTATGCAAAGGAGCGCCGGCCGGAACGGGAGGCGGTTGCGTGCAGGGTTCCTGTCCGAAAGCGGAAGGTGCGGCAGCCGCCAGGCAGAGTGTGAATGCCAGCAGCGCCGTAGCAGCGTTACATATCCTTTTGCTGGCCGTCCGATGAGTAGAGATGACGAGCGGTAGCGAGAGCGGACCTCTGGATTTCATGCTGGAACGTTACCTTTCTGAAAGCGCGCCTCTGCGCTTCTGGCGGATAAAGCGCAAGAGCCGCAAATTCCGTATCATTTCCTGCATAAAAATCTGTCGGGCGCGGCAGAGTGGAAAACCTCGCCGCCTGAAAGGGCGGCAGCAGGCCGGAAGGCCTCACCCCGAGGGGTTTCATGACTTCGCGCGCGCCGCGCACCCACCAACATGCGCAGACTCTCGACGGAAGGCTGAAGGTTCCATCAATACTGCACCTCGTCCGCCATGTTCTGATTTTCGTTACGTCCGTTGCGAGATTCTCGCTCCTGCGCTCCCCTCAGCGAACTCATTCCGGAAAGGCTACAAACACGGTTCTGACAAACTTCCGAATGCCTTGTCGTTATCCAGGAAACTGGACGTGTTCGCCGCCAAGTTGACCGGAAACGCGCTTCCCACCGAAGTGATAACTACGCCGAGTCGGTTACTGTGAGATTGTCCCGAAACGGCCTTTGGGTAGAGTAAATCCGCAAAGCGAATCGTCGCTTGCCGCGGCATGGAGCGAAGCGAATTCAGCCGATTTACGACGTTTTGACATTCAAGGGTCTTTTGTGAGCCTAAAAAAGGCAGCGAAAAACTGGCACCAATGGTACGAGAAAGCTGCACTCTCTACTGTAAAGTTCTTTGGAGTGTGGAGGCGGCGGGAGTCGAACCCGCGTCCGAGAAGGTCCGCCGTGCAAAGCCTACGTGTGTATCCGGTTCTGGCAATTCGGCAGCTTCCTATAAAACCGGCAAGAGCGAAAGCCGCCTAGTCCGATTGATCTCGGCCCTGGGCTCCGGACCGAAGCCTGGTACCTATCCTGCAAAATGACGCTCGCGGCTAACGCGCAGGCTCACTATCCGCAGCGGCTACCTAATATTAATTAGGCAGCGTAAGCAAACTGCTGATTGGCAGTTATGGTTTTCCGATCGTTTTACGGGAGCTCGGAACCCGACACGCCTTCACACCACGATTCGATCCCGTCGAAACCGTTGCGCCCCCACATACAGGAGTCACTACTACTGTACCAAGAATTTTTGGTGCCAAGAGGCGCACAGGATGCCGGCTCGGATCGGCGGTTGCCTGTTACCGGTCCGTAATGTTCCAATGAGGTTATTCCTGCCGAAATGCAGAGTGCAGTGACGGCTCCCTCGACGCAGCCTTACATTGAGAACGAGACAGACCAGGAGCGCGGCTCGTTATTCAGCGTCCTTCTACTGGATGATGACGAACACACGTACGATTACGTGATCGAAATGCTGCAGGACCTGTTTTTCGTGTCGGCGGAAACTGCTCTCCGGCACGCGGTAGAGGTCGACACAACTGGCCGAACAGTCGTTATTACGTGTGAGCGGCCAGAAGCCGAGTTCGCTCGCGATCAGATTCACGCGTACGGAGCGGATCCAAGAATGCCGAAATGCAAAGGATCCATGTCGGCACTGGTGATACCCGCGAACGGGCAATAATCAGCTTTCGGAGATTACGGTAGGAAAGGTGGTCGACATGTGGTCGTGCCAAGTCAAGCCGTCCTCGTCTACCAGGGCCCAAATCAATCCGACGCCAGCAGCAAGCACGCTGATGATGCCCCCGAACGCGCGGTAATATCGCCTTTCCTGCGAGGGCGGATTGCCATCGAAATCAACCAGCCGGAGGCCGACTGCGCGCATGCCGATACTGTCGAGTCCAGCAAATGTCCAAAGCAGTTTATAGAAGAGCGGGACGGTTGCGAGCGCAGCTAGGAGAAAGGGCAGGACGTGCTTCGCCGGCAAGGGAAGCATGTGGCCGGCTTCGTAGAAGTACGAAGCGAGGATGAAGAGGCAGCCGCAGGCCATGATCAACGTGTCCACTAAAGCCGCTTCGACGCGGAGCGCAGGAGGAGCTACCGGAGCATCGCAGATGATGTGCGATTGCGGCTGGGTTAGGACTTCCTGGTGCCCGAAGAAATCGAGGCGGCGTTGCTCTTTAGCTTGACATCGTTTACCGCGCGCGTGGCGCAGTTCCACTTTGGCATTCCTGACCGGAGCCGGGCGGCTTGCCTCAGCGGCTCGCGCCCGAATGGATTCGCGCTCGGCAGGCGTGGTGAGCGAATCGAAGGGTATAACACGCGGCTCCTGCACCGCAACGAATAGCGGCTGCTGGGCCGTTTGCGGGACTGGAGCCGGCTCAGAAGTTGGGGTTGTGTCCGCTTCCGGCGGAAAGTCGTACGCGGGAGCCGAAGCCGTGGCGGCGATGGGATAGGTCTGCGCCGAAATTCGCGACGGCGAGGTTCTGACACGCCGGCCGCAACGGCGGCAGCGGTGATCATCGTCCAAAACCCAAGTCTGGCAATGCTGACAAGTCATAAGAGAAATTACTCTAACCAGCACCGTTGGTTGCGGCGGCGTAGGGTGGCATGCTACGGTTTTCGGTTGAAGCTCAGTCCTCCGCGGTCAATCTCCCTAGTTTCTGTATCTATCAGAAAATGTGAAGATTGTCTAGAACATTTCTTATGTAACTTGTTGTTTTTGTTGGCAGCCGCCCTTTGTGTGCCTCTCGCGGCTTCGGCACAGGCAGCGGTCAAGCCCGCCAAAGCCGATCTTCCGCCCCAGAACGAAATCTGGATGTCGGCCGTCACTCAAGACTCCAACGAGGAGTGGCGCTATCTGAAGGGATCCGCCAAGGTGGAGACTTCCGAGATGACGATATCAGGCGATGAGATTGACTACAATTCCGATACACATTGGGCCTATGCCCGGGGCCACGTTCACCTGGAGCACTTCGCGACAGGTGACAAAATCGAAGCTGATCACGCCGAATACAACCTAGAGACCGAAGAGGGCAAGTTCTTCGAGGTACAGGGTACATCGCCCTCGAAGATTCTTTCGAGCCCGTTCGTGCTCACCACGACGAATCCGTTTTACTTTGAAGCGCAGTGGGCTGAGCGGATCAAGAACCGCTACATTCTTCACCACGGATTCGTAACAGATTGCAAAATCCCGAAACCGTGGTGGACATTCCAAGCGCCCGTTTTCGACATCATTCCCGGAAATCGCGCAATTGCGCGAAGCACGCTGTTCCGACTGAAGAACGTACCAATCCTTTATCTTCCCTATTTCTATCGCCCGCTGGGCAGAAATCCGCGTCAAAGCGGGTTTCTAACGCCGAATTTCGGACACAGCTCGCTGTTCGGATACATTTACGGGCTTGGCTATTATTGGGCCGTTAACCGGAGCTACGACATGACAGGCGTGGTTCAGTACTTTACGCTACGGGGTCCGGCCTTCCTCTACGACTTTCGGGGCAAGCCGAATGACGTCAGCGATTTCAACTTCAACCTTTATAGCGTTGATGACCGGGGCGTACCGTTCGGCAACACGGTGCTACGAGAGGGTGGCACCGAGTTTCAACTGACAGGGCGAACCAGAATCTGGGGCTTCGATGGACGGCTCGACTACAACTATCTCAGTGCGTACGTGTTTCGACAGGTTTTTTCTTACGCGTTTACAACCGCCGTTTCGAACGAGGTCGATTCAATCGGCTATCTGGAGCGGCACTTCGAGGACGATACATACGCGCTCGATCTCGTCTTGAAACGGAACCAGGTATTTGAGGCGATCACGTTTGAGGGACAAACACCGAATCAAGTCATCGTTCAGAAACTCCCATCCATCGAGTTTTCGGGCAGGGATCAACAAATCGCGAATGGTCCGGTGCCGGTGTGGTTCTCGTTTCAATCGAGCGCCGCGGCGCTAACGCGCGAATGGCCCACCGGGTTTGTGACGAACTCCAGCCCCAATCCAAGTCAGATCCTTGCAACGGGAGGGATCGGGCGTGTGGACATTGAGCCCAGAGTGGCTACGGCGTTCCGCTTCGCGGGTTTTTCGCTCGAGCCCAGCGTCAATCTCGGTGTGACTGATTACACCAATTCGTACGCAACGAACGCGAGTGTGTTCAACGCCAACGTGCCCTGTGGAGGGTACGCGACCTGCACATTTAACACGGCGACCCTTGCCAACTCCAATTTGTTCCGCAAGGATGCCGATTTTGCCCTGGACTTTCGTACACCGGTGCTGGAACGGATCTTCACGCCTCCGAAATGGCTGCATCTCGGTCAGAAGGTAAAGCACATCATCGAGGCGCAGGCAACGTACGAATACGTGACAGGCGTTAATGAATTTCAGCGAACCATTCTCTTCGATGAAAGAGACATCCTGTCAAACACCAACCAACTCACCGTCTCGGTCACGAACCGGCTTTACCGGAAGGATAATGCGGGAAACGTAAGCGAAATTCTGACGTGGCGTCTTTCCCAAGCTCGCTATTTTGACCCAACATTCGGCGGAGCGGTTCAGCCGGGCATCGGGAACGTCGTGCTCGCGACGGAGGAATTCACTCCGTTCGCATTCCTGGAGGGGCCTCGAAACTACTCGCCAGTGTCCTCCAGCTTGGAGTTTAATCCGTACAGCTTCCTATCGCTTTATTGGCGAGCCGATTACGATCCACTCACGAAAAGGCTTTTGGCTAGCGTTTATGCCACATCGGTCCGGTACAAGAACTACTTCGCGTCTTTGGGAGATTCCACTCTCGATAGCAGTCCGGTTTTCATCGTCTCTCACGCCAACCAAATCAGTTTTAGCGGCGGATATGGAAACCCGAACCGAAAAGGATGGAACGCCGCCGCTTCAGAGGTCTACGATCTCAGTCAAAGCCGGCGCCTGTTCGATGTGCTTCAGACCTCGTACAACACGAACTGTTGCGGCTTCAGCTTCCAGGTGCGGCAGTTCAACCTGGGGATCCGGAACGACAATCAGTACCTTTTTTCGTTTTCGATAGCGAATGTCGGGACATTCGGCAGCCTGCAAAGGCAGGCGCGGATTTTCTAGAGGTCAGCCGATTCAGCTTTTCGGGATTTCCGGCGGGCTGTCGTTCTCAAGCAGGGCCTGATCCAGCATGAGCGCCAGATCGCGAGTCTTATGAACGAGGGAGTGTCTGACCGCTTCTACCTCGCGCTCCGCGGACCGGAGCCGGTCAGCGAGATGCAGGCACGCCAGGACCGCAGTTCGCGCGGAGTCCAGACTGCCCGTGCGGCGGGCGATCGATAGCATAAGGTCGTCGATCTCGGCAGCAAGCTCCTCGATTTCACGTGGATCTCCGCCGGTAGAGACCGTGTAGGTCTGATTAAAGATAGAAACCCGGACGGTCTGTTTTTGAGAGTCCGAGGAAGCCATGCTAAGTTCAGCTTGCGCTGAGCAGATCCAACTGATTCAAAAGTTTTTCAATGCGGCTTTTGACCTGCCTGCGCTCGCCGCGAAGCTCTTCGAGCTGGCGGTTCAATTGACCGAGTTTCTCTTCGAGCGCGCTGTTTTCCTTCTGGAATTCAGCCGAAAGCGCCTGCGCCTGCTCGAGCTCGGATTTTGCGGAACTGAGCTCATCTTGCGCGGTCTTCAGGTGCTGCTGAAATTCGTTGTTCTCGTGCCGCAGGGTGCCGATCACCTGGACGGCACGCGTGATGCGTTCTTCAAGATTAGCTAAGGTATCGAGGCCTTCTTCTTGCACTGCTTCCATACTGTTTCTTGGATCTTAATACGGTCTACTGCACGTTGGATTGATGGGCAGCCTTGGCACGTTGAACCAGGGTTGCGAACCCGGCTGAATCGTTCACGGCGATGTCGGCCAGAACCTTACGGTTGAGGTCGATGCCGGCGCGCTTCAGACCATTGATGAACTTGCTGTAAGAAATGTCGGAAATGCGGCAAGCGGCGTTGATGCGCACAATCCACAGAGAACGGAAATTTCGCTTCTTCAGCCTGCGGCCGACATAACCATACCTCAGCGCCTTCTCGACGGCTTCCTGAGCGGCGCGGTTCAGCTTCGATTTGGTGAGGAAGTAGCCCTTTGCGCGGCGGAGCGTCTTGTGGCGATAATCTCGCCGGTTGGTACCTCTTTTTACTCTCGGCACGTTTTCTCCTTCATTTGAACTGGCAGCCATAGCGGCTGCTGATGAGAGGCGGCAGGCACGTGCGGCGCACTGCTCCTACTCTGAACTTCCCTAATACGGGAGCATAGTCCGCAGCTTCGCCTGATCTGTCTCATCGGCGATGACCCCCTGACCAAGCTTGCGCTTACGGGAGCGCGGCTTCGACGTCAGGATGTGGCGTGCGAAAGCGTGGCGGCGGGCTATTTTGCCGGTGCCCGTCTTCTTGAACCGCTTCGACGCACCCTTATGTGTCTTCAACTTGGGCATGATACTGTCCTGGAAATTCTATGGTTGTGGCGAGACCGCCGGAGAACCGCGCAAACCCGGAAAACCTGGATTGGGAGCGGAACTACTTTGAGCAGTATAGCACGGCGGGAGATTGGCGGTTGCGCCCGGCAGAGTTGAGCGGCCGCTTCTAAGTCACTGATTATCTTGATATTCTTCCAGCCACGCCATCTGGATCGCCTCGAGCTTTCCCTCGGTAGACGCCATCGGATCGTCCTTGAAATTCGGCAGATCTGTAATCCATTTATGGAGGTCCGTGAAGCGTATGTTCGTAGGGTCCACATCGGGATGGGCCTCGAACAAACTCAGAGCGATGTCTTCGGTGTGATCCCAGGTCAATCCAGGCATGGATTCATTGTAGGGGACCGATTCTAGTCCTTCCAGGTACGACATCGATCCTGGTGCTACCAGAACTAGATGTTCTTCATGGATTTGGTCATACTAGTTTGAACGCCAGGTTCCCAGACTTGCGCCGGTTGGAGAAGATTCATCCGGACGACAATTGCGGTGTGTCTCCACGGCACGGAATCGAGGGCGAATGAAAAGTGAAGATGAGAAGTTTAAGGTCGGCAACAAGACTATCAGCAACATGATGAACCCAGCCGACCACAGTGCTACTGAAAACGCTGTACGAGACCGTATTCAGTCCACCAGAGGCGAGAACGCCGGGAACAAACTAAAGCACCCTTCATACGGCCAAACAGCACCCCGAAATCTTAGCGAATTGGACGTTTCCCATTCCTTAATCACGGACCTAATGTTGCGGCACCTTCGGATTCATGGTGTCAGCACGCTCAGCTCGTTGACAAGTCAAATGAAGCTCTCGACTTCAATCATCAAAGCACTGTTTGAGGAAATGCGCAAACAACAATGGATTGAAGTCAAGGGATCGGATGGGCTGGATTATTCCTTTGGTTTGACGACGGCAGGCCGCGCTCTGGCTGCGGAGCGCTCCCAAACCTGCAACTATACGGGCCCGGCGCCTGTTTCGCTTAACGACTACTCCCGCGCGGTCAAGACTCAAGTTGCAAAGGTAAAAATCAATCGCGCCGGATTACGAGCTGCGTTTTTCGACCTCGTAGTCTCCGATTCGTTTCTGGACAGGCTGGGCCCCGCGCTGATATCTCAGCAGTCGTTATTTCTCTACGGCCCAACTGGAAACGGCAAGACGAGCTATTCCGAGCGGCTACTTCGCACCTACGACGACTCGGTTATTCTCCCTTACGCCGTGGAAGTCGACGGGCAAATCGTTATTGTTTACGATCCGGTGATTCACACCCGGCTTCCTGTCGAACCCAGGCATTTGGATCCGCGCTGGGTCGTGTGCCGGCGGCCGTGCGTCACCGCGGGCGGCGAGCTTACGGCAGCATCGCTGGACCTTCGATTCGATGGAAACTCGGGCGCTTACGTTGCGCCGCTGCAGATGAGGGCCAATAACGGCATCCTGATTATCGATGATTTTGGTCGCCAGACGATGTCGGCGCGCGAGCTTTTAAACCGCTGGATTCTCCCTCTTGATCGCCGGGTCGATTATCTGACCTTGAGTTACGGCATGAAGTTCCAGATTCCGTTTGAGCTGCTGGTAGTCTTCTCAACGAACCTGGACCCGTCCGAGCTACTCGATATGGCGTTCCTTCGGCGTCTTCCAAATAAGGTGTACGTGGGCGACATTGACGACGAGACGTTTGATCTCATTTTTGAGCGTGAGACAGCAAAACAGAATATCGCCTGTGATCCCGGCGGCGCGGAGTCCTTGCGACGGCTTTGTAAGCTCCATGGCGGGAAGGAGCTGCGCGCCTGCTACCCGATTGACATCTGCCGCATTCTGGTTTGGATAGGCGAATACGAGAACCGGTCGGCGGTAGAAGCCACTCACGAAGCGCTGGAAAGGGCAGTCGGACTGTATTTTGCCCAGCGCTCCGGGCACGCGCCCGGCGGCGAAGTGGCGGGTTAGGGCACTCCGTCTCAAAATCTGCTACCATAGGCTGTCTGGGGTAGGTATCCTATGGCAGAGTTTCTTCGCGATGAAATCCCGCCAGGGACCCTTCACCTTCTAATTCTTAAAATTCTGGCGCGCGGGCCGAATCACGGCTACGGTATTGCGCAGTTCGTGGAAAGCTCCTCTCGTGATGTCCTGCGCGTGGAGGAAGGCTCGCTCTATCCCGCGCTGCAGCGTATGTTGCTGAAGGGCTGGGTTCGAGCCGAGTGGCGGGACACCGAAAACAAGCGGCGTGCGCGCTTCTACTCATTGACTGCATTGGGCCGCAAGCAGTTGGAATTAGAGATCAGCCGTTACCGGCGGGTTTCTCAAGCGATTGTGCGAGTGATTGAGGCTTCGTCCTGACGGAGTGGCAGTTATGTTTCAATTTGTTCCGGAGATTGCACGCCGCCTCCGATACTTGTTTGCTCGGAAGCGGCTCGAGGCGGAGTTGCGTGAAGAGATGGAGACTCATCTGACCATGCTGGCGGAGGATAACGATCCGGCTCACGGGCGGCAGCGGCTGGGAAATGTAACACGCTGGAGCGAGATCAGCCGCTCGGTTTGGGGATGGAACTGGCTGGAGTCGGTGATTGGGGATGTGCAGTATGGGCTACGCCTACTCGCGAAGAGTCCGGGTTTTACGATCGCGGCGTGTCTATCTCTGGCGCTTGGTCTCGGCGCGACGATCGGCATTTTCTCATTGATGAATGCACTGCTTTTTAAGCCGCTGCCGGTGCTTCATCCGGAACAACTCTGGGGTCTCGCGCATGGAGATCCACAGCAGGAAGAGGATAACTTCTCCTATCCGATGTTCTCCGAACTGCAGCGGTTCAATAACACCGGTGTCCCATTCTTCGCGGTAGGTGGCGATTACGTCCAGGTTGATTACGGAGATGGCTCAATCCGCAACACGCCCACGATGCTCGTATCGGGGAGCGCATTTCAGATCCTGGATGTGAAGGCTTATGCAGGACGGATGCTTGGCCCGGATGACGACATCCGAGGCATTCCACACGGGGCGAATTGTATTGTGAGCTACCGGCTGTGGCAATCGCAGTTTCGTGGCGACGCTTCGGCCATTGGCGGGCACATCACGATCGGACAACAGCGCTTTACTATTGTTGGCATCGCGCCGCCGGAGTTTTTCGGGGTCTACGTGGGAGCGTATTCGGATCTGATCCTGCCAATCACCGCTTATGCTGCTACGAATCCGGCACAACCACTCCTGGACGCGCCCAAATGGACCTGGCTCGTCCTGACAACACGCATTCCGGCGGGGATGACAGCTCAGAATGTTGCGGCCGGACTGAATACTACCTATGCTGCGCTTCGCCGTGAATCGAAGTTTGCAGATTCTGGGCCGGCCCGGGCAGACCCGCTGTATCTGAAGCCTCTTGCGCAGGGGGTTTCCGCCATTCGCAACCGTTTCGCCAAGCCGCTGTATGTTTTGTTGACAATGACCGGCTTGATCCTCCTGATCGCGTGCGCTAATATCGCGAACCTGCTGCTGGCCCGCTCGGTGGTGCGGTACCGAGAGGTGGCCGTCCGCCTTTCGCTCGGGGCCGAGCGCGGACGCGTGTTCCGGCAATTGCTCACCGAGAGCACGCTGGTTGCGCTTCTCGGCGCGATTGCGAGTGTGCCAGTGTATCTAGCTTGTACGAAAGGTTTGTTGGCGTTTCTCCAATCCGGCGCGGACTCAGACATTTTTCTCAACACTGCGCCCGATTGGCGGCTCATCGCGGCAGGCGTGGGCATCGTCTGTTGCACAGTGCTCCTGTTCGGTTTTGCACCGGCGTTGCGGGTATCACGCTGCGATCTGAATATGGCGCTGAGCGAGAATAGCCAGCGCCTGGCAGCCAAGACTTCATTCGGGAAATTTGTTGTTGGCGCGCAGATCGGTTTCTCGCTGGTGCTACTGTTGGGGGCAGCGCTTCTTTCCCGAAGCCTCTATGATCTGCGAACATTCGATCCGGGCTTTCGCCGCGATCATCTCCTGATCGCGGACGTGGACACCACGCAAAGTATTCACAAGAATGCCGACGTTGTTCGCTTCTTCGACAACTTGCTTGAGAGAGTGCGTTCGCTGCCGGGAGTGCGATCCGCCGCCGCTTCCAAAGTGGTTCCCTTGGGCGGCAGGACGTGGCAGAACGATTACGAGCTTGATCAGGATCGCGATCAGAGCGCCAATAAGATACACAGCTACTTGAACTGGGTGACTCCGGAATATTTTCAGACGCTAGGTACTCCGCTCGTGCTGGGCCGTGACTTCAGTGCGCAGGACTCCGCCAGCTCTCCGCGGGTCGCGATCGTGAACGAAACTTTCGTGAAGCGGTATCTCGGCACGGCCAATCCGATCGCACGCCGCTTTTTCGAGATCACAAAAGGTAAAAGAGATCCGATCCAGATTATCGGAATCGTTCGGGACGCGCGCTATCGCAGCCTGACCGATGAGATTCCTCCCACGGTTTACCGCCCAATCGAACAATTGCCGACCGCTTTTGATTTTCTGCTGGAGCTGAGTCTCGAAGTCTGGACAAGAGCGCCGGCGCGAGACCTTGCCGGTCCCATTCGAAGCATCCCGAAACAGCTCGATGCTCAGGTTTCTACCGAAATCCGCACCTTCGATTCACTCATTGATTCAAATCTCTTGTACCAGCGGATGCTCACAGCGCTTTCGATTGCGTTTGGAGCAGTCGGGTTGGTCTTGTCGGCTATCGGAGTGTTCGGTTTATCCGCGTATGCAGTGGGACGCCGCACTCCGGAGTTGGGAATCCGGATGGCGCTCGGTTCGACGCCCGGAGAGATTCTGCGGCTGGTGCTCTCGGAGCATCTACGTTTGCTGGGACTCGGCCTTGCCGCCGGCCTGGGATTGTCGGTTGTTCTGACTCGCTTCCTACGGGCTTGGCTCTTTGGCGTATCGGCTACCGACCCGATTCTCTTTGGCGCCGCGATCCTGATTCTGAGCGCGATCGCGCTCGGTGCGGCTTTGGTGCCTGCTCGCCGCGCCGCGCGCTTGAATCCGGTGGCGGCGTTGCGGCATGAGTAACACAGGATGGCTGTGTTAATCGATCTTGGTGCCGCGAAGCGCGCCGCGAACAGCCGTATTCATCATGTTTTCAGCTAGCGTCTGGGTTGCGTGATTCAGGGCGTCGATCTTTTCGTTGATTAATCGATGATCGTTGCCGTGGTAGACGGCGCGCAACTCGCGTTTCGCTGATTCAATGGCTCGGCGCTCGTTATCAGAGAGCGCTTCCCAAGCCTCATTCTTTTGCGCCTTCTCCGTGGCCGCGAGAATGTTATCGGCTTCGACGCGCGCCTCGCGAACCTGCCGTTCACGCATGTCCTCTTCGGCTTTGTCGAACGACTCCTGAATCATTGCCTCCACCTGCTCTTCGGTCAGGCCATAGGAAGGTTTCACCTCCACGGTCTGCTCTTTGCCGGTACGGGCATCGCGCGCGGTTACGTTCAGGATTCCGTTTGCATCGATGAGGAAACGCACCTCGATGCGGGCCATGCCTGCCGGAAGTGGCTGAATATCCTTCAGGTCGAAACGGGCGAGGCTGCGGCAATCCTTTACCAGCTCGCGCTCGCCCTGGAGGACATGAATCAAAACGTTTCGCTGGCCTTCGACAGCAGTAGTGAACGTCTCGGTGGCGCTCGCGGGAATGGTTGAATTGCGGTGAATCAGCTTCGAAACCACGCCGCCCATGATTTCAATGCCGAGAGATAACGGGGTCACGTCCAGCAGCAGCTTGTTTTCCACGTCGCCGGCCAGAATGCCAGCCTGTACGGCTGCGCCGAGTGCGACAACTTCATCCGGATTCAGTTCTGTGTGCGGTTTCGCTTTGAACAAGCGTTCCACCGCGGTTCGGACCCGGGGAATGCGCGTGGATCCGCCGACCATCACCACTTCGTTGATCTGCTCCGGCGTCAGTTTCGCGTCGGCAAGGCACGAACGGCACGACGCCAACGTTCGCTCGATAATAGGCGCGATCAGCCGGTCAAAGAGCGTCCGGTCGATTGAGCGTTGATACGTTTTGCCTTTGTAGCTGAGTTCGACGGTGGCTTCCGGAACGAAGGACAGCTCTTCCTTGGCGCGGATCACGGCGCGCCGCATTCGCTGCACCCCTTCAGAATCTTGTGACAAATCCTGACCCCACTCGGTTTCGACATCTTCCAACGCGATCCGAAGCAGAAGGTTATCGATGTCGTCTCCGCCTAAATGCGTGTCGCCGTTCGTAGCCAGCACTTCGAAGATGCCATCGTGAAGACGGAGGATGGAGATATCGAAAGTTCCGCCGCCGAAATCATATACGGCGATGATGCCGTCCTGGCGCTTATCGAGTCCATAAGCGAGAGACGCCGCGGTTGGCTCGTTTACCAGGCGCAGAACCTCTAATCCAGCGAGCCGGCCCGCATCCTTCGTGGCCTGACGCTGAGCATCATTGAAATAAGCCGGAACGGTGATGACCGCCTCGCTAACGGGCGTGCCCAAGGCCGCTTCTGCGTTGTTTTTCAATTGACGCAGCACAGCCGCCGAAATCTCGGGAGGTGTGAACGTTCGATCGCCCAGATTCAGCTTGATCACGGATTCGCTGTCGCTGGCGATGCGAAATGGAAAGAGTTTCAGCTCCTCCTGAACGTCACCGACGCCACGCCCCATCAGACGCTTGACGGAGTAAACGGTTCGTTCCGGATGAGTCAGCAGCAGTTCGCGAGCCGGTTCGCCCGCTACCAGTTTGCCGTCTTCCGAAAGAGACACAATGCTGGGCACAATCTTTCGGCCCTCGCTATCTTCAATAATGCGAGGACCGGTCAGGTCCATGTAGGCGATGAGGCTATTCGTGGTGCCGAGATCGATTCCGACGATCTTTGATTTCCGATCCTCACCGAAATCTATTTGCAGTGTTCCCATTTTTATAAGCGATCCTCCGCCGTTTCAGCGACGGCAATGGATGGATCCAACGCACCATCAACATCGCGAACCAGGTTCTCTATGTACCGTCGCCGGTTCAGAACGCCGCGGATTTCCTGTAACGCCTGCTTGGCAGCCTTGCTATGAGCTTCCGCCGCGTCGTACTTCGCAAAGAGCACTTCGAGCTCGCGTTCAATCGAAGCGCGCATATCCAGGAAATTCTGCCTGGCGCCTTCGAGCTGTGAACAAGTGGATTCGTCCCCGGCTTTCAGCTCCTCCAGCATCATGTTCAGCTCGAACACCTCTTCGAGCAGTTCCGGCGGAACGTCTTTCGAGCGCTGCTCTCCGATCGGAAAACCTTCCTCGGTGAGCAGGTACTCGGCCCGTTTCACGGGATCCCGGAGGGTCCGATAGCCGTCATTCAGGATGGCCGTTGCTTCCAGAGCCTGAGCCTGTTCGTCCGGGCTCTTACGCGTGAAACGATCGGGATGCCAGTGCCGGTTTAGTTCGTAAAATCGTCGCTGCAGCACGTCGGTATCGACGGTCAGCTTTCGTTCAATACCAAAGAAATCGTAGTAATTGCGAGGCAGGGTAGAAGACATACGACAAAATCCGAGCGCCCGGGTAACCGGCAGATTGTGCAGGTAAATGTGCCGGCTCAGGACGAAAAGGAAGTACCGCAGCCGCAGCTCTTGGTCGCGTGCGGATTCTGGAACACAAAGCCGGATTGCATTAATGAATCCTGCCAGTCCAGTGTCATGCCATCCAGGAACAGCATGCTTTTCGGATCGACAAACACCTTCACGTCGTCGAATTCGAAGACGTGATCGCGCGGACGCGGCGCGGGTGCAAACTTGAATTGATAACTCAGCCCGGAGCAGCCGCCGCCGAGAACACCTAGGCGAAGTCCTCCCGAAACGCCTTCACGCGCGAAAGCCGCGCGGATTTTTTCCACGGCCTTCCGCGTGACATTGATGCGCTTCTCCCCGGAGGTAGACTGCCCGTTTTGAGAGCCTGCTGATTTGCCAGATTGGAGCTGAGTCAACTCAGCCATCAAAAAAGAACTCCTTGAATTAGCTGACGGAGAAAGCTTCACGCTCGGGGGCGGGCTGTTTCCGCTTGTAGTCGCCGATAGCTGCCTTGATCGCGTCCTCGGCCAAGACGGAGCAGTGAATCTTCACAGGCGGCAGTGAGAGCTCGTTCACGATATCCGTGTTCTTGATCTCGAGAGCCTGATCCACTGTCTTTCCCTTCAGCCATTCGGTCGCAAGCGATGAGCTGGCGATCGCGCTACCGCAGCCGAACGTCTTGAACTTGGCATCCTCGATCACTCCCGTATCGGGGTTCACCTTGACCTGCAGCTTCATGACGTCACCGCATTCCGGCGCGCCGACCATTCCGGTTCCGACATTCGGGCTGCTCTTATCCAGCGAACCCACATTTCGCGGGTGATTGTAGTGATCCAGAACTTTGTCAGAATAAGCCATTTGTAATCCCTTTCTCCAGTTTAATGAGCCGTCCAAGAGACTTTGCTCAGATCTACCCCTTCTTTTGCCATTTCATAGAGCGGCGACAGCTCGCGCAATTTCTGGACGACGTCTATCACCTTATTTGCTACATAGTCGACTTGCTCCTCGGTATTGAAGCGGCCCAAGCCGAATCGGATCGAGGAGTGAGCGAGATCGTCGCCCGCGCCTAGCGCTTTGAGAACATAGCTCGGCTCGAGGGTAGCCGAAGTGCAAGCCGAGCCGCTCGAGACCGCTATATCGTTGATACCCATTAGGAGACTTTCGCCTTCCACGTACGCAAAGCTGATGTTCAGGTTGTGCGGCAGGCGGTGTTCCATTGAGCCGTTGATGTACACCTCATCGAGATTGTTCAGCAGCTTGTCTTTCAGCTTGTCGCGCAGGAAGCTCAGGCGGCGCGATTCTTCCGGCATCTCCTTCCGCGCGAACTCGCAAGCTGCTCCCAAGCCCACAATTCCGGGCACATTCAGCGTTCCGGAACGCATGCCGCGCTCGTGGCCGCCGCCATCCATTTGGGCTGTAATCTGGACGCGCGGATTGCGGCGGCGGACATAGAGTGCACCGACGCCTTTCGGCCCGTAGAGTTTATGGGCGGTGAGCGACATAATATCGAGTCCGTCCTGACCCACGTTCACCGGAACCTTGCCGATCGCCTGCACGGCATCGCTGTGAAACAGCACGCCTTTCTCCTTGGCGATTTTCGCGATTTCCTGAATGGGCTGGACCACGCCGATCTCGTTATTCGCGTACATGATCGAGATCAGAATCGTCTTGTCGGTGATAGCGTCGCGTAACTGGTCAAGATCGATCAGCCCGTCCTGGCGCACCGGCAAGTAGGTGACGCGCACACCGCTCTTCTCCAGGCGCTTGCAGGTATCGAGAACGGCTTTGTGCTCGATCACCTGCGTAATGATGTGGTTGCCGCGCTCAGAGTACATCTCAGCTACGCCCTTCAGGGCGAGATTGTTTGACTCGGTTGCGCCGCTGGTAAATATAATCTCTTTCGCAGTCGCTCCGATGAGGTCCGCGATCTGCTTCCGCGCTTTCTCGACCCCTTCTTCGGCCTCCCACCCGAAGCTGTGGTTGCGTGAGGCGGCGTTCCCATACACTTCGAGGAAGTAGGGCTTCATTGCTTCGAAAACGCGCGCATCTAACTGCGTCGTCGCGTGATTGTCCATGTAGATGGGCAGTTCCATAAAATTCATTTCCTTGTGGCGCTCTGGGAATTGAGCGCGCTTGAGTTATCAGGAAGCGCTACTAGCGGTCCGTGAAGCGCTGCGGGTGCGTGCGGTACGTTTCCATGCGGCTCCTCTTCGGAATCCTGCAGCATGTCTTGGATGCTGACGCTCTCGAGAAGTCGCAGAATACCTTCGTGTATACGCTTCAGGGGACGCCTGACAGTACAGCGGCTCAAATGGCCGCAGGTCGAGTTTGCCGTGAAGCAGTTCGCCAGGACAATGGGCCCATCGATCGCCCGAATCACTTCAAGCGCGGAGATCAGCCGCGGGTCGCGCGCCAGGCGGTAGCCACCATTTGTTCCGTATTCGGAAATGAGAAATCCGGCCTTCCCGAGCCGCTGCAAGAGCTTCGATAAGACCGGCAGGGGAACTCCGCACCTATCGGCGACTTCCTTGGCGCTGACGGCCTCGAGCGTTTCGCGCTGACGAGCGGCAAAATGCTTGAGAGCAATCAGACTGTAATCGGCCTTTTTTGTGAGTCGGAGCATTCGAGAAGCCGCGTGGGCGGACTACGACCGCGATCTGCGACCAATGCGATCTGATTTCTTTATAACACGAGACGGGGGAAGCCAGGCAACTTTTATCTTGCGCGAAATCAGACACTTAGCTGCTCGGATGCCGCCAGCGCCCGCGAGCTGGCATACGGGGGGTTTCATAGGACGCGCATGCTAAACTCATACCCGCACGGCCAAAGACAAACTCTCCCGTGATTCGTCTCTTTCGGGTCTTCGTTCCAGCCAGCGTTGTCGGGCTTCTAATCTCAGAAGCTCTCCTTGTTCTGGCGTGTTATTCGCTTTCGCTTTACCTGGTCGGTATCGATCCGGCCTTCTACCTCTTCACGCTAGATAACTACTGGAAGCTGCTCGTCGTGACCGGGCTGATCATCCTTGTGATGTATTTCCAGGATCTGTACGACGAATTGCGGATCACCTCGCGCATTTTGCTGGTCCAACAGGTTTCACTTGCCGTCGGCAGCGCGTTGCTGATCATGGCCTTCATAGGGTACTTACGGCCAGATTTGCTGCTCGGCCGCTGGATGATGATTGGGGGCAGCGCGGCCGTGCTCGTGCTGCTGCCTTTGTGGCGGGTATTCTACTGGCGCTATATTATTTCCGGGCTGCGAACCGAGCGCGTCCTACTCCTCGGAAACTCGAGCATTCTGGGCGAGGTCGTGGCAGAGGTCGTTCAACGGCCGGAGTTTGGCTATTCGATCATCGGATACCTCTGCGAGGAGGAACCGTGCGATCTCCCGATCAATTGCCTGGGACCTATCCAGGATGTACGGCGGGTTTGTGAGGAACACCGGCCGACGAGAATCGTGGTGGGCATGGCAGAGCGCAGAAACCGCCTCCCAGTAGAGGAGTTGCTGGACATTCGATTTTCCGGGATTCCGATCGAAGACGCCGCAGACACCTACGAACGGGCGCTGCATCGGGTTTGCAGCCGGAAGATTCAGCCTTCGCAACTGGTTTTCTCCTCGTCGCTGGGGCCCAGGCACCAGGCCATTGTGATACAGCGGTTCTACTCGCTGATTATCGGCATTATCGGCATAATTGTCTGCTCGCCATTGATGCTGTTTGCGGCTATTGCCGTGAAGCTGTCGTCACCGGGGACTGTGCTCTATCGGCAGCGGCGCGTGGGCATGAACGGGCGTATTTTCACGGTCTACAAGTTCCGATCCATGCATAGCGACGCTGAGGCGAGGACCGGAGCCGTTTGGGCGAAAGTCGGCGATCCGCGAATCACTCCAGTAGGCCGCTGGCTTCGCAAGCTGCGGCTGGATGAGCTACCGCAGTTCTGGAACGTTGTAAAGGGCGATATGGCGATCGTCGGGCCGAGGCCGGAGCGCCCCGAGTTTGTAGACCTGCTCTCGCAGAAGATTCCGTATTATCGGCAGCGGCTTGCTGTCAAACCGGGCATAACCGGTTGGGCGCAAATCAATCACAAATACGGCGACTCAGAGCTAGATGCGATCATCAAGCTGGAATACGATCTGTACTACATCAAAAACGTCGGAATCGCATTGGATACGTACATTATTTTTCACACCATAAAGGTGATGCTGCTCCGCCGCGGAGCGCAGTAGCGTTCCTACTGCGCACCATCGAAGCGCAGTGAAGTCTGCACGTCGTAGCGATGGTAATTCGAGAAGATCAGCAGATTCCAATCGCGGCGGTCTGACTGCTGATACAGCACGGCATATTCTCCTGATCGCGGAAGCAGATACTTCTGGCCGCTCAGCTCGACTAGCTCCAAAGTAACGCCCCAGTATATTTCAGAGATGCGCATTGCGGGCGGAAGCGCATCGGCCGTCCTCGCGATTTTAACGATCTGCCCGGAGTCCCTGTCGACGGAAACCTCCGTCTGGAACGGTACCCGGTAGTGACCTCCGCTTACTTCGAGATCCCACGGACTGTCCTCGCTGCTGACCGCAAAAGCGTAGACTGCCATCGGTCTGCCATTCAGCTCTGAATAACGGAGGAACTCGACTGCCTGCGTTGAGAAGAGCTTTTCAGTTTGCAGCAGCAGCGTTCCGAACTCGCCTTCCGACCAGGCTCCGACTACGCTTGACAGGCTAGTGCGGCGTTTTCCCTTGTGCAAGATGTCGGAATAGTGCTCGATGCCATTTTCGAAGGAGAGCTTCGCGGCGATCGTATCTATTTGCCTTGGGCTGTCTCCATTGAAGTGTGCCCGGAAGCGCTCGATCTGTTCGTCACATATGAAGGACTGAAGGCTCGAATAGAGATCTTCATTGGCGGCGCGCACAAGCTTCAAAGTTTCCGCCTGGTCGGGAGCCGGAAGGGCCGGCGCTGCCGCGGCCGCGCTCACATCAGACCCTCTCGGAATATCTGAGTCATCCGCCAGGGCCGGAACGGTAAGCAGGCCGCAGACAAAGAACGACGCGCAAAACGTTGCGCAACACTTCACGCACAACCTCCGATGTCGGGTTCAGCGCGATTCGAAAGACTAGGTGAACTGCGCGCCCGACATACGTGTCATCGGCAGATTTCGAGCGGCGTTTGAGGTGTTTTGGAGCAGGTAAGCGAGACGCTCTAGAACGACAAATGGAATCGGACTAAGGTGGAGTGTGTGGTGCGGCTGCAATCGCCGCCGCGGCTAGAGTCCGAGCTGCTTCCGCACACGATCCGTTTCGTCCTTCGTGATCAGCTCTAGATGGACGGTGGCGTGCTCTTTTTCGTGAAGCTCGACTGCCCACGCCTTCGGACTCGAGAAGCTTGACAGAATCCGGATTGTCCCACAGATTGGAATCGTCCTCTTGCGCAGCAAACGCAACGTATTTGCCGGGCCGCATGCGCCCGATCGAGAAATGGAGAAACTGATCTAGCTCTGGCCAACGTTGCCTCATTTGGTCGACTTCACTTGGTTCCTCAGAGAGCACCAGGACGTGTACGGACCGGTTGGACTGATTCTGCTCAAATCGCTAGCGTTGTTCAACTAGACCCAGTACTTTCCCGGTGTGCGCTTTTCGCACGGGTTCTCTCGTCAGCGCGTGAATCACGCTTCCTGCCGGTAACGCGAGCTGCTTGTTTTCCGCGGCGGCTTGTTGCGCAACCGCAATTGAAGGGAGGAGAAAACAAATCTACCAATTCAGTTCCACGGCTAGATTGATCTATTCATACCGCAGGTAATCGTGCGATCGGGCGGTGCGGCAATCAAGCCAAATCCGATATGCTCAAGACGATTTTTCCCGGCTTGTGCGGAGCGCCAGCCAGCATCTCGTGCGCCGTGCGCGCTTGCTCCAAAGGAAGTACGGTGCCCACTCGCGTGACCAGCTTGCCTCGGTCGAATAACTTTGCTATCTGATCCAGTCGTTCTGTTGTTACTTCGACCAAGAAAAACACCGCTCGGATGTTGCCCAATTCGTTGGCCCGAGGCAGGGGCTCGGACACGACCGACACTAGAATCCCGCTGGGTTTGATAATTCGAAGCGAACGCGTTCTTGTGTCTCCGCCAACTGTGTCCAGAACGATGTCGACGTTCGGTACAACGTTTTCGAAGCGATCATTTTTGTAGTCAATTACGGTTTTGGCGCCGAGGCTTTGAACGTAGGGCGTGTCCTGCGAGGAAGCCGTCGCGAAAACATGAAGACCCGCTTGACTGGCGAGCTGCACTGCGTAGGCACCCACACTTCCGGCTGCTCCGTGGATCAGCACGGTCTGGCCTGGCTTCGCCTTCGCGTAGTCATACAACATCTGCGAAGCGGTTACGGCAACGACCGGCACCGAAGCCGCTTCATTGAAGCTCAGCGAGCTTGGTTTTCGAGCGACCATTGTTGCTGAGGCCAGCGCGAACTCAGCATAGGCGCCGATAAACTCGGGATTCGTGGCGCCGTAAACTGCATCTCCGATTTTGAATTGCGTAACGCCGGCGCCCACCGCTTCGATGGCCCCAGACACGTCGGATCCCAAAGTAAGCGGCAGCGGTGAATCGACAACACTTTTCTTTTCGCGAATGAGTGCATCCCAAGGTCCAACTCCCGCGCTCGCCACGCGCAGTAACACCTGCCCGGTGGGCGGTACCGGGCGGGGTAGCTCGTCAATGACAATTACGTCTGCTGGTCCGAAGCGATGTATTCTTGCCGCTTTCATCGAAGTGATTTCGGTTCAGTGATCTACCCGCTCCGAGTCTAAACGAGCATTGTAGAGCACGAAAATGTTTCGGTTGTCATGATCCTTAGGGCGGTCGCGCTGCGCTTTACCAATTGAAGAAGCAATTCGGCGAAGTAAATTCGCCGAGATTCGGTAAGGAGCACACAATGGCGTATTTGCAAATGCTGTCCGACCTGGGAATGAACTACACGCTGAACCGGCCTTTATTTGACGGCCAGGCAACAGCGCGAATCAAGGAAGTTAGCGCGGTCGCACCGCAGATTAAGGATTTCGATAGTTGGCATGTGGTCTGGCTAGGCCTTGCCAAGACGGCGGAGAAAGAACAGCGATGGCTTGACGCCGCCACTTACTACCATCAGGCCGAGTTCTATCTTCCGGCCGGTGATGCCCGCAACGCTTTATATGACGATTTCGCGCGCACTTACGCACTCGGCATGAAAGGCGTCGCCGGCTATGAACATCATGAAATTCCCTATCCCGGCGGGCATTTGCCAGGATTTCGCCTGCCCGCAAAGGGTAAAGAGCTAGCAACGATTGTCTTTCATGGCGGCTATGACTCGTTCGTTGAAGAATTCTATCCTTTTCTGGAGCCACTTACGAATTACGGCTGGACCGTTCTGGGCTTTGATGGGCCCGGGCAAGGTGGCGCGCTTCGCCAGGGAATCTTCCTAACACCCGAATGGGAGCGCTTCGCCAAGGCAGTCATCGACTACTTCGATGTGAACGAAGTGGACTGGCTGGGCGCCTCCTGCGGTGGATTGTGGGCGCTCCGCGCCGCGGCCTTCGAGCCACGAATCAAGCACGTGATTTCACTTCCGGCAACCTACTGGGGGTTGGATATGACCCTCAAGCAAATGACACCGGGCAAGGACAAATATCTGATTTCGCTGTTCAGGGCTGGTGACCGCAAGGGTGTGGAAACATTGGTCGCCGAACAGAAGCAGCAAAGCACCTGTTTCGACTGGTGCATCACGCAAGGAATGCACATTACCGGCACCAAGACGCCGTTTGATTGCCTGACTCACCTTGCCACCCACAGCCTGGATGGCGTGCTAGCCAACGTGAAACAGGACGTTCTCGTGACAGAAGGAGAAGACGACCACCTCTTCAATGTGGACTGGCTCTACCGCATCATGCGCGAGCTCGTCTGCGCTCGTTCCGTTACAGGTCGGACGTTCACTGCCCGCGAGGGAGCTGAACAGCACTGCCAAGTAGGCAACTCGGCTCTTGCTCGAGAGGAAATTGTTCGCTGGCTGTCCCGTTTCCACCCGGAAATGAGGGGATTGCAGACGGCGAAGCCGGAACGGGAAACAGCGGCTGTTGCCTGAACTGGCTGTCTGGGGCCGTTGCGCGAGGTGACGAGAGATGGCTAGGCCGGCATTTTTGCGACTGTCAGGTTTGGCTCGAGGCGTCCGAGCAGCGATTGTGGTGCCGTCGCTGTTTGCTTTGGGCCTTCTTGTGATCAAGCAGCCTCAAATGGCGGGTTTTTCCGTGTTTGGGACCTTTGCGCATCTCGTCATGGTCAATTACAGCGCTAGCGAGCGAACGAGATCGATGCAAGCCGCTCTACTGACGGGAGTGGGTGCTGTGCTCGTTAGCGTTGGAACACTCGTTTCCGCAAACACGTGGGCAGCAGTGGCGGGGGCCGTGGCCGCGGGTTTTCTTATCGAGTCACCACTATTGGCCAGTGGCCCCGCGGCAGCCGTCCGGACCGCGTCACTGTTATCGTTCATGCTGGCCGCGGCAGTCCCCACGCCTCTTCGTTTTGTGCTTCCTCAACTCGCGGGATGGCTGCTGGCAGGAATCGTAGCTCAGCCAGTCTTGCGGTTGCTTTGGATTCCGATTCGGCCTATGTCGGAAGACGATGCACCGTCTGCTCACTCCGCGACCGTTACGCGCTCTCAGTGGTTCGGAAATGCTACTTGCATCGGAATAGCAATGGGTCTCGCAATCCTGGCAGCACGTCTTCTAGATCTGAAGCATGCGTTTTGGGTCGTTTTGGGTGTGCTTCCCGTACTCAACGCCAGAGGAATATCGCCAGGCTATACATTCTGGTACGAGCAAGCAGGGACCCTTCTCGGGTTCCTCGGCGGCGCATGTCTGGTAGCGATCGTGGGTGCGCATCAGGTGTGGTTTTGGATCGCTTTACCTGTTCTGATTTTCTGTTCAGCCTATGCTTCCACCGCCATAGGCTTTGTGGCAGGGCAGGCTGCTTTCACTATCTTTGCGGTAGTTCTGTTTTGCATTCTCTCTCCGCTCGACCGGCACGTAGGGATCGTTCGAGTGGAAGATATTGCCATCGGTGGTGTACTCAGCTTCCTTGTCGCCTCGCTACAACGCCTCGGACAAGGAATGCCTAACCAACTACGTTTCGTTCGTATCAGAAGAGGAGCAACACAATGAGCACGACGCTTCAAGAAGAGAAAACTAAACCTGCCGCACAGCGGCAAACGATCCCGCCGAGAGAAGACAACTTCACAGGCGCGACAACGATAGGCAGTTATTTGGCAACGAGGCTGGAGCAGATCGGCCTGAAACACCACTTTGCGGTGGCAGGAGATTACAACCTCGTCCTGTTGGACGAGCTTCTTTTGAACAAGAACATGAAACAGGTCTACTGCTGTAACGAGCTCAACTGCTCATTTTCGGCAGAGGGCTACGCTCGCGCGAACGGAGCAGCAGCGTGTGTGGTCACCTACAGCGTTGGAGCATTATCGGCATTCGACGGACTTGGAGGCGCATATGCCGAAAATCTTCCGGTCATCCTGATTTCGGGCAGTCCAAATACGAACGACCTCGGAGCGAATCATCTGCTTCACCACACGCTCGGGACTTTGAATTTCCACTATCAGTTGGAGATGGCGCGCCACATCACGTGCGAGGCTGTGGCGATCACTCATCCCGAAGAGGCGCCATATCTAATCGATAAGGCCATTCGGGCCGCGCTCCGGTACAAGAAGCCTGCTTATATCGAGATCCCCTGTAATCTTTCCGCGGCCGCGTGTTCGAAACCGGGACCGCTCACGTCATTATTCGAAACGCCCAAAAGTGACCCTGCGTCGCTGACTGCGGCGGTTCGGGCGGCTGCTGACCGTCTTGAAACGGCTGTGAGACCCGTGCTCCTTGCCGGTCCGAAACTGAGAGCCTACGGCGGTATCACTTCCTTCCGCGCTTTGGCTGATGCAATTGGCTGCGCTGTCGCGGCCATGCCGAATGCGAAAAGTTTCTTTCCCGAAGACCACGAGCAATTCATCGGGATCTATCTCGGTTCGGTAAGCAGTCCGGGGTGTGGCGAGGTCGTCGACTCTGCCCATGCAATCCTGGCTGCCGGTCCCTTGTTTAATGACTACACGACCGTTGGGTGGACGGCTCAGCCCTCCGAGGACAAGCTGATCCAGGTAGATCCGGAGCGTGTCCGCGTGGGAGGCATGACCTTCGACAACATTTACCTCGCGGAGTTCCTGGATGCCCTTGCGGCAACCGTGAAACGCAATCCGGCGACGCTGCTGGAATTCCGGCGTTCGAAAAACGAACCCATTAAGCCATCTATTGCCCGACCAGATGCTCCCCTGACGCGCGCTGAGATTTGCCGCCAGATTCAAGACGTGATCGATTCGGATACCACTCTGCTTGTGGAGACGGGAGATTCGTGGTTTAACGGCCTCAACATGAAGCTTCCCGAGGGCGCCAAATTTGAGATCGAAATGCAGTGGGGCCATATAGGGTGGTCGGTGCCTGCCACGTTCGGCTATGCAGTCGGTGCACCCGGCCGGCGCATCGTTCTAATGGTCGGCGATGGATCATTTCAGCTCACGGCCCAAGAGGTTTGTCAGATGATCCGGCTCAAACTACCGGTGATCATTTTTCTGATCAATAATCGGGGCTACACGATCGAAGTCGAGATTCATGACGGACCCTACAACAACATCAAGAATTGGGATTATGCGGGCATTATGAGCGTCTTCAACGCTGCTGATGGAGAAGGACGTGGACTCCGCGCAACCAACGGAAGGGAACTTGCGGATGCCGTACAGCAGGCTCTTTCTCATTCGGCCGGTCCCACTCTGATCGAATGCACGATCGATCGGGATGACTGTACAAGGGAGCTGATGGAGTGGGGATCAAAGGTCGCGGCGGCTAATGCAAGACCGCAGCAGCGCACGTGAGATGCGGAGAAATTCGATCTCAGTGCCGCTCGATCAGCCAGGCATTCGTTGCGACGATACGGTCCAGAAACGCCACCCGGTGCCCATCTGGCGATGGAACTGCCCAGCCCTGGATTTCTCCCAAGGGCTGGAATCGGCCATCCCAATAAACATACAGCAATCGATTTCCGATAGAGGTATCCACGGAAACGAACCAGCCATGTCCGTCGGCTGCCCATACCAAGCCACGAAGATTGGCTAGGCTGTCTAACACGACGTCACGCTCTTGTGGTTCATTCGGTTTCTGTTCCAAGGAAATCACGCGGATCAGCGCTCCGCGCGAATCGTGGTTCGGAATTGCAACATACCGGCCGTCGGGTGAGACGTCCCAATCCCCTAGGACTCCCCAGGACCATCTCGTCCGCGCCAGCTCACGGCCCTTGCCGCGGATCGGGTCCAGATCGTAAAAGATGAAGTATTTGGTTCCCACCGTGGTGCGCAGCACGCATCTCTTGCGTACGCCAAGCGCACAGCGAAACTCATCCAGCTTGCCGCCGATAGGCACTTCCTCAGAATCACCACCCTCTACTGGAACGCGCATCAGTTTGTAAGTTCCAGGCTTGTAATACCAGGGTTGCTCCGCCTCGGGCGGGCGAGCTGCATACAAAACGGAGCGACCACCTGGGGCAAGTTGGGGGAGAATCTCAGTCAATGGAGTGGCAACTATGGTTTCGGGCGTGCGGCTGCCGATATCCTGTTTAAAAAGATCGAAGTTGCCACTCCGATTCGACTCGAAAATTACTGCACGACTGTCCGCGGTCCAAGCATGCGGATAATTTGTACGCTCGTCCAAGGTCAACCGGCGTATGTTCGTGATCCGTGGTGGAGGCTGATCAAAGTCTCCAACAAAGATCGTATTCTCATCCGATCGAGTGAGAACCATGGCGCGCTTTCCATCTGCTGTGATAGTCAGGTCGAGCAGGGTTCTACCTTCGCCTGGTACGGTAGCTATCTTTCGCGGCGTCCCGAGCAGTGCACCTGTCCTCAAGTCTGTTTTTACTTCCCACAGCTCGTGCGACGCAATAAGGGAGGCATCCCACTTGAGGAAAACGAGCCGGCCGTCCGGTAACGCGCAAGCCGAGCTCATCATCAGGTCGGAGCCGCTGGCAATAACCTTTGAGGTTGAGAGCGCGATTGTTTCATAGTTCCCGGTATCGGCGGTGGCATGACGATACCATTGAAAGCCAAGGCGGTGTCCGTCCGGAGACCAAAAGACGAGTTCAAAGGTGTCTTTCCCAATGCTGGTCAGAACCTTTTGCGACCGTTCACCATCAACTCCCATCACCCAGATCTCCGATCGATCCTTGCTAAGAAAGACGATATGCTTTCCATCAGGCGAGGGGCTCGCATCCCGAGCCTCTGTGCGAAGAAGCCGCGGGGATGCACCGTTGCCGGAGATCATCCAGATGCTAGGCACCTGCGTTGCTGTGGAAAAACCTCCCGCGACTAAGTCTTTGCCATCGGCGAACCACGCCAGCCGGTCTATCGCGAAGTCTCGGGGGCTGCGCAGACGACGCGTACTTCCGCTGTCTAAGCGCCGAAGAAAGATCCCGTCGACGTTTGCGAAAGCAGCTTGCGTTCCATCCGGAGAAATCGCCGCTGCAGTGGCCCGATTCTCCGGTACTAAAGTGGTGATCTGGCGGAATGAGGGCGCGTTCCTTGCGTCCACCGCTTGTTTCCATCGCCACGCAACAAAGCAGCCCAGGAGCAACAGGCTGGCCGCAATCAGCCACTTCCAAGCTGAAGGAAGTGGAATTTTTCCACGCGCTTGCAATGCGTTCAATACTCCGACAACATCCTTCGCGCCAGGACGTGCCGCAGGGTCCTTGGCCAGCATGGCTCCAATGAGCGAATCGAGGCGCGCCGGTACGGAAGGATTCGCGGAGCGTGCCGGCAGAGGCTCTTTGGTGAGAATGGCCCGCGCAGTATCGAGAGGTGACTCCCCGGGAAACGCATGCCGCCCCGTTGCCAGCTCATAGAGCACCAGGCCGAAAGAAAAGATGTCACTTGCGGGTGTTAAAGATTCGCCGCGGGCCTGTTCGGGAGCCAGATAGCGCAACGTGCCCAAACCCGGGCTGTCAGGGCGGGCAGCCGTGTCGGCTGTTATCTTACGCGCCAGGCCAAAGTCTAAGACCTTTACATAGTGATCCTGGCGCAAAAGAATGTTCTCGGGTTTGATATCGCCGTGGATGATGCCGCCGGCGTGAGCCGCTGCGAGTGCCTCACCGATCTGCACAGCTATCGCGAGCACGTCGGGAACCGGTATTGGCCTGCCGCGGAACTGGCCAAGCGAATCCCCTTCTACCAATTCCATGACGATCGCCACAGTGCCTTCCGATCGCACGACTTCGTGAATGGTAACGATAGTGGGATGGTTCAATGCAGATGCGGCTCTTGCCTCCCGCGTGATCTGCTCCGCTTCCGATTCGGAAGTGGTTTCGGAGCGCAGGAATTTGAGCGCCACAGGGCGTTCCAGTTCCATATCGCGAGCCCACCAGACCTCACCCATGCCGCCACGGCCCAGAGAGGCCACGGTCACATACTGCTCAATGCGCTGACCTGGAACGATCCGATTTGCAAGCGGCTCACCTTTCCGAGCAAATAACGGGCTGCTAAGAAATCCACTCGCGGTTTCATCTTCTTTGAGCAGCTCTTCAACGGCTTTCCTCAGCAGAGTATTCTCTCCGCAAGCCTCGTCGAGCAGCAGCACCCGCTCGCCGCCCGATTTTTCGCGGGCAGCATGGAAGAGGTCGTAAATCTGGTCCCATTCCGCGGGTCCCATCGAGGTTCATTACCGAATTGCCGCGTGATGCAGTTGGCCCTTGAGCCAAGCCCGGGCCGCGACCCAATCGCGTTTCACCGTTATAGGCGAGACGTTCAGGACCTCCGCCGTCTCCTCGAGCGAGAGTCCTCCAAAGTGGCGGAGCTCCACCACTTGCCGCTGGCGCGAATTCATCTCGTCCAGCCGTTCAAGCGCTTCGTCCAGCGCAATGAGTTCATCCGCTTGCTCGTAGGACAAAGCAGCATAGTCACCGGCATCACTTAGAGACTGTTCGCCTCCCCCGCGTTTGAGCGCCTGTTTGCGACGCGCGTGATCGATGAGAATCCGCTTCATCACCGAGACGCTCACACCAATGAAGTGTGCCCGGTCATGCCAGTCTCTTGCCTGATCGCTCACCAGCCGCAGATAAGCTTCATTGACCAGTGCGGTCGGCTGGAGGGTATGACCCGGCCGCTCGCTTCGTAACTGGACCCGCGCCAAATTACGCAGTTCCTCGAGTACAAGCGGGATCAGCTTACCGGCAGCCTCAGAACTGCCAGCCCTGATTTGATGAAGAAGTATAGTGACTTCTCCCGCCGCCGACGCTTCCATACGTGCCCCTGCGAGCTATCCACAGAGAATAACACCAAAAATTCATGGTTCTTTAGGGCGCGC
Source organism: Acidobacteriaceae bacterium (assembly GCA_019244055.1). Taxonomy (GTDB): domain Bacteria; phylum Acidobacteriota; class Terriglobia; order Bryobacterales; family Bryobacteraceae; genus Bog-105. The sequence goes on along the minus strand of JAFATG010000230.1, from coordinate 1,488 downwards.
AACTAATGCTGCGGAGTAGATTTCAATACCCCCAGCTTCGCTGGTAGTTAGCAGCGAGTCGTCCGGCGCCAGACCTGCCCACCAATCGATCCAAGCCGGCATTCCGCGAGAGGGCATCGCCGCCCGCGCGCCTACGCCGTCCAGGTCCAGATCCGCGATCCGTTCGACCGTGCGATGGCTAAGCCGTACTCGGTGCCACGCCTCGTCTCTAAAATAGACATACTGCCCGTCATGTGACCAAGCGGGGTAATTCGCTTCAGCGGGTGCGAGTTCTGTTTGCCGGTGCGATTTTATCTCGTACAGCATCAGCTTGCGTACCGGACTGCCAAGAGATGCAATGAATTGCCCATCGGGCGACCAGCGAGGAGACCACAGGCCTTCGGAGCCCGGCATTACGCTTAGATTTTTATCGGCGAGGTCAAAGCGGTAAAGCACTGGATGCGGGCTGAGGGTCCCGAGTACAAGAGATTTGCTATCCGGCGACCACGACGACTCAACGATCCCTTTGGGTTCGGTACTGACAATAGACTGAAGAGTGCCTCCGTCACGTTCAATTACAAAAATCCCAGCGGGCTTTCCCGGAAACCAGCCAACGAACGCGACTTTGGTGCCATCCGGCGATATCGCGGGAAGCATGGCAATCATATCGGGTGGCGAGAGTTGCAAGCGATTGCTGCCATTCGCTTCGGCGCGCCAGAGTGTGCGCTCTGGATACGAGAGGTAAGCGATCCATTTGCTATCTTTCGAAAAAGACACCTTCGAACCGGAAACGCCGGGCAGGAAGGGTTCGAAACGCCCTGATCGATCGTCTCTCCTTAAGACCGCGCTGCGCTTCGAGACGCCATAAAACAGGACCCGCTTTCCATCCGGGGTTGGTGTTGGCAAGAACGTCTGCATCGGTCCGTTTGTCAGTTGAAACAGCAATTGCTTCGATTTTCGAGGCCGGGTTTTTCCCTTTAGCAAAGAGCAGAAGGGACACCAACCACCCGGTGTACTCTCGGCCAGAGCCCAGATTTGAGAGATCCCGTTGTTTGTCTGTGAGAACAGATAAAATCGTCCATCGGGCGTCCATTCTCCGTCGGCCTGTTCGTTCTTGGAAGCCGGGAATAAAGGATGCGCTTTTCCGGTTTTGGGTGATAGCTCCCAGAGTGCGGTATCTTTGTACGCGGTCCCGTAGTGGAGCGTGAAGCGAATCCGATCGCCGTTGGGCGACCAGCGCAATCCGGACGGGGCGCCGGGCACCTCAGCAAGCATCCGAATTGTCGTTCCGTCCGGCCGGGCCAGTCCAATCTGTTGCGCTGTTGAGAAAACAATCTCGCTGCCATCCGGAGACCACGACGCGTCATAGGCTCTGAGCGCTAACGCTCTCGGCGGACCTCCGGCGAGCGGCTGCGACCAAAGGTGCTCGGGGGGAACATCCAATCCGTCATTCGATTGCCGCAATGCGGACGAACCGAGCAGCAGTTCGCTATGGTCGCTGGAAATACT
>JAFATG010000135.1 GCA_019244055.1 Acidobacteriaceae bacterium | reverse complement strand
GAACTCTGCTTCTTTACAGCGCACATCCGCGGCAGCACGAAAAGTGGAGGACATTATTCTCCACACGCCCGGCGTTCAGGGATGCACCTCGGTCATCGGGTTCAGCTTGCTGAGCAGGGTGCAAAGCACTTACAGCGCCTTTTTCTTTGTGACCGAGAAGCCCTGGGACGAGCGCAAAAACAACAATGAGTCGTACACCGCCATTCGCAACCACATCGCGAGTCAACTCTCAACCGTGGAGGACGGCCTTGCATTCTCCTTCACACCGCCTTCCATTCCCGGCGTCGGCACCGCGGGCGGCGTGCAGATGGTTCTGGAAGATCGCGCGGGCAGCGATCTTGCGACTCTTCAGCAAAACGTCAACAAATTCGTTGAGGCCGCTAGCAAACGAAAGGAACTCGTCGGGCTCAATACGACTTTTCTTCCGGCTGTTCCCCAACAGTACGTTGATGTGGATCGCGCCAAAGTGGAGCGTCAGGGTGTCTCTGTCGCCGAGGTGTATCAAACCCTGCAAGCCTTCATGGGCGGTTACCTGGTGAATTACTTCAACCGCTTCGGACGCCAATGGCAGGTCTATGTCGAAGCCGAAGGTAATTTCCGCAACGCCACTGACCACCTGCGCCGCTTTTACGTAGCGAACAATCACGGAGACATGGTGCCCTTGACTGCGGTCAGCAATATAAGGCCGATTGAAGGCCCCGAGTTCACCATCCGCTACAACGAATACGAAGCCGCGCAGATCAACGTCGCCGCCGCGCCCGGCTACAGTAGCGGCCAGGCCATGCAAGCGCTCGAGGAAGTATTTGCGCAGACCATGCCGTCCAACATGGGTTTTGATTACACTGGCATGTCTTTTCAAGAGCAAAAGGCGGCTCAAGGTGTTCCGGCCAGCGTCATCTTCGGATTGTCAGTTTTGTTTGTCTTTCTTATTCTAGCCGCGCAATACGAAAGCTGGTCGCTCCCTTTCAGTGTCTTGCTGAGTACACCCATCGCCGTGTTCGGCGCATATCTCTTCCTCTCGTTACGGCATTTCGATAACGATGTTTACGCGCAGATCGGGCTGATCATGTTGATCGGATTAGCGGCAAAGAACGCCATCCTGATTGTCGAATTCGCCAAGCGTGAATACGAAGAGCATGGCAAGAGCATTGACGAAGCAGCACTAATCGGCGCACGCATCCGCCTTCGACCTATTCTGATGACCGCTTTCGCATTCATTCTGGGTTGCGTTCCGCTCTGGACTGCAACCGGTTCTGGTGCCGTTTCCCGGAAAATTCTCGGAACGGCTGTGATCGGCGGAATGTTGTGTGCCTCGCTGCTGGCCATTTTCCTCATCCCGGTCATGTTCGATGTGGTCGAAAAGCTCTCGCATCGCGTCCGCGCCAGGAAACCTGCCTCGCTACCGCAACCGGCTGAAAGGGAGCCGGCATGACGCGCAGGCTTTCCTCTTTTCTTACGTGCGTTCTACTGGGTTTTCTAGTGGCTTGCACCGTCGGACCGAACTATCAGCGTCCAAAAGTAAGCGTTCCCGCCATGTATCGCAGTGCGACTCCGGATCAGACCTCCGCTGCCTCTCTCGGAGATCAAAAGTGGTGGACGGTATTTCAGGATCCGGTTCTGGAGAATCTTATTCGCGCCGCGTTGCAGCAGAATTACGATATCCGCATCGCTGCTACTCGCGTTCTTCAGGCCCAGTCGCAGGTGGTAATCACGCGTGCCGATCAATTCCCGAACTTCAGTGCAACCGGCGGCGTTGCGGGAACGCGCTTCCCTGGCGTCCAGGGAGTTTTTAGTTCTTACTCCTATGTCTCCGATCAGCTTGCTTTACAGGGCTCCTGGAACATTGATTTCTGGGGCCGATATCGCCGTGCGACCGAAGCCGCGCGAGCCGCGCTTCGCGAGACCGAGTGGGGCCGGCGCGCCGTCTTCAGCACGCTGGTCGATAATCTCGGCACCGCCTACTTTCAGCTTCGTGAGTACGACCTTGAATTGGACATTGCCAGAAACACGCTCGCCTCGCGCCAGCAATCCTTGAAACTCACCCAAACGCTCGAGCAGGGCGGCGCAACATCGCTCGTCGATGTGCGCCAGGCGCAGCAGCTCGTCGAGGAAGCGGCGGAAGCGATTCCGCAAACCGAACAGGCGATTGCTCAGGAAGAGAATCAGATCAGTGTTCTCCTCGGCGAGAACCCCACCGA
>JAFATG010000232.1 GCA_019244055.1 Acidobacteriaceae bacterium | reverse complement strand
CGCCTGGACGAAGCCCTGCCTTTTGCGCCTCGGTATCGACGGCGGTCACCGTATCCTCGTCCGTGCTGAACGGAATCGTGACGACCTGCATCCCCTTCGCCTCGACCCGAATGACCTCGGCGGTGTATGTCAGTTGATAGAAAAGCGCAGCCGCAAAAAGCGGAATCAGGAGTATGTAGTTCCTGCGTCGGCGTGCGAGTAGCGTCCTCATATCGAAGACTTTAATTATGGCAACGGAAATTCGGGAGCGTTCGTGCTAACGCAATGCCAGGGCCAGACGTGTGCTGCCAGTTCCGATATGGATGTGCGGCCCAGTCGCCGCGCCAGAGAGAGCGGTACGGAAGGCCAGGTACGGAATGCGCAGCTTTTCGAGAAGACCGCGGAGCCACGCGCCCTCGATCGAATCCGGATTCAATGCCACGTCAACCCGGCCGCGATGATCCAGGCCCATCGATCTGTGCAAGGCGGTCTCCCCTGACGCGCTTATGGGGAGCTGATGGTGGAACCGCTGCTCAAATTGCGCGGAGATGGCTGTGAGCTCGCTGGGATTAAATAACCCGTTGCCGTCGTAGCGAAGCATTAGACCCTTCAGTGCGGCTGTTCGGCTGGCCTCTATGAAGCGCTCTTCAGTTGCCGCCATTTCTTTCAGATCGTTTAGCAGTCTGGCGCGGTCTTGCGCCAGTAGAAGCACATGTTGCCGCGCCCTTAGTTCATTTTCAAAACTCTCTTCATCCGAGCGCGCCAGGATTCCCTGCGTCAAAAGGTTTCGCCGCTCGTCTACTAGCTTCGCCTGCCGGTCGACCCTCCGCTGCGCCGCTCCAAGCATCGCCTCGGCCTGGGCCTCCGTCATGTCTTGCACGCGCGCTGGGCCGAAGAGTGTCTCCATGAGTGTCTCGTCCTCTTCAGCATCCGCTAATTTCGCCTCAGCCTCGGTCAAGCTCGTCCGGGGAAGAGTGCCGTTTTCGACAAGCGGCTTGATTCGGTCCACTTCCGCTTGCGCACGCTGGAGCAAGGTCATTGAAAGTGCGGCAGAAGGAGGCGCCGGATCATCCGCCGCGGGAACGATAGCTGCGCAGCCAACGTAAGCCAGAAGGCCGAAAAATACCGCTTGACCGGGCAAGCTCCAGAACTGGCGCATCTATCTCCAGTGTACCCGCGCTAACGACCTGCACAGTGTAGTACGCTAGGCGCAGGAGATGCTTTAGACTAGTCTGCCCCGCCGCGCCACCCACTCCCACTCTGCCTCCGTCCTTCAGGAAAAGCCGTGCTGGCTTCATGCTGCAAAGCTTGCTGAGTCCAAGAAAGCCATAGACTTACGGATCCTTGACTTGCGCGAAGTCACCTCCTTTACGGACTACTTCGTCATCTGCTCGGTCTTGAATTCCAGGCAGGGGCATGCCGTAGCCGATGAAATCCAAAAAGGGTTGAAAACCCTTGGCGAACTTCCCGTTAGCGTTGAAGGGTACGATGCCGCGGAATGGATCCTCATGGATTACGGCGACTTCCTGGTTCACATCTTCTCCGAAACCGCGCGTGCCTACTATGACTTAGAGCGCTTATGGCGCCACGCCAAGCTAGTGTCAGTTGAAGAGGATCGCTAATCGAAAAGGCGGCTTTTCGATCCAGTACCGGCGAGCCCGGATGTTGCGGCGACAACAGACCACTTTATCCGGCACGCTCTTATAATTCTTATAATTAGGTGAGGGGTAAATGTTTGAGGCGGCAGGCCCTTTCTCCTGCTCAAGGTAGCTCACAATTCTGCGATTAGATTTCTAGCGATGATGAATCAGCTCGGAACGCTCACCCGGCGCCATTTCGAAGTCCTGCACGCCATCGTCCAAAACTATATTGAAACTGGCGAGCCGGTCGCCTCGCGTGTTATCGCCCGTAAGTACCCGATGAGCGCGGCGTCAATCCGCAATATGATGGCGGATCTGTTGCAAGAAGGCTACTTGTCACAGCCGCATACGTCGGCTGGCCGTATTCCCACAGAGCGCGCATTCCAAAGCTACGCCTCGACGCTGCTGGGCAGCCGCATCGTGCAAACCGAGCTGGAGCGCCTCCAGGCCGAAATACAAAGCGCAGGTTCGGTGGAAGCGCGTATCGAGCGTTCATCCAAGCTGCTGACCGAAATCACTAGGAACTTCGGCATCGCTGCCGCCATTCCGAGCGAGAACCAGACGCTTGATCAAGTGGAGTTGGTCGGCCTGCCCGATCGCCGCATTTTGATGGTCGTCGTCACTCGCGACCGCATCGTCCGCAACAAGGTGATCACGGTGGACGATCCCGTATCGCAGGATGAACTTGCCTCCATTCGGAATTACATTAATTACAACTTCGCCGGCTGGATGCTACCCAAGATTCATCGTGAATTGAAGCGGCGACTGGAACTCGAGAGCGCCGCTTATGATGCCATTCTGAAGCGCGTAAACCTGCTGTATTCGAAGGGCTTGTTTGACTTGGGCCTCATTCCTGAGGTTCACTTCGATGGCGCTGAAAACTTCATCGGCCTTGACCTGCACCTCACGCGCGAGCGCATGCGCGAGCTGTTCCGTGCGCTCGAGGAGAAGAAACGGATAGTGCAATTATTGGAACGCTTCTTCGAGCAGCGCGACGGCGAACTTGCAATTCAGGTCGGTCTATCGGACATTCACCCGAGCATGAGCGAGCTCTCTTTGATTGGTATTCGCTTTGGCCTTAGTGGCGGTCTGCTGGCGCATGTCGCCGTGCTCGGTCCCATGCGCATGAACTACAGCCGCGCCGTGTCGGCCGTTCTGCATGTAGGTCAGGCTTTTCGAACCGCTATCGCTCAGTAGCGGAAAGGGCGCGGATGCGCGCCGAGATACAGGAAAGCAACTCCCGCCGTCCTTCGCTCGGCGCGCTTGATCCCGCGCCCGTTTTGCGCGAGTTGCTTAGTAGAGCTCGCTCAGCGACGTCAGTTCGTCGCTTTCTTTCTCACAAAATTGTTCTTCCCGAGCTCCCAGTGCAGCCGTATGGATTCAACCCATAGTGGTCCGCGGGCCTGATTGTACGCGGGATTCGCGATATGTTGGAGATCGAAAGTTGCGAAGAATCCCGTAAACAGACGGGCGCTGTAGTAGCTCTCCCAGATGCACTCTGCCCCATATTGGAGACGGCCATCACCGATCAGAAAATCGTGTCCGCCTAAGGCGAGGTATTCCGCGTGAACGGCAGAAAGTCCGCCCGCGGTCAGTTCCGTTGCGACTGTGTCGAACGGTCTTCGCCAGCGCTGTCCGGTAACTGAAACGCCGCCGCTTGCCAGGCGGTCCATGGCCGTGAATGCAAAGCTCTCCGTCTTACCATCGTTCCACCCTAAACGCATAAAGACGCCGATGTCCTTTGTTATCTCCTGATCTGCGCTTATGCCTGTACCGTACTTGAGTGTTCCAACTCGGCGCGTGCCGGTAATGTCGGGCACGCCTCCCGTCTGCTTCGCCAAATGGATGGACTCGCTATAGGTACCCGCGGCGGCACGATTTGCATATCCAAGCAGCCTGAACGTCCCTGGATGTTTTCTCACACTGTAACGATATTCGCCTTCGACCATTTGGCCATGATCCTGCAGAATCCTATGATCCAGATTCGGTCCGTTCGCTACCGTCGGTTCGAGCCCGATTCCGTACCGCAGCGACCAGCTCTTGGTGTGAAATTCCTGAATCAATCCCCAGGTGTAGCCTCGCACATCCGCCGCATAATCCCACGCTCCGTTGTACATAATGGCCCAGCCCATAAACTGCGTACGCGGATCGTGCGAGTAACGGTTCTCATCGAAGAAATCCGTAAGCGTAAAGCGTCCGACTGCAATCGTGTATCGCGTCATCGGCCGCTCACCCGCCAACTGGTTCTCGTCACTATCGAACGACTCTTTCGAGTCGCCAAATCCGAAGTCGTGTGTGACGTAGAGCCTGGCCAAGTAGGGTTTGGGAGTGGCGGACGAGACGCGCGGCAGCTCGCCATTTGACGAGTTAGCCAGACCATTTACACCGCTGAAACCCTTGCCACCCGCGATTTCAGGATTGAAGTAAAGCTGCGTGTTCTGGTCGAAACGCAGCCCAAAGAAGAGCGTGGTTGTCAGGGATACGGTGTGCTCCGGATAATCCTGCAGACTGTACGGTCCTTCGTACGGAGACGTGAACGTGCCGTGCGATTGGCCGATCGAAGTCGCCTGCCAGAAAAGATTCCAGCGCTCCGGATCAGCCGGCGCTGCGTTCGTCTGCGCCGGCATATTCTGCGATGGTTGCGATTGCTGATCCGGACTACTTTGCGCCGCGCTGCTCAGAGCGACGCTGAGTAGAAGCGCAAACAATCCGACCTGCTTGTTGAGCCAAACCATTCAGACCAAACCTGCCAAAGCAAATACGTGATACAGGACCAGCGCCACCATCAAGAACAGATAAGCTCGCAGGGCGAACAGCGAGTATCGAACGCTGCGCGTCATCCGCATGGGCCGCAGGTGCTCAGCCTCTACTTTCTTTTCGGGCGCATCGTCGAGCGGATGCACAACCAGGAAAGTATCTGTTTTTACATTCGCAAACTTTTGTTTCAGAACCATGTTGATCTCCTTCTTTTCTTCTCTATCCCGCCGGAAACAACCGCGGCGCTACCACTTGGGCCGCAAGTATTAGCGAGAGCGCAAACAGCGCAACAATGATGGTCCAGTTGATCGCGTTATTCCAGCCTCTGTTGACAAAACGCTCGCCCAGCAGCTCCCTGTCATTCAGAAGGAGCTGCAGGAAGATAATTGCCGAGGGCAGCATAATGCCGGCCAGCACCTGGACGCTCAAAATGATGAGCTGTAGCGGAGCTCCGGGAATCAGGACAAGCGCTGCTGCGGCAGCGACACATAGGCCGTAAACGGCGTAGAATCCCGGTGCTTCTCTGATTGATTTCTGCAGGCTATGTGGCCAACGCTTCACTTCCCCGTACGCCCAGGCGCTCGACAATGAAATGGCGGTTGTCCCCAGCGCCGCCGCATTGATCATGAGTAGCAGAATGCCTGTGCGCACGTATGGTCCGAAAACATGTCCAAGATCGACCGCCATTTGGGCCGGATCGGTGAATGAAAGCCCCTGCCGAAGAGAGGCGTTCCCGGCGATCATCATGCAGCCTGCCACGATAATCGTGAAAGCCGCTCCGATGAGCGTGTCCAGGCGCGCCCATTTGAGGTCCGCAAAACGGAGCCGCTTATCCGCGATGCAGCTCTGCTGAAAGAACAATTGCCAGGGCGCGATCGTCGTGCCCACAATCCCGATCACCAGAAACACCAAACCTGCAGTGATTCCCCCGGGCGGCACGCTAGGCACGAGCGAGTGCTGAACAATATCATGCATCCCGGATTGCAAACGGAGCGCAAGCGCAAGCCACGCCAGATCCAGCACGCAAAGAAACACCACTATCCGTTCCCATCTTCGATAGCTGCCCGTCGCCACCAGGAGCACCAGTGCCATGGCAGCGACAGGGACGCCGATCCTTGGATCGATATTCATTTTGCTGAGGGCAAGTGCGATTGCTGCGAACTCGGTGACCAGAGTCAGGAAATTGACGAATTGTAGGTCGAGAAACGAGAATAGGCCCCACCACCGCCCAAACCGTTGGTAAATCATGGCGGCGTGGCCCTTCCCTGTTGCGATCCCAAGGCGGACCACCATTTCCTGGATGAAATAGGTAATGGGCAACAGCAATAGGAGTAGCCATAGCAAGTGAGTTCCATACTGGGTGCCTGCCTGCACGTAGGTGGAAACGGCGCCGGCGTCGTTATCCGCTTCCATCACAATCAGACCCGGACCGGAAACCATCAGAAAGGTGAGCAGATTTCGCTTCCACGTGCCGCGGACCATGCGGCCGCGCACAAGGGCAACGCTTGCGTGTTCAGAATAAGGGAATGTCGTTCGGTTCATCGCGATGAGCCATCGCGACTGAGCACAGTACACTCTGCCGGCATAGCCCGTTAGTCCTGGCTACGCCGCTATCGAGTTAGTTGTGAGCGGAAGAGATGCGAACGAAGAGCTCCTGAAAGGTAGAGGGAGGCTCTGCTGACTCGCTTGACAGACCTCTCTGCCGAACGCTACTACTGCCGTCAGTCATCAATGGGCCTCCTTTCTCCTGATTCGAGGAACGTGGGCAAGCAAAATGTGGTTGCCCCACTCGAAGGATAAACTACTGGCGCGATTTTTGTAAAGGCGTCTTTAGTTAACTTTTGTCTA
>JAFATG010000173.1 GCA_019244055.1 Acidobacteriaceae bacterium | reverse complement strand
CACGCGACGCAATTGGACCGCGAAGTGGCAGGAGCCGTCATCGGGCTTTTTCGAAAAGCGTGGGATGGCAAGACGCCCGTTCGGCTGTTGGGCGTTCATGCCAGCTCGTTGCAGGATACCGAGGGGCAGATGAGTTTGCTCGAAGAGCCGCGGACGGCCCGCCTGCGCGAGGCGTTTCGCAGCGTGGACCATATTCGCAATCGCTTCGGCGCGGCTAGTATTTCGCTTGCGAAGACTCTAGGGGCTGGGATTCGGGAGCGAGTGCATGAGAATCCATACGATTTGCCCGGGAAGAACGACTCGCGAGAACAAGAGCCCCCGCCGCGGCGAGGAGGCTCGCGCTAGTGGCGGCCGTGATGAGGGGATAAGTCGGCCGCTCCTGAACCCATCCGGTTTCGATGTACTTCTTTGGGCGCGGGATCGGCTGGTGTAGCGCCATTTGGATCACTTCTGCGGTGTGCATGCCATGCCGCCGCGTTCCGTGCATGATCTGTTCGCGGCAACTGAAGCCGTCGGAGATGATCAGCGTTTCGCGATCTGCTTCCCGAATCTTCGGCAGCAAAACACGTTCGCCAATTTTCATGGATATGTCGTAATGCCCTTCCTCATAGCCGAACGAACCCGCGAGACCGCAGCAGCCGGAATCGAGTAGTTGGGCATCGAGGCCCATTTTCGTGAACACCTTTTGTTCGGCTGACATACCCCACAATGCTTTTTGATGGCAATGGCCATGGATCAGCGCCTTGCGCTTCAGGGTAGGCGGTGCGTAGTTTGCGCCAGTGAGAAACTCACTTAGCAGCTTCGTTTGGCTGCGCAGGCGTTGAGCATCTTCGTTGTTGGACAGAATGTTCGTCATCTCATCGCGAAACACGGAAGCGCAGCTTGGCTCGAGAACAATAACCGGTGTGCCTGCCGTGATCTCGAGACGGAGAGTGTCGAGGATCTCTTCCAGATTGTGTTTCGCCTGATCGAGGAAACCATAGTCGTAGAGCGGGCGGCCGCAACAGAGAGGGCGATTGGGAATCTCAACTCGATAGCCAGCCGATTCCAAAACTTCGACCGCCGCTTTGGCGGTGTGCGGGAAAAAGTGATTGTTAAACGTGTCTGGCCAAAGCAGGACTTTGGGGCGGCTGTCGTTCTTCCGCTTCGTGCGCTCCTGATGCGATGCAAACCACGCCCTGAACGTTTGCGTAGCAAACGCTGGCATACGCCGCCGCTTCGTGACACCACCCAGCGACTTGACGAACGAGGAAATTCCAGGCATCTGGGTGAACAGATTCGCAAGATCCGGCATTTTCGACGCCAGCTCGGCCCAGCGGAAAATCTGCCCCATGCTGTAGGCGGCGGGCGGGCGAACACTTCCTTCGTAGTAGTGATAGAGAAACTCGGACTTGTAGGTCGCGACGTCCACGTTGACGGGGCAATCGCCTTTACAGCCTTTGCAAGATAGGCAGAGATCGAGCGCTTCTTTGACGTGCGGGTCTTTCCAGCCATCCTGAATCACGTCGCCCCGCAACATCTCAAACAGAAGGCGAGTGCGCCCTCGCGTGGAATGCATCTCCTCGCGAGTGGCATGGAAGCTCGGGCACATGGTGCCGCCATCCAGACCTCGACACTTCCCTACCCCGAAGCAGCGTTCAGTCGCCTGCGCGAAGCTGCCGTGATCCCCTGGAAAATTGAACACGGTGAGCACGGGCTTTGGCTTGTAATCGGGACCGACGCGCAGATTTGTGTCCATAGGATATGGATCGATGACCTTGCCCGGGTTCATCTTCCATTCGGGATCCCAGGCCGACTTGAACTCCCGGAAGGCCTGGATGATCTCCGGGCCGTACATGATGGGCAGAAATTCCGCCCGAGCCTGACCATCGCCGTGTTCGCCAGAAAGAGAGCCGCCAAAGCGCGTGACGACGTGCGCGGCTTCTGTCATGAACTCCCGATAGTGCTTCACGCCATCGGCCGTTTTGAGATTGAAGGTGATGCGGGTGTGGAGGCAACCGTCGCCAATATGGCCGAACAGCGTCATCGTGTAATGGTGTTTGTCGAGCAGCTTGTCTAACTGGCGAAGATAGTTGCCAACCTGATCGACAGGAACGGCGGCATCTTCCCAACTCGGCCAGGCGTCTTCGACGCCGGGAATGCGGCTGGCGCCCACACCGTTTTCGCGGACTTTCCAGATCTCCTTTTGCTCATGGTCGTCTTCGATCAGCCTTAGGAAAGTGTGATCCTTATCCATGGCTCGGATCTTGGCCATAGCGGCCCGGGCAAGAGCGTTTGCTTCCTTCTTGGAATCGGCCCCGAATTCAAGCAAGACATACGTATCCGCTTGCGGAAGAAGCTTTGCGCCCGCCATATCGTTGCCTTTGCGGCGTTCGTTATCGATGACTTTGTGGTGAAAGCATTCCAGTCCGATGGGGCGGAGATCGCGGAACGGAGCGGCGTGATCACCCGCCGTGAATACGTCTGCAAAGCCGACGACAATCAAGCTGCGATGCGGCGGGCTCGGGATGAGCTTCATTTTGGCGCGAAGCGTAATCGCGCAGGTGCTTTCCGTTCCCACGAGCGCGCGTGCGACATGAAAGCCGTTTTCGGGGAGCAGCTCGTCCAAGTTGTAACCTGACACGCGACGCGGGATCTTGGGAAAGCGCTGGCGAATTTGAGCGGCATAGCGGTCGCGAATGTTTTTCAGCGCGCCATAGATTTCTCCCCGGCGGCCGCCTGCCCGGATGATGGAGGCGAGCTCGGATTCGCTGGTCCTGCCAACGGTCATGCGCACACCGTCATAGGTGAGGACGTCCATTTCTTCGACGTTGTCGACTGTCCGGCCCGCCACCACCGAATGCACACCGCAGGAATTATTGCCGATCATGCCGCCAAGCGTGCAGTATTCGTGCGTGGCCGGATCGGGACCAAGCGTTAGGTGATGCTTCTCCGTCTCATCGCGCAGTGTGTCGAGCACTAACCCAGGTTCGACCCAGGCGTACTTTTTCCGAGCGTTGACCTCTAGTATCTTGTTCAGATATTTGGAAAAATCGACGACAACGGCGGTGTTACAGCACTGTCCGGCAAGACTCGTTCCGCAGCCGCGGCCGAAAATGGGCACTTTGCGCTCGTGGCAGATCGCGACGGTGTGAATGACGTCGTCATACATTTTCGGAACGACAACACCGATTGGGACTTGGCGATATACAGATAGATCGGAGGCGTACAGGGCGCGCGATCCGCTATCGAAGCGAACCTCGCCTTTGATCTTTCTGCGCAGGTCGGCGCTGAGGTCCCGTGCTTCACGATCCGAGATGATTTCTTTTGAGGGGATCATTTCTTCTCCTCTTTCTTGTCCTTCCCGGTCACCTTCTCCACAACCCGCGCGGGCGCCCCGTAGTCGCTCGCCGGAAAGAGCGCTTCGTCCATGGCCTGCCGCCCGATTGTGAGCGAAATCCGAGCCCGGTCGCGTTCACCGCGGACGAGCGCCTGAGCGAGATGTTTCATCTCGTCTTTAGTCGTTTTGGGCGGCATAGGCGGCTCGTTCGGATCGGTGTCGCACTCGATCACGACCGGCCCATCCATTGCGAGCGCTTCTTTCAATTGATCTTTGCAGCGCTTCGGATTCTCGATGTGGACCCCAGTTGCGCCACATGCTTCGGCCACCTTGACGAAATCGATCGGATACAGATCGACGCCGTATTCGGGATTGCCGAGATAAATCATCTGTTCCCACTTGATGAGGCCAAGAGTGTTGTTTCGGAGGACGACGATCTTGACGGGAAGCTTGTACTGGGTCAGGGTAGCGAGGTCGCCCATCATCATGCTGAGCGAACCATCTCCGGTGAACGAGACAACCTGGCGGCCGGGATAAGCGACCTGCGCTCCGATCGCGTAAGGAAGGCCCGCGGCCATGCTGCAGAGAGTTCCGCTGAATGAGAACTGCTGTTGGGCCCGCACCTTCATGCGAGCGATCCAGGTGGTGACGGTACCGGAATCGCCGGTGATGATGGCGTCGTCCGCAAGCGCCTGGCTGAGATTCCAGGCCACTACTTGAGGTTTCATCGGCTTGTCGTTGCGCGTACCACGCTCTTCCATCAGCTCCCACCAATCCTCGGCACCCTTTTGCGCTTGCTTTAGAAAATTCCGGTCGTCATTGCGCGGCAAGTAGAGCAACCACTCGCGCAATGTTGCCTGAGCATCGCCGACCAGGCCGTATTCGACGGGATAGCGAAGGCCGATGCGCTCGGGTTTGTCGTCGATCTGAATGCCAAGCGCCTGACCGGGCTTCGGCAGAAATTCGATGTAAGGGAACGAGCTTCCGATGATGACGAGAGCGTCGCAGCTTTCGAAGACATCAGACGAGGCGCGAGTTCCGACCACCCCAGTTCCGCCGGTTGTGTAAGGGCTGTCATCGGGGATCACGTCTTTGCCGAGCATCGATTTCACAACCGGAGCGCCGAGGCGGTCGGCGACTTGAATGACCTCCGCTCCCGCGCCGCGCGCGCCAGCGCCGACGAGAATCGCGACTTTCGCCTTGCCCTGCAGAGCGCGAGCGGCTTTCTCTAGCTGGAGCCTTTCGGGGACGCGCTTGGGAATAGTAAATGCTTCCGAGGTGTGTCCCTTCAAATTGCGTTTCGAGCGCTTCTCGCCAGACATGTCAGCCGACTGATAATCGATCGGCAACGCAATGTGAGCGACCGCGCGGTGGCTCAGCGCAGTGCGGCAGGCGTAATCAACGATGTTCTTGGCGTGAGCAGGGCCCATCAGGCGCTGGTTGTACATGGCAACGTCCTGATAAAGGTAATCCTGATTCATGTCTTGCAAATAGTGGGTTCCGATCAAATCGTGATAGTCATGCCAGTTATGGCCAGGACTGGGGCCTGATCGATCTTGGCGTCGTACAGACCGTTCAGCATGTGAATGGCGCCCGGGGCGGCCGTCGAGAAACAGACGCCCAGCTTACCCGTGAATTTTGCATACCCTGTCGCGGCCATCGCGGCCGTTTCTTCGTGGCGGACGTGAATATATCGGATGTGGTCTTTGTGAGTACGAAGAGCCTCGACAAAACCGTTGATTCCATCTCCGGGAAGGCCAAAGATGGTCTCGACTCCCCAGTCAATCAGGCTCTCAATTAGAACATCGGATGCGGTCATGGCTAACGTCCGTGCTGGTGACGCCCGGTTACTGGGATGTGTTTCAGTGACGCGGAAAAGTGCGGGTTTTACTGCTGCCAGCCACCGCCGAGCGCGTTATAGATTTGGACGAGAGCCAATCGCTCATTCAAGCGGGCGCGTGCCAAATTGAGCTCAGCAGAGAAGTAGTTGGTCTGATTCGTCAGAACCTCGAGGTAACTCGTCGCGCCACCTTGATACCGAATATCGGAGAGGTGAGCGGCATCCTGCGCCGCAGTCGTGAGCTCTTCCTGGTGCTCGCGGTATTGGCGAAGTTTTTGATAAGCACTGAGCGAATCGGCCACATCGCGGAAAGCGGTTTGTATGGTCTGCTCGTAAGTGAGCAGAGCCTGCTGTTGCTGCGCCTCAGCGAGGCGGACGTTCGCCCGCAAACTGCCTGCGTTGAAAATGGGCTGGGTAGCGGTAGCGCTCCAGGTCCAGGCCCGAGTAGCCAAAGTAAAGAGATTGCTCAGACCAATGCTCTCCAGACCGCCATTCCCGGTGAGAGAAATCTGCGGAAAGAGTTGGGCGCGAGCGACACCGATGCGTGCATTGGCAGCCATCAATGCCTCTTCCGATTCGCGGATATCGGGGCGGCGCTCCAGCAGTTGTGAAGGCAAGCCGGCGGGGATAGTAGTGGGCAGAGGTTCTTCGGTGATAGCGCGGCCTCGCGGAATCTCGGTGGGGTTCTCGCCGAGGAGAACACTGATCTGATTCTCTTCCTGAGCAATCGCCTGTTCGGTTTGCGGAATCGCTTCCGCCGCTTCCTCGACGAGCTGCTGCGCCTGGCGCACATCGACGAGCGATGTTGCGCCGCCCTGCTCG
>JAFATG010000169.1 GCA_019244055.1 Acidobacteriaceae bacterium | reverse complement strand
ATCGCACCGCACTTCGGAGGAAGCCGAAGCTGCTTACCAGAGTTGGGAGAAGGTCGACATGGCCGAGATCCGCCCGCCATTCGGAAGACCCACCCGACTGAAATGATGTGTACCGGCCTGAGATGACGGCTAGGTACTCAGCCGAGGCCGGCAGTCGAGTTCGCTATGGATGGCTCATTCTGGCCCGCAAAACTTATGAAACAAACAATGCGCAGGTCGGAAAGGAGCTTCTGGACGAGTATTGGACGATGTTAAAGCCGTTCATGAATAAGGTGCCAAAACGGACCTCTGACGTGCTGGAAGGGGAGATCAGCGTAATCGACAGTTGCGATCCCCCGAATGCTCGAGGCTCGCGCGCGTCAAGCTCTCCAGTAAGCGACTCGGCGCAGCAAGTGCTCTGCGGTGATACGCATGATTAAGTTGCGATCGCGAGCGCGCCCGAACGGCCGCTCGCGATTGCAAACAGGATTTCCGGTCAAGGCCCGGGACCAGCCCCAGTACCGAAGCCGCGTTCGCTTCTTCTGCTTGGAAGTGGTCTTTGCCTGTTTGGTATGATGCGCCTTCACGCGTTCTCATCGCAAATACTAAAACGCACGCGAATACGTGCCACAAAGGAGGAGCTGTTATGACCAGAAGTTACCGATTTATTTTTCAGACCGTGGTTTTGTTGTCTGTACTCTCCTGTCCTGCGGCGGCGGGAACTATCAGCGAGTACACGGCCGGAACCGTTCACCGAATAAATCTGTACCCAGGCGAATCGTTCACCACACCTTCCGGCCCTGGATGGGACGATCTCACTTTCAGCTGGTTCGTCGAGATCAACGGTTCTCCGAAACCAGCGGCATTTGGCACGATCTTTCTTCTGAGCCAGCCCTATGCAGGAACGCCGCCAAATCTCAGTTATGCGACGCCCGGTTATGTTGACCAAGGTTCGCCGAATTCCTCTAATAGCGAATATGTCTTTGATGTCACTGCAACGATTCAGCCGAACACCACCTATTATTTCTACGCCAACTCCTTCAACGTGATTTACGGAAGCGAAAATGCCCCAGGAACGACATTTTATTTTGCCGGTGGTCCGAAGGATAAATACCATCCTTTCACGAACGAGAGCGCGAATTACGTGCTCTCGGGCGATCCAGTCGGGCCTCGGGCGCTTACTCCGGAACCTTCCAGCGCTTTTTTGGAAATTGGCGGGATTGTCTTGCTGGGGCTTATTGGCGGCGGGCGCGTCCGAATAAAGTTTCGCAGATAGGATGGCGAGGGGCGGAAGAAAGCGGTGACAAGCGAAGCTGCCGCATTACGACGCGAGATCGAGATTAGCGACGGTGGCGAGTACGCGGTGCAATCAGCAGGGAAGCGAGCCGCTGCCGCGAGGATGAGAGCGATGCTCGAGGGCTCAGGAACTGCTGCGGCGGCAATGGATAACGAAACTGGGCTGTTATTGGTTGCCTCCGTGAGGTCAAGGTGACCCGGCGCGAAGATAGGAGACGTTTCGGTTCCGGTATAGAGCTGTGGGCCCGAAAAACTAGTTCCCGGGATGATGATGAACCCGCCACCGTTACTTTCGCTGGCAAAGGTCAACAGCGAAATGGTGGTGATTGGACCTTGCGTAACCGGTACACCGGAGATAGGAAATCCTACGCCGGGTTGAGCGACCGACGGAACAGGGTTGGAGGGCAAGGAGAACGTAAGTTCGAAGTTTGCTGCGCCTGTCACGGTGAAGTCGAGAGTGCTGGCATTCCCGACTACAGAGGTCGCGGCAATTGCAAGGATGCAAATTGCCTTGGAGAAAGACCGCATGAGACTCCTTTCTCCGAAACAGCTGAATTATCATATTGCAACGGAGGGCCACATGAGACAAGTCATCCCTGGGTTGATGAGTCTTCTCGCAAGCGCTATTGCGAATGCTAGCGTCATTTACAGCTTCGAAGGCACGCCCGTTAGTCAGGCGGTACAGATATCGTTCGTGTTGACCACATCGGATTACCTGAGCCTAACAGCGGCAAACCATTACCAGATCAGTGTTCCCTGTAATCAGTTCTCTCAAGAGACGAACTGCTCAGGTAGTGTGGCTTTTACCAACGGGATGGCGAACAGCAACTTCGGAAACCAGGATGTCGTCATCGCGAACGGCGCCGATTTTCTGTTCGACCCTGAAGCGTTCGTAGCCGCTGGTCTTCACTATTCGCAGAATCATGGTGATCCGACTGAAAACAATGGGCAACTCAGCGTTCAAAATAATCCCGGTACGACCTTTGTGCCCGAGCCGGGCTATTCGATCTACATTGGCGCGATCGCAATTTTCGCGATTTTGTGGAGAAGAAGCAAAGGGCGCAGGCTGGTAAAGGAGTTACAATCCCAGCTTAGTCAATGAGGGCGGCCATTTATCGCGCCATGGTACCGCGGCTTCATAGGCTGAAGCCCTTAAGGCCTTCCAGTCTTCTAAGTGCCGCCGCACGATTTGTAGCCCAACTCGCAGGCCATCATCACTCCACCCTGCCGGAGCAGTCGCCGCAGGCTGACCCGTGAAATTCAAAGGAAAGGTAAACGCGATAAATTGCGCCGGTCGCACGTAACAGCCGTCGATTTTTTCCGGTCCTGCATATGGATGACAGAAAAAGGTCGCGCGCGCAACCACCGATTCTCAACCCGCGGTCGATCTGGAGAACA
The DNA here is from genome assembly GCA_019244055.1 of Acidobacteriaceae bacterium. Taxonomy (GTDB): domain Bacteria; phylum Acidobacteriota; class Terriglobia; order Bryobacterales; family Bryobacteraceae; genus Bog-105. Next base: position 865 of record JAFATG010000169.1, on the reverse strand, counting down.
TGGGTCCGGGTATTGCCAATCTGCTCAATATCGCTCAGGCATTGGAACCGGGCTTTACCCGCAATGAGGCGGCCGGCATGCGTTACGGCGATTTCAAGAAGCGTGTCGCCGAGATCGTAATCGCTCGGCTTGAAGGTGTTCAAAGCCTTTATCGAAAGGTGACTGCCGATCCGAGTTACATTGATTCGGTCCTTACTCGCGGACGCGACCATGTCACGCCTTTGGCGGAAGAAACGATCCGCCGAGCTAAGCTCGCCATGGGACTGTACGTCTAGTTGGCGCGTTGACTTCGATCCGTGGCTTAAGCCTTTGCTTGTGCGCGCACTTCCGCTATAGCGGAAAGATTATTACGCATAATCTCGAGGCGCGTACGTCCTTCTTCGGAATGTTCAACGACTCGTTCGATGCTTTGTAGAAATTCAGGCAGGTTCATTCTTGAGCGGAAACCGGCTAAGTGCGGCTGAATCTTTGCGTACTGGAAATACATCTCCTGGCAGGTGTCATAGACGAGAGCGGCTGGCAGTGCACCGTGTAAAACAAATGCGGAAACCATGTCCCAGGATCCGTAGACTTGGAGAATAAAGCCCGCGTGCTTGCCACCTGCACATACGAGTTCAACAAATTCGTCGACGGACTTCGGCATAAACTCTCCACCAACATAGGACCGCGCCTCGCGCATCACGGTCTCCCGGCGCAACTCATAGAGCTTGAGAATGAGCTCGGCCTGCCGAATTGGATCGTTTGAGCTGTTGGATGCTTTGCTTTGTTCGTTCATGCTCTCAAGTTAATCGACGCGACCGCTCGATGACCAGCACACCCACGCGCTAGTGGGCAGACTCGCTCAGAACGAACAACGCGGAGGCGG
>JAFATG010000368.1 GCA_019244055.1 Acidobacteriaceae bacterium | reverse complement strand
GCGTTCGATAGTAGATTTCTGAGCTCATAACTCTCGACAGAAAAGATCCCCGACACCCAGGCTCTGGACTCGCCACTGCGAATCAAATCCGCCGAGGCGCGTGCCCCCAGCAGCAATCCCAGGGAATCTACGACGATCGACTTGCCGCTTCCCGTCTCTCCGGTCAGAACGTTCAATCCCTCTTGAAAGCGAATCCGAGACTGCTCTACTACGGCGTAGTTCTCGACCACCAACTCCAGCAGCATGTGATCCGAATTATAGGAGATGAGTCCGATTAGCCTGCCGGCGTTCTCAGGTTATCCGAGCAAGCGTTCCAGTTTCGAGCCGGGTACAATCATCGTCTCGCTCCGTTCCGGACCGTTTGACACCGATCCGATCTCGACACCCGTTCTTTCTTCCAAGAACTCGAGATATCTCCGGGCTTGGCCGGGCAGTTCGTCCAGCTTCGAAATCCCCTGCGTAGACTGCTTCCATCCCGGCAACCGCTCAAACACCGGTTTAATGGCCTCCATTCGTCGAGTGCTCGCCGGCATGTGCGTGATGACATGGCCATCCACTTCGTACGCCACGCAAACGGGGATCTCGTCCAATTGGTCCAGCACGTCCAGCTTGGTGATGATGAGGCTGTCGAAGCCGTTCACTTCCGCCGTGTAGCGCAGCAAGGGCACGTCAAACCAGCCGCAGCGCCGCGGTCTGCCTGTCACGGACCCATATTCATTCCCGGCCTGCCGAATGTGCTCACCGAGTTCTGTCAGGTCTTCCGACGGAAATGGTCCCGCGCCGACTCGGGTGATGTATGCCTTCGAAACGCCGATGATGCCATCGATTTTGGTCGGTGGCACGCCTGTACCGGTACAGGCCCCCCCTGCGGCCGCGCTCGAGCTCGTAACAAACGGGTATGTGCCAAAGTCGATGTCGAGCATCGTGCCTTGCGCGCCTTCAAACAGCACACTCTTGCCGTCCCGGATCATGCTGTTCAGCAAAAGCGAAGCGTCGCAGACCAGCGGCCGAATCTGCTCCGCAAATTCCTTGTAACGGTCCAGAATTTCCTGGAAATCGATGCGCTCCGAAATCTGAAAAGCGTCGGCGATCAGTTGTTTGTCCTCAGCCAATGCACAGTACAGACGCGCAAAGTCCGGGTCGACCAAGTCCGCTAACCGTATTCCGCGACGCGCGATCTTGTCCTCGTAACACGGGCCGATGCCTCGAGAGGTCGTACCAATAGGTATTCGGTCGGCGCGACTTTCCGAAATTTTCTCGATCGTCCTGTGAAACGGAAATATTACGTGCGCCCGGTTACTGATCTTGAGCTGGGCGCGAACATTGAACCCGGCAGCCTCTAGCGAAGCGATTTCCTCCAGCAGGGCTGCAGGGTCGACCACCACCCCATTACCGATTACGGCCAGGACGCCCGGCCGCAGCACTCCGCTAGGTATTAACTTCAAGACGAATTTCTGGTTGCGGATGAAGACGGTGTGGCCGGCGTTATGGCCGCCTTGGTAACGCGCCACTACGTCGAATTTCTCCGAGAGCAGGTCGACGATTTTCCCTTTCCCTTCATCGCCCCATTGCGCTCCGAGCACAATCAAATTACTCATGCCAATAGCGGCCTCGCCGCAAACTTACCGATTGTACCGCAAGCTACGCCAAGACATTGTAAATACAAGACTTCTCTCGCATGAGTAACTCCCAGCCCGACTCCAATTATGCTACCCTTTTCTGGAATGCAGATGTGTGACGTCTTCCTGAAATTGGGTCCGGAAGTGTTCCATCAGCTCGTTCGGGGAATCTCTATCGGGAAGCTGAAAACATTCCAGGTGTACGAACGGTTCAAAGTTCGCGCGCACCTGGTCAAGCTTAACTCCGAGTCGCTTCGCAAGGCGGAGCCGCGATTCTGGTCCCGAATTGAAGCTGGCGAGGAGGAGTTCGCCACGGATCTGTCGCAAGTATTTCTGGTTTCTCACCTCGACATGATCAGCGACGTGCTGAACTTTTTAGGAATTCCCAACGAAAACGGCTTTTTCGCTAAGGATCTGAAACCGGAGCAGTACTTGGTTGAGGGCTGGCAAACCCGCGTGTTCGACGGGTTCTCGGGCAAGTATCCGCGCGAGATTCTTCTCTTCTATATCAACCATCTCGACTGGGAACTGAACAAGGCGGACGAAATCTTCGTCCCGGCTGCCTGACATGCCAGAACTGAAGACCTTTCATGAGCAAGTGAAGAGTGGTGATCTCGAGGGAGTGCGCGCCTCTCTTGCGCAGAACCCGTCGCTGCTCGATGCGATTAACGAGGCAGGGCAGAGTTCATTTCTCTTAGCCAAGTATTACCGTCAGGAGAAAACCGCTGACTATCTCCTGAGCCTGAACCCGCAACTCGACATTTTTAACTCCTGCGTGGCCGGGCGCGTATCCGACGTGATGGCGGCCATTGACCAGAATCCGACTTTGCTCGAAGCCCATAGCTCCGATGGCTGGACTCCTCTTCATTTGGCCGCCTTCTTTGGGCATGCCGATCTGGCTACTGCGCTACTCGTCCGCGGAGCCCGAATCGACTCCCGTTCCACTAACGCCATGCAGAACACTCCTCTGCACGCCGCGGCCGCAGGCGGGCATGTCGATCTGGTGACTTTGCTTCTTCAACGTGGCGCCGCTCCGAACGCGACTCAGGAAGGCGGCTGGACAGCTCTTCACTCGGCAGCGCAGGCCGGCAATCGGCCCATGATAGAGGCGTTGATCGCGAACGGCGCGGACGTAAATGTTCGGGCCGGAAACCAGCAGGCCCCGCTCGATCTCGCCCTGATGCGCGGGCACGAAGAGATTGCCACTCTTCTGGAAGAGCTTGGAGCCAAGCTCCCGTAGCATGACAGGCGCCGCAACGATCGAAGGAAAGCTGGAAGAACTTCGCCGTGCATCGCTGGCGGATTTTGCTGCAGCGACGAGTGCCGAGGCGCTCGAGGAAGCCCGAGTTCAGGCGCTCGGCCGGAAGGGAACTCTGGCAGTGATCAGTAAGGAATTCGGCAAATTATCGCTCGAGGAGCGCGCGCCGCTCGGCAAGCTGCTGAATTCGGTGAAACAGGACCTCGAAACCCAGTACGAAGCGAGAAAGGGCGTCTTCGAACAATCCGCTCTTTCCGAACGTCTCGTCAACGAATGGCTCGATGTTACGCTGCCCGCTCCCGGCATTCGCCCGGGCAGCTTGCATCCAGTCACGCAGCTTCAGAACGAAATCGAAGACTTGTTCACCGCGCTCGGCTTCGCGGTTTTGGACGGCCCTGAGGTCGAGACCGAAGAGCATAACTTCGACGCACTGAATATTCCGCCAGCCCACCCGGCGCGTGACATGCAGGATACGTTCTGGCTTTCTGACGGTCATCTCTTGCGGACGCACACTTCTCCTGTTCAGGTGCGCGGGATGCGGAAGTTAGGACCTCCTCTCAGGATGATTGCGCCGGGCCGTGTATTTCGAAACGAAGAAGTCGATGCCTCGCACGAGCACACCTTCTATCAGCTTGAGGGCATGATGGTTGACCGCGATGTATCCGTCGCGAATCTAATCTACTTCATGAAAACGCTGCTGGGCGGTATTTTCAAGCGCGATGTGACTGTCCGGCTGCGTCCGGGTTATTTTCCATTCGTGGAACCAGGTTTCGAATTAGACATTCACTGCCTGATCTGCGATGGCGAGGGCTGTGCCGTGTGCAAATACAGCGGCTGGGTTGAGCTTCTCCCTTGCGGGCTCGTGCATCCGAATGTTCTTCGGATGTCCGGCATTGATCCGGAGGAATGGGGAGG
>JAFATG010000350.1 GCA_019244055.1 Acidobacteriaceae bacterium | reverse complement strand
CCCGGATAGTAGACGATTGTGGCCTCACCGGGAAGGCGGAAAATTGGGTGGGCGAGAAGCTGAGATCGAGGCGCGGTTGCGTTCACCTCGGAAAACTCCCAGCGTGCCTCTCCCACAAAGGCTTATGTCGAACACTCAAGATGGGGCGCCCGGTGACAGACACGGAACAGCGGATTCCGCATAGACATCCCGGCCGGCGGCGCGACGAGTATGCGAAGAAGCGCATCCTCCAATCAGCGTTGGAAATTCTTGACGAGGTCGGATTCGCGAATACCTCGGTTCAGGCGATCGCTGAGCGCGCGGGTACTGGCAAGGCGACGGTTTACCGCTGGTGGCCAGATAAAACCGCAGTGGTAATCAATGCACTGCGCCAGGCGATCGCGCAGGACCTGACGTGCCCCCACACAGGTGATCTTCATCGCGATGTACGTGGTTACCTTCAGAATCTTTCTAGATCTTTTCGCGGCCATCGTGCTCGGATCTTCAGATCGTTTCTCGTTGCGGCGCAAACGAATCCAGAGGTCGCCGCGGCTTTTCAGAACATGTGGTGCCAACCTCGCAGGGAAGAACTGAAAATTGCGCTCGGGCGATACCGGGATTGTGGACTTCGCGACGGTGTAGATTTCGAAGTCGTTCTCGACGTGATGCACGGTGCTTTGTACAATATGCTTTTGGTCGGGCCGAAAAGCGCGAACGCCGAATACATTTACGCAGTGGCGGACATTGTCCTTAGCGGAATCGCAAGTAAACGTCACGCGGCTGGAGTGTCACATTCCGTTCCTGGGCCAGCTCGATAATACGTACGGTGTGATTCTTGCTGATTTCTCGTTCAAAAGAGAACGTGCGTGTTCCTCACTTTTTCTGATGCGCGATAATTTGGTCTTTTGTTTTGTTGTAGGCGGATTGGGGAATTACTTTCCTTGTCACCAGGTCAGTTTTTGCCCTGTACGGTCGCCCGGCAATGATCTTCTGAGCCATTACAGGCCCAATCCCCGGCAACGAATCGAGCTCGTCGGCGCTCGCAGTATTAATGTCGATTAGGCTACTCTTCTTTGGTGAAGCTGTTGATTGCTGGCTTGCGGTGCTCGATTGTGAATAACCAGTTGGGCCGGCCGCGAGCGCGACGGCAGCTACGAAAAACAATAGCCAGCGTTTAAGATTGGCGTGAACCATTTGATCTCCTCAGAGGGCGCGCGACATACGAGACATGATCAGCGCGAGCGAACTGGCTCCCAGCGTTTTTACCAGCGTCGGATGCTGCGCATAGAAGCTACTAGCCCGATCTATGATCGATGGATCGTTCTTTTCAGCTTGTTCTGCTAGTTGACGAACGGTTTCAGGAGGCACCTGTTGCACCTGCTGGGCAGTCACCTGAGAACCGCCGCCGAGAAGGTTTGCCAGAAGGCCTGAACCCGCGCCGGGACCTATCGAACCAAGTAGGTGATTCAATATTCCGGCGCGTTGTTGGCCGTCGGAGTTGCTGAACAGCGTACTAAGCATCTGGCCAAAGGGTGGCGTCTCATTTGATCGGAACGCCTCAGCTAAACCGCTTGCGAGATGTGACTGCGAAGCGGTTTGGGTCACTTGCTCGAAATCCTGTTCCGCATTTCCTGTGTTAGCTGTACCGGGGTTCGTGTATTGCTCAAGAAGCCCCATAAGGTTTGACAGTGACATGCTTTCCTTTCGTTTTCAAACTCAATTCCGACAGTACTTTCCTCTTCGGGAATCCGACTAATCGCCGATACGCGGATTTTTCAGGAGGCTCCCTGAACCGGCGAGAAGCTTTCGCTCCTTCTGCCGTTCAGAAATGCGCCGCCGCTTCTGAAGGATGCTGCTCTGTCGAACGGATAAAGTCGAGTCATCGCTCCCCCCGTCATCAGACGCGATCACGTTCCCGGCTTCATCGATGCGTTCGACGTCCGCTCGCTCGCGATTCAATGTCACTTTGTTCTGAACTGTCTCGCGGGCTTCGTTTTCAGTGATATGAATTTCTTCTGTGACCACCCATTGTTTTTGAATGCGAATAACCTCAGAAACAATTGGGACGATCAACGTCTTACCATCTCGCTGAGCGGGTTGCGGGCCATCAACAACTCGCTCCGTCTTAACCCGCTTCACTTCGACATGCGTCTTTCGAAGCTCCTGCTCAACAATTTCGTCGTGGCTTTCCGTTCGTTTGGTGACGCGGACGCCGCCCGTTATTTTCGGAACGGCATCCGCCTGAACTTCCTCACGGATGACCGGAATGACTACGTCCTTCTTGTCATGCATGACTTCAGCAAACCAAGTACGAGAAAAAAGCGCGTAGCGTCATCAGGAGACAGTCGCTTTCGCTTTTCCTGTGACCTTGTTCCAGCCATAGCGGATTGCGTCTTTCATCTTTTCCCAAGTGCTGTTTGGGTACCGCCGGCCGTAGTCCGTTCGGAGATCAGATTCGATGTCGTCGAATGAACGCCCTTTGTATCGGGGATCGGAAGCCATATCGTACCCATATCGATATGCGGGCAGATACGTGTCGTAAGACGCGCCACTGGTAGAGTACCGTCTTTGAAAGTCGGCGCGAAAATCCGAGTCATCGGACGCCGCTCCAGGTTTGCCGGGAGTTTGCTCGACGTTCACTTCCGTATGTCGAACAGTGTCGCGAACAGTTTCCGTGCGTTCCGAAACGTCCTTTCCTACGCGCACTTCCTCGACGACGCGCGCTTGTTTGGCGACCACAGGCTCTTCTGCGAACTCCTGAACCTCGATCACCTGCTCCCGGCCGCCGGCCAAGTCGGCCTCAGTCGCCACCCGGTTGACGGGTCGCCGTTCGACACGCGCGCGTTCTTCGCGCAACCGGACACTCTCTTCCACCGGCTCCTCGATCACCCGCGAGTAAACGCGAACGCCGCCCCGAAGCACCTGCCGCTTTCCGACCTGAATATCTTCCTTAACGACGGGGATGGCCCTTTGCTGCTCGCCGCCAGTACGAGTTGAACCTTCCTGTGCATGGACTTCGACAGGAGAATGCCTGTTCAGGATGTCCTCGACAGTCGCAATCTCCTCCTCGTCCACATCCACTCTCAGCAATGTATAGCCCTTGGTGATCGCCTGCTCGTATTCGGAGCGGTCCACGTCTTCTTCATCTCCAAAGATGGATTTAAACCAACCGGTAATTCCGCCTTCGCTGGATGCGGCTTTGGAGCGCTGCGACTTCTCTCCAGGAGCGCTCCCCTCAATGTAAATGTCATCTCGGGAAATGCCAGCGGCTTGCAAATCGGTTGCGGCAGCTTGCGCATCTGCAGTGCTGCGAAACGCAGCGATTATCGTAATCTCATTTCGACTAGGCACAATACTCCTCCGTCAACTACGACGCGTTCTCGACTTAAATTGCGTCTGGTGAATCTAAGAAGGAATAGCCGAATTCGAGAATTGCAAGTCGCACCCGTCTCGCAATGGACGCTAACCTACTGAATTCTGGGAATGCCCAGCTGCTTCGCTTTCTTAAGCAAAACGCTGGCCCGCCTTCTTACTTCCGACTGGAGGAGCTGGAGGTCTTCGATGAGGCGTCGTTCTCTTTCGCGAGCCGATATCCCGCTTTCTTCGCATCATCCTCTGTCATGAACTTTCCCCGTTTTGTGTTCCCGTAGAGCGATCCACCTTTGTGGTACACATGAGTACTCAGATTCACCCAGACGAGACCTTTCGCTTTAGCATCAGCGATTTCCTCCGCTGATGGCGCAGATTTCGTTGAGGGTCGCTTTGGAGGGGCCGTCGAACTGGACTGTTTCGCTGAGTTCTGCGGAATGCCATACGCAACGACAGGGGGGCTCGGTACCAGCAGCGATAGCGCGAAAACGGCGAGCGAGGCGAACCGAAAGAGCATCTTCACGAGTTCAGTCTAGCCGAAAGAAACCCCGTAGAAAACGCCGATCTAGTCACCGCCGAGTTTCAAGCCCTGAACAGTAACTGTCGCCGGTACTGCGCCGAAGCGGAGCTAGCAACAATTTTCCTGCGCTCGGATCAACAATACGAACGCGGCGGCCACAAGTGGCCGAGCGAACAGCAGGAGGAATATCTGATGCCAACGAAAGCTGGAACTTCTACCAGTGACATGGCCGATACGTTGAGTGACACTGCCCAGAATGTGAAGGACAAGGTGACTGATGCCGCGTCCACTGCCAAGCAAAAAGTCACCGATGTCGGAAGGCAGGCAACCGACAAGATCGACGAAAAGCGCGGACCGACAGCCGACGCCCTTCAAAGCGCGGCCGCGACGCTTCATGAAAAGGCAGAGGACCTGCCGGGCGGTGAGACGGTGAAAAGCGTGGCACACTCCGCAGCCGAAAAGCTCGAATCGACGGCAGGGTACATCCGAGAGCATGACGTGCGGGCGATGCTCTCCGACGTGGAAGATATCGTAAAGCGTAATCCCGGACCTTCTCTATTGATTGCAGTCGCGATAGGTTTTTTGATTGGCCGTGCCGTTCGCGAGGACTAGCCTCCCTCGAACAACGGAGCACGAAGATGGCTGTAGAGAATAGCCGGTCGATTGCAGATGTCCTTCAGGATATCCTCGCAAACGTTCAGACCATCATTCGTTCGGAAGTCCGGTTAGCGAAAACAGAGATCACAGAAGAAGCCACAAAGGCGGCTCGGGCTGCAGGCATGATGGCCGGCGGTGCTGTAGCGGCCCTATTCACCGTTTGGTTACTGCTGTTAACGATCGTTTTCGCGCTCGCGACAGTGATACCGATCTGGGGCGCGGCTCTTTTGGTCTGCGTTCTTATGGCTGTGGTGACGGCAGTATTGCTTTTCAACGGTAAGAAGCGCTTCAGCACCGTTCATGCGACGCCGGAAAAAACAATTGAGAGTGTCAAGGAGAACGTGGAATGGGTGAAAAGTCAAACCAAATAGAACGGCAAATTGCCGCAGAACGCGGACAACTTGGTCAAAACCTGAATGAGCTCCAATCGAGAGTTGAAGAGGCGACGGATTGGCGTTTTCAGTTTCAAAAGCGGCCGCTGTTGATGATGGGTGTGGCACTTGGCGGTGGGTTGCTGTTGGCGTCAGTAACGGGACGGCGATCCCGATCGCGACGGTCCTACCCGGAACATCGCGAGGACACTGCTCAGGAACATCGACGGGGAACCGAACTGCAGAAGAACAAAGCGCTGGAGACTTTCGACACGATTAAAGGCGCTATGATCGGCGTCGCTGCCAATACGTTCAAAGACCTTTTGGGGCAGCTCATCCCAGGCTTTCACGAGCAATTCCAAAAAACCGCGCAACAGAAACGCGCCGAGGGTATTCCGGGATCGTCGCAGGCTGCGACGCTATCCGCGAGCACTCACTAGAGCTGCGGAGTATAGCGTCGTGCCTAAGGGACGAATGGATGTCGGAGCCGCGGTTTCACTTCTAAAGAAGACTTACAGCAAATGGAGTGAGCATAACGCGCCGCGGCTTGGGGCTTCGGTAGCTTTTTATACGCTACTCTCGTTTGCTCCGCTACTCATTCTGACTG
>JAFATG010000338.1 GCA_019244055.1 Acidobacteriaceae bacterium | reverse complement strand
GCGAGTTGGTATCTACCGTGGGAGACACTACAAAATTCAGTGACGCATGACGGCATTGCATACGGGCGACCAGCTCGATCACTATCGCATTGAAGGCTTGGTGGCTCGCAGCGGTATGGCCTCCATTTTTCGAGCCACAGATCTGCGGTCGGGCAAGTCTGTAGCTCTCAAGATTCCGCATCCGGAAGTCGAAAGCGATCCGGTGTTCTATGACCGTTTCCATCGCGAGCAGGACATCGGCACGAAACTGGATCATCCAGGCGTAATGAAAGTGCTTGCAGATGACGGCCGCAGCCAGGTCTATATGGCTATGGAGTGGGTGGACGGCCGCCTGCTCCGCCAAATCTTGCGCGAGGAGGGAAAACTGCCGCACGAGCGCGCTGTCGAAATCGCCCTCGGCATTTGCGACGCACTGGATTACATCCACTCAAATGGCGTGATCCATCGCGACTTGAAACCCGAAAACATCATGGTCGGGGAAAACGACCGAATTAAGCTCATCGACTTCGGTATCGCAGGCCAGGAGGGAGCGAGACGCCTTACCTTCGCCAAGCTGTCGCAGCTTATGGGCACGCCGGACTACATTTCGCCCGAACAGGTCAAAGGGAAACGCGGCGATGCACGCAGTGATGTTTATGCGCTGGGTGTCATGCTCTACGAAATGCTCACCGGCCAAGTGCCCTTTCGTGGTCCGAACGCGTTCGCGATCATGAATGATCGTCTGCTGAATAATCCCGTTCCACCGCGCGAACTTGACCCAACCATCTCGCCACAGCTACAGGAGATTATCTACCGCGCCATCGAACGGGATCCGAAGAACAGATATTCGACTGCGCGCGAAATGGGTTGGGATCTGAGGCATCAGGATCAGGTCGGAGTCTCCGATCGGCCGGAGCTCGGGGATTGGAAACATCGCCGTTCGCCGTGGCATCGCAAGATACTGTTCTATTTGATGCTGGCCGCGATTCCTGTCGTGGTCTTTGGATTATTGCTTTACGTCGCGCGCCACAGCTAACGATGGATGAAGTCCTCCCGGTGCGTGACGAAATCCGGGTAGGCCCCGGCGCCGAGTTCAAAGAGATCCATGCCCTGGCGTTCGCCCTCCGGCGCCACTCGCTGCGGAAGCAGCCTGTTGATCAGCCAGTTCAGCGAATACGTGAGAGGAAGAACGAACCCCAGCAAGGTGGCGATGCCGGTGAGTTGCGCCAGGAACTGCGAGCCGTCACCTGCTAGCCGGCCGAAAATTCCGGCAGCGAGGAGGCCCCAAATTCCTCCGGCTGCATGAACGGAAATCGCGCCGCCTGGATCGTCCACTTTCATCCGAAGCTCGACGAACTCAATGGAGAACATCACGAGAGCCCCCGCGACAAGGCCAACCAAAACGGCTTCGGCGGGCTTGGCGTACAGGCTCGTTGCGCTGCTGGCGGCAAGGCCCGCCACCCAGCCGTTCGCTGCGAGCGACGCGTCCGGCCGGCCAAAGCGAAAACGCGTAACAGCTAAAGACGCAATCAAGCCGGATATGGCAGCGAGTGTCGTGTTCGCCGCAACCAGCACAAGATCTGCCACTTGCGCGTTGGCGAACAAGAGAGCGCCCGCTGTGTTCAGTCCGAACCAGCCGAGCAGAGTGAGCATTCCGCCAAACATTACGATGACGGCATTGTGTCCGGGCATCGCGGTCGGCATGCCTTGCGAGGTGAATTTGCCGCGCCGGGCGCCAAGAATCCAGGAGACCGACAGCGCCGTCAAACCACCCACACTCTGAATCCAGCCTGAACCCGCCGGATCAGCGAAACCATGCGGAAGGCCAAAGCTATTTCCGAGTTGCGCTAGCCATCCGCTCAAAACCCAGTGCGAAAAGAGCGGATAGGTCCAACTCGCCAGCACGAGGGTAGAGACGCAACAGGCCGCGAATCGCCACCGTTCTGCCCCGCTCGCTGCGGGGATTACGGCAGCGAGGGCTACCGCGAACATCTGGAACAGGAAGCTTAAAGATGCGCCAGATGTGCTGAGATCGAACCCGCGGAGAAACAGCGGGCCGTCGCCAATCCACGCCCAAGACTTGCCTGCAAAATGAAAAACGTGTCCAGGGCCGCTGCCGCCTTGTACCGCGAAGCCCACGGCGAAGTAGACCAGCATCGCGGCTGCGGCAGCCGTCAAGCAGGTGAGAATCGCGTGCGCGGCGCTGCGCGAACGGTTTAGACCGGTATTGATCAGAGCCAGTCCGGCAATCGCAAACGGAATAAGGAGAACAGATAAGAAGACCGGCGCAAACGCGCTTCCTGCTGCCGACTCAGGCATCATTCCTTCGTGCTCCGGGAGGCAAGTGCGTTCGCGCGAACAGAACAAAACCCAAAATTTGAACGCAAATTCCGGCTAAGACAAATCCCATTCGAGGGGCGAGCGTGGGCGGCAACAGGATCAGCGCCGCTAGAACAAGCAGCCATCCCGCAACTAACAGCGCGAGCCCCGCCAACCTCACGCGCGTACTCCCGGTGCTTGGCGCGATAAATCGATCGACGAGGTCAACGTAAGCTTTTCCCTAGCATAAAAGAGACGTCGCCCGCGAGCCGCGAAAAGTTCTTATCCACCGAATCGAAAAGTTCGATTGAGGGTAGTACCGATCGCAGAGTACCCTGTTAGCTTACAAAGCACCAATGCCCCAAGAACTACAAGATCGCCTCACCCTCTCGTACTCGGAATTAGAGGAATTGAATCTTCACGCCAAAGAGCAGCGAAAAAATCGTGTTCCCATCGGCAAAATTCAAGAGGAACGCCTGAAGTATTTGACCGATGAAAAGCGGATCAAAGCGGTCACGGTTCTCTTCAGCGATCTCGAAGGCCGCTTGCACATGCTCGACTACGACAAGCAGTTTCTGGTCAAGAGCTATGACAATCTGACCTTCGACGGCTCCTCTATCCGTGGCTTCACCGCGCAGCGTGAAAGCGATCTGCGCCTCGGCATGGATTGGAGGGCGTTCTACTGGGCTCCTTCGGACATCTTCGGAAGTGGCAAAGTGTTGGTCTTCGGCGAAGTCATCGACAAGGACGGAACTCCGTACTCGGCAGACGTGCGTGGCGTTTTGCATGCGTACGCGAACCGCCTGTTCGAGAAACACAATTACACCCTCAACGCAGCTAACGAGATCGAAGGATTTTTGTTTCAAGGCGCTGATGCAGAGCGCCGGTATCACGAGACCGCCCGCTTTGAATACGTCAATACCGGCGGCTACTATCACTCATTGCCCGGCGATCCGTTGCGGCTCTTCATCGATGCTTCGGCTGAAGTGCAGCGCGCGATGGGCTTTCAGAACGAGAAGGACCATCCGGAAGTCGCGCCGTCCCAGTTCGAAATTAACTACGGTTATGCCGATGTGGTGACGGCCGCGGATCAGATCCAGCTTTATAAGCTCATCTGCCGCCAAGTCGCGACGAAAATGGGCCTGACCGCTAGCTTTTTGCCGAAGCCTGTTGTGGGCGTGAACGGCAATGGCATGCATACCAACGTTTCGGTGAACAACAACGGAAAGAACCTCTTCTGGGATCCGAAAGGCGAAGAGAAGCTGAGCAAGTTCGCCTGGGACTTTCTCGATCGCGTCCTTACGCATGGCAACGATATTTGCCTTCTGTTGAATGCCAGCGTCAACGCGTATCGCCGGCTGGATCCGCATTTTGAGGCGCCGAACCAGATCAAAGCGTCCGCTGTGGACCGCGGCTCCATGATTCGCATCCCCATCGGTAACGAGCGCAGCGCGCGCGTCGAGGTGCGTTCGGTTGCCCCCGATGCGAACCCGTACATGGTTCTGTTATCTGTGTTCCGCACGGGCATCGAGGGCGATATCGCCGACACCCACAATTTGCGTGCGGCCGACCGCTATCTTCCCGACAACATCTACGACTCGCTCGACAATTTCCGCAACGCGAGCTGGACCACCAAGCTCTTAGGAGAAGACGTAAAGACTCGTTACGCCGATCTGAAGCAGACCTCAGCGGACCGCTGCCCCCGCTTGCTGGGCACCTTCGTCAAACCGCCGGAGGTCCAGTACCACCACGAAGTCTATAACCAGTTCCTCTGGAATTTGTTTTAAGATTTTGACCGGTTCAGGTGTGGGGCGAGGCGAAGCGCGTTAGCGTTTCGCCTCATGTGTTGTGTTGCGTCTGAGGGGTTAATCGCAGAATAAAGCCTTCGACCATCCTTTGTCTTGAATCGAGCGGCGGAATTGTTTCTCAACCATAAGGTTGAGAAACGTGCTTGCGCTATTCATTCAACCGATAATTGAAGCCAAACCGCCCGATCTGAATGAGAGCCTTCTCACTCGGCGGATAAATCCGGAAAGATTCGATACGCCCAATTTTGTTTATTCTCGGCGCATCGACGGTGCCCAGGAATTTGCCGGTTTGCGCGTCATAAAACAGCACCTTCAGAGAATCCTCGCCGCGTTGCCAGCCGAATACATAATCGCCAGGTTTGAGGGAGAGTTTTCCTACCGTGATCGGCACGCCCGTGAGCAAAAAGTGAGAGTACTTGCCGTCGGCTGAATACCCGGCGGTAATCAACACCACACCCGCCACATATTTCCCCTTGCCGTTCGTAATTCCCGAGGCGGTCCGGAATTCGGTTTCGATCCGCTCCTTTACAACCGGAGCTCTATCCGGAATCACGTCCTTGAGTTCGTTCTCCTTCGCCGCCCGCCAGCCGGACGTATCGGTTGTTTGCGATCGAGGATGCGCTGCCGGAGAGAGTAAGACGAGCAGTGCCGCTAGATAAGAAAGCATCTTGTTTAGGGAAGGTGAACGATACCGCGTTGTAGCGCTGTTGTTGCCGCTTGAGTTCGATCCGTCACCCCCAGTTTGCTCAGAATGCTGTTAATGTGCGTTTTGACGGTAGCTTCCGAGATTCCAAGGTCTGAGCCGATTTCCTTGTTGCTCCTTCCCGAGACTATGGAGCGGAGCACTTCCAGTTCACGGCTGGTCAGGCTCGGACCTCCCATACGTTCCGCTAGCCGTTCCGCGATCGCGGGCGGAATGCGCGTCCTGCCCGCATGGACGGCGCGAATCGCATCCATCAGCTCTTCGCCGAACATGTCTTTAAGCAGATAACCGCGAGCGCCTGCCTGCAGTGCCCGGTAAATATCTTCATCTCCGTCGAAAGTTGTGAGCACGATAATGCGCGCCGACGGATTTTCCGCCCGGATCTGAGTAATGGCCTCTACGCCGCTCATCACAGGCAAGCGAAGATCCATGACCGTAACATCCGGCTTGTGCTCGTTAAACAAACGGACGCCTTCTTTCCCGTCTCGTGCCTCTGCCAAGACCGTCATGTCCGGCACCGTTTTGAGGAGAGCCACCAAGCCCTGGCGCACTACGTGATGGTCTTCGACGATCAGGATTCGGATCTGCTGCATCAGCTCACCAGCGCTTCCACCGACACTACCGTGCCGCTTCCCGGCGTACTACTGACCGTTAGCTTGGCGTCGATCTGTTCCGCTCTCTCGCGCATTCCTTTCAACCCGTAGTGCCCGATAGCTGCCGGCACGTCCGGACTCACCGTGAAACCGTGACCGTCATCGGTGATCGTCATCCGCACCCTCCGGCTTTCGTAGGCGAGGTCAATATGAATCGTTCCGGGTTCTCCATGCCGAATCGCGTTGGTAACCGCTTCCTGGGCGATGCGCAGAAGTTCGTCTTCCACGTCCGCTGGAAGAGACCTATAGATTCCACGCACTTCGACATCGGCCCGAATGCTCGAATCCGCGGCCGCATTCGCCGCCAGTTTCGAAAGCCGGGCAGGTAAATCCATTCTTTCAGAAGGCTGCGAGCGCAATTGCCAGATGGCCCGCCGCGCTTCGCCGATACTCTCGCGCACTTGGATACGAGCCTGGTCGAGGTGCTCACGCGCGGCATCCAAAGACGAGGACAGCAGCCGTGAAACAAGCTCGAGTTGGACGGATACACCGATGAATCCCTGTGCAAGCGTATCGTGGATCTCCCGGGCGATCCGGCTGCGCTCCTGGAGGACCGCGTTGAATCTAGCCTCGGCTTCTCGCAATCGCCACAGGTAGATTGCATAGACGAGCAAGCCTAGCGCCGCTACGACTGCGGCCTTGAACCAGATTTCCTGATAATAGTGCGGCTCCACTCGAATCGGCAGAGTCGCCTCATTGCCGTTCCAGAATCCGTCAGAAGTGCCGGCGGTCACTCGGAACACATAATCGCGGGGTGGGAGATTCGTATAGTACGCCGTGGTTCGCGTTCCTGCGTCGATCCAGTCACGATCAAAGCCGTCGAGTTTGTAGCGGTAACGCACCTTGTACGGAGATGAAAAGCTCAACCCGGCATATTCGAACGAGACTCTGGAATGTCCCGGAGCGATGTCTCTTATCGAAGATGGCCTGAATGCCCGGTCATCAAGCAAGACACGTTCGAGCGCAACCAGCGGGGGCACCGTATTCATGCGCTCGTACCCGGGGTTTGCGGCAGCTATGCCCTTAAGAGTTGCGAACCACATGCGGCCGTCTGCCCCACGCGAGATTGTAGGATGACCGCCGCTGGGACATTCACTGATGGGCAATCCATCGCCCGTGCCATAAACTGACACGTTGACGTGATCCGTTCTATGAGAAGCGACGCTCTCGAGTTGCGCGGTGCTCGCGCGGTAAATTCCGGAATTGGATGCAATCCACAGGCCCTGCGAGCTATCAGTTGACAGTCCATAGATCGCCTCCGGCAAGCCCGACGAGCTTCCGAACGAAAAGAAAGCACCGTTCCGAAATTCATTCAGGCCGCCATCCTGCGTCCCGATCCAAAGAGTTCCGTTCGGATCGGTAATCAGGGCCGTAATAATATCGCTCGACAATCCATTTTTCGTCGTAAAGGTCGAGAACTTCCCATCGCGCATCAGCGAAAGGCCATGAAGAGTGGCGATCCAGAGATTACCCTGCTGGTCCCGCGCCATGCTGCCGATCAGATCGCTGCCCAATCCGTTGCTTTGTCCATAACTGATAAACCGCCCGGCTTCGAGATGGCACAAACCCCGACGCGTGCCAATCCATAACGAACCATCCTGGTCCCGGTAAATCGACCGGATGAAGTCATCGGGCAGACCGTCGGCCGACGTGATCACGGAAATTCTGTCGCCCTGAATTTTGTTTAGCCCATCAGGCGTGCCGGCCAGGATACTGCCGTCGGCGCCTTCTGCCAAAGAGAGGATGACGTTGCTCGAAAGCCCATTCTGCATGGCAATCGTTTGAAAGTTCCCGTTTTCCATGCGTGCCAGCGCTCGCCCGTCCGTCCCGATCCACAACGTGCCGCGCGAGTCCACCAGGAGGCAGCGGGTTGCATCGCCGGGCAAGCCGTCCCGGCCGGTATATGCAGTGAAGGCCTGGTCTCGCAGCATCGTCACTCCATCCAGCTCGGTTCCCACCCAGAGATTGCCTTCCCGGTCATCCGCAATCGAGAGCACTGCGCTTGCCGACACGGGAGAGTTCGCTGGAAACTGCTCGATCGCGCCGTCGCGCATGCGTCCGAGCCCTTGGTCAGTTCCAACCCATATCGTGCCGTTCCTGTCTTCGTGGATCACAGCGATGTGTTTCCCGGGCAATCCATCTTTCGCGGTGAAACGGCGTGTCCCGGTTTCGCTCATTTCGAAGAGACCGGCTGTTGAGCCTATCCAAAGATGTCCGGCGTGATCAAGCAGAATGGAGTCGAGCTGATCTGTTGAGGGGATGTCCGCCTGTGCGGGCGTATAAGAGGAGTTGTTAAACGCCATCAAACCAGCACGCGCCGAAAGCCAGAGGGCCCCGCCGCGCTTGGGTGCGATCGCTCCCGTTAACGGCCCGTATTCAGACGGAATCAGGTAGGAATCAAAGCGGCCGCGGTTGTATAACGCGACTCCATCCGGGCTGAGCGCCCACAGGCGCTGCGAAGTATCTTTCAGAAGGCCCCAGATGTCATTGCTCGGGAGTCCATCTTTGGTGCTGAAGCGGGTGACCTCGCCGTTCTGAAATCGCGCAAGGCCGTTTGCGGTGCCTACCCATAATGCCTTGTCCGCATCTTCAACAATGCTGCGAATGCTGTTGCTTCCCAGTTGAGGTGTATTGTGCAGATCGTAAACAAGGAAGTGAGTGCCATCGAACCGGACCAGACCCCCTTCCGTCCCCAACCAGATGAATCCATCCTGGCTCTGGACGATCGCGTGAACCGAGTTCTGCGGAAGACCGGTTTCTGTCCGCCACGTCTGATGTCCGTACTGGGCGACGTGCTGCGCCGGATCAAGCCCAAACGCAACTGGACACACAATGGCTACGGCGCAGGCGATCCGAGAGGCAATTGTTAGGCCACCTCGCACGGGAGGAACCGTCAGACACGTCTTCAAATCTTCTTTATAGCGAGTGTACGCTACTCGGTGGAGCGGCGTCTTGACCCGCAGCCCGTTACTGGAGGCCTTGAATCGTGTCGGTAACCCTTCACGCATCTGATATTGCATTGCGTTTGTCTTTGAGTTTTTTAGGCGGTTTGATAATCGGTCTCAATCGCGGTCAAAAAGGCCGTCCCGCGGGCATGCGAACCACGGTCCTGGTCTGCCTGGCGGCCACGATCGCCATGTTGCAGGCAAACGCATTGCTGAACACAGTTGGCAAGGCGCCGGACTCGTTTGTAAATTTCGACATTATGCGCCTTCCGCTCGGGATCTTAACCGGCGTCGGATTCATCGGCGCGGGTGCCATTCTCCGGCGCGAAAATCTCGTGGTCGGTGTCACGACCGCCGCGACCCTCTGGTTTGTTACTGTCATGGGGCTTTGCTTTGGCGGTGGCCAGATCTCAATTGGCTTGGCTGCGCTCGCTTTGGGCGTGGCTGTGCTTTGGTGTCTGAAATGGGTCGAGGATCGTACGGGTCAGGACCGTCAGGGCACGCTCAAACTCCTGATAACCGAGGAGGGCATCACCGAGCAGCAGATCGAGGGCATTCTCACCACCTCGAGCCTGAAAATTCGGTCCGTTGGAGTGACTCTGCTGAAATCCGTAGGGGAACGCGAACTCACGTATGAACTCTACTGGCGCGGCCGCGCCGGTCAAGACCACACCGCGGAGGCGATTAAACAACTTTCCGACTTCCCGGGCCTCCGAAAACTCGATTGGCAAGAATAGCAGGGCATAGTAACGTCTTTCCAACTGCTGAGTCTCCTACCCGGAAGGAGAGTGCGAGATGGCAGGGAATCGCGGTGTCGCCTATGAGGGCCGGGGCAAGGTCGAAATACATAACATTGACTACCCCAAGCTGGTGTTGGGCGATAGGAAATGTGAGCACGGGGTCATTCTCAGGGTGGTCGCGACCAATATCTGTGGAAGCGATCAGCACATGGTGCGGGGCCGCACGACGGCACCCTCGGGAATGATCCTCGGGCATGAGATCACCGGAGAAATCATCGAGAAGGGAAGAGACGTCGAATTCCTGAACGTCGGCGATCTCGTTTCCGCGCCCTTCAACATCGCTTGCGGCCGCTGCCGGAACTGCAAGGAAGGAAAGACGGGCATTTGCCTGAATGTCAATCCGTCAAGGCCCGGGGCCGCTTATGGATACGTCGATATGGGTGGCTGGATCGGCGGCCAGGCCGATTACGTTATGTGCCCCTATGCCGATTTCAACTTGCTCAAATTCCCAGACAAAGAACAAGCCATGTCGAAGATCAGGGACCTAACCCTGCTCTCCGATATTTTCCCGACCGGATATCATGGGGCCGTTACTGCCGGCGTGACTACCGGATCCACCGTTTACGTCGCGGGCGCCGGCCCGGTCGGGCTCGCTTGTGCCGAAGCCTGCCGCCTCCTCGGCGCGGCAGTCATCATCGTCGGTGACATGAACACCGAGCGCTTAGCACAGGCGCAGAGTTTCGGTTGCGAAACAATCGACCTCGGCAAAGACGCTGCGTTACCTGACCACATCGCCCAGATTCTGGGCGTCCCTGAGGTCGATTGCGCGGTCGATTGCGTCGGCTTCGAAGCGAGGGCTCACGGAGAAAAGGGTGAAGAGGCGCCCGCAACTGTACTGAATTCTTTAATGACCGTCGCTCGTGCTGGAGGCGCGCTCGGCATTCCCGGGCTCTATGTGACGGATGATCCGGGTAGCGCCGACGAGAAGGCGAGAAGTGGTGTCCTGGGCATTCGCATCGGACTCGGTTGGGCCAGGTCGCATCACTTCACCACCGGCCAATGTCCCGTGATGCGCTACAACCGGCAACTCATGATGGCGATCCTTCATGACAAAACGCAGCCTGCGAAGGCCACGAATGTGACGGTAATTCCGTTAGAAAAAGCGCCGGAAGGCTACAAAGACTTCGACCGGGGCGCCGCGAAGAAATTTGTGCTCGATCCTCACGGCTTGGCAAGGAAAGCGGCGTGAGTCGCAACGATCACTTCGCGTCTTTGGGAGCAATCGCCGGGTCCAGTTCTTTCGCCAGCGCGATCGCTCGCGCAGCGCTCTCCGCCTCGCCCTGCTGGCTCAGCGCTAAACCGAGGTCGTAATTCAGCTTGGCGGAGAGCGGGTCCACTTGCAAACCCTTCCGAAACGTCTCGATTGCAATCTGCGGCTGCCCGGCCGAATACAGCGCGGCCCCCAAACTCTCGTAGGCGCTAGTCATATCAGGATCTAGTTCGATGGCGCGCCGGAACGCCTCGATCTGTTCGGCGGGTCGACCCTGCAGCGTCAGTCCCAGATCGAATTCCGCCGACGCATCCTTGGGATAGAACTGGACAGCGAACTGCAAAATCTGTGACGCGCGATCCGCGTTTCCCGTCTCTCCCAAACTGGTTCCCATGAAAACCAGCGCTCGCAGAAAGTAGGGGTATACATCGAGGGCCTGCTGATCTTTCGCTATCGCGCCCTTCACGTCGCCATGGGATTTCAGCGACGTGGCATCTTCAAACAGCCGGTTTGCTTCCCATTTAAAATCGCGGCTCAGCCGGTGCAGGATGATGCACCGGTTACGAAGATCGATGACCGGACTGGTCTCGCCATACAGCAATTGCGCAGCGGCCGCGGCCAGTTTGGCATCCATTTGAGAAAGATCCATATCGCCGATGAACCCTCCTCCAGGTGCGGTGGGATCAATGGACATGTCGTGGGCCACTTTGGAGAAGGAATCTCCGCTCGACAGCCGCTGGGCGGCCGCATCCGCCTTTGTACGATCCTCCGTCACGATAATCCGAAGAAATTCGCGTTTCGGTTCTACGCGCGATCTCAGCTTGTCGCCATGCGTCGCAGCCCGGAGGCCTTGCTCAGGGTGAACTCGGATCCAGTGATCGGTCATTAGGAACGCCCCTTTTTGGATCGGCGGCATGTGGCACTGAATGCACTCGCCAGTCCCGTTGATGGGGCAAATTGCCGCATGCTTCGCATTCCCCGCCGAATGGCATCGAAGACAGGTCTGGACCGATGTCTCCACCACACGCGGAGAATCCTCATGCGGGTTGTGGCAATCCGTACAGCCGAACCCTTCGCCGCTTTGCACAAAGCACTCCGAGTTTCGCAGCGCCGGCACCTGGCTGGACACTAGCAGATCGTCGGGCATCGGATCGGTCTGATTGGACAGTCCCGTATGGCACTGCGCGCAAACCTCGAGAGTCCGAGCGCCCGTCAATTTCTCCGGAATGATCAATTTCTTCTGAGGATCGCGGCCGGTTACTGATGCGAGATGATCGGCTGCTGGCCCGTGGCAGCTTTCGCAACGGACGCCCCCGAGCGTTCCCGCTCCAAGAGTATTGGGCTCTCCGTGACACCTCAAGCATCGCTGCTCGAACGACGGGCTCAGCACTCTCCCGAGCGCGTCCTCCAGGTTCCGCGGTTGTTCCGTATCAAATCCGGGCGAAAGTACAAGTCCGCTATGCGGTCCGTTATACGCGTATCGCGCTTCCGCTAGAGCTGGCCGGTCGAGCGGCATGCCATCGATCTGATCGATTCGGGCGAGAAAGCTGAGGCCGTGCCGCTTGCCTCCGATGACGGTCTCTACAGGAGCCGAGACGCTCGTGCCGTTCGGCATCTTGACCGCATATTCCAACTGGGGGGCGCGCCGCACCCTGTACAGCACGGCATCGCTGGTCCCCTCCTGCTTCTTGATATCGAACTGTGGTGGAAAAGTGGACGGTACGCTTCCGTGCCAGGTATTTGCCATCGCCGTTGTTGCCTGCGACGTGGCGATGGTTTTATGGCAGCTTGCGCAGTTCTGAGCGCCCGCGTAACGCCCATGAAGAGACTCGAAGGCGAGGCAAGCGCTTGCGAGATACAGAACGATGGTGAATCGAATGATCATCGCAGCGTGATTCCCATGGCGCGGCGATAGCGAGCCATGATTTCCTCGCTTTTGCTTTGCTCGCCTTGCGTGCGATAGACGTAGCTTAAGAGTTCGACGGCCTGTTCGAGCAGCGAATCGAGCTGAACAGCTCGTTCCAAATGCTGGGTCGCTTCCGCGATCTTCCCTTCCTCCAGCAGCGCGCTCGCCGCATTCACCTGATACGGCGCATAATCCGGATGCTGTTGCAAGACTCTCTCGAAACGCCTTTCCGCCTCCACCGGTTCCTTGCCACGCAGTAGGATTGTTCCCAAAGCGGTCAAAACTGCGGGATCGTTTGAGAATACGGTGTCCAGCCGGTTGAGCATCCGAAACCCGCGAATCACCTGGTCGGAATTGTGGTTTTCAGTGCCCGCCGTGACGAGAGCAAGCGCGAGATTTCGCTGCCGCAGAGACTCCTCCGGCTCGCGCCAGGCCTTCAGCTCAGCAGGCGGAGTTAACTCCTCTGCTGACTCAATTTCCGGCCGTCGCGTGATCCTGTGATCTGTGAAGGCCGTGTGTCCGCCATCTTTAGCCGGGCGCTTCGGCATGTGACAGTTAATGCAATCGTAACTGGGCGCGCCGTGAGCCGCAGCCACGGTGGCGCCGTGACACGTAAGGCATCGCTGGCGGAAATATTCGGCGGGACGCGCAGGTGTCTCGTGCGGATTGTGACAGGTCCCGCACCACAACCTGCCTTCGCTGCTCCGGGCGCAAAGGCTGAGCGCTAGCTGCTCCGCCTGACTGATGACCTTAATGGTCTTTCCCGGAATCTGAGCAACGACGTACACCGTGAAAACATCCTCGAGCCGCTGGCCCGCGTGGAAACCCAGGAAGCTCTTACCGGGATTCGGAATCCGCACTTCGCCCGCCAGGTGACACTGTTCGCACACACTATCGCGCGCGGCACCTGATAATTTTTCTGGATTGATAATGGTCCCCGGCACCGGGGTTTTCAGGTGAGCTTCTGTCAATCCATGACAGCGATCGCATCCTATTGCCTCTCCGGCGAACGCGGGAGATTGATACCTGTTCAAAGTACCTGCAACGGGCAGTGGTTTGTCGGAATGGCAGGCGAGGCATTCCAGCGTTACCGGCCGCGAGAAGTCCGGCTTCTTACTCTCCTCATAGCCGGGCGCAACGTCCCATGCGTGGCGGTTTGTGTAATACGAAATCGGTGACTGGAAGAGATGATCGCCTGCCTGCGCTAGATAGCCGAACGCATGACTGCCCGAGCCGATCACATAGCTAACCGGTAGAGTCTGCGATTCGCGCGGCCTCTCTACTGTTTGCCAGACGCCGGCGGCTGTGTCGCGAATCGAAAATCGAGTTCCAGAAAAAGCGTGCTCGAACGTGCCCTCCGGCTGCGCCGGAACCACGAGACTGGAAAGGGCCAATCCGAACCGCAAATGAGAGCGTAACAGAACTGAACCGCAAGCGCTGATTCGCGGGATCTCGCACTGAAACCTGAAACGATTTTCCTTGTTTCCCGAACTCTAACGGCATATACTTCTGTCAAAGCGGGTAATAGCCCGGTTGTTAGTGCAGCATTACGTCTGTGAGGGGCAAAGCAAATGAATGAGCAAGCTGTGTCCTCGCGTACCTGTATGCGAGCGACTTTTCCGACCTGGTTCCTTCCATGTATCGCGATCCTGTTATTAATCGGCATCTCGACCCCGCGCGTGAGCGCGCAGGCTCTGCAGGGCATCACTGGTACAGTTACTGACGCAACGGGCGGCATTGTTCCAAATGCAACCGTAACCGCCACGAACGATGCGACGGCTGTCACTAAGACAGCCACCACAACCTCCGCGGGCACCTATCAATTCACAGATCTGATTCCAGGCAGCTACACCGTGAAAATGGAATCGCCCGGATTCCAGAGTTCCGTTCACAACGGCGTTACTGTCGATGTGGGCAAAGTTTCCACTGTGGACGGAGTTCTCCAGCCGGGCAAGACAGAACAGACTGTCAACGTGACCGAAAACGTCGTCACGCTCGACACCACTCAACCCGATCTGGGAACGACCATTGAAAACAAGGTCGTGCAGGAACTGCCCCTTCAGCTAGATGCCGGTGATAGCCGCGGTCGCCAGATTGATAGTTTCGTATTTTTGGCCCCCGGGGTCACCGGAAGCAATTTCAGCAAGCGGATCAATGGCGGCGTCAACTTCCAGAGTGAAGTCGTCTTCAACGGCATACCTATGGCTCAGTCTGAAACACAAGGCTTTCAGACCATCTGGAATCCGCCATTTGAGCAGGTGAATCAGTTTAACGTTCTGCGCTCCTCGTTCTCCGCCCAATATGGTCTGGCGCAAGGTGTCGTCACCTACAACACTGCGTCAGGAACTAACAGCTTCCACGGCGATGGTTTCGAGATCATTCGCAATAATTTCTTCGACGCCCGCGGCGCTTACAATCCAACGGTCCCTATCGACCGTGAAAACAACTACGGTTTCAGCCTCGGCGGCCCCATTTGGATTCCCAAAGTTTACAACGGCAAAAACCGAACCTTTTTCCACGTGAGCTTCGAATGGTATCGCCGAAACCAGACCGATACGAGTTTCATGTCACTACCGACCGCCGCGGAGGTACAGGGCGATTTCAGTGCACTTCCCAATACTATCTGGAACCCCCTTAACAGTCATTGCAATGCCAACGGGAACACACCAAATAGTGCGTTCAAAGGAAATATCATTCCGAAGGTGTGCTTCAGCCCCGTCTCCGCCAGTCTTTTGCAGTACATTCCGGCTCCCAGCCTGCCGGGTTTTCTAAACAACCAGCAGTCATTGCGCGGTGTTTTTCCTACGCGTGAGAATCCGTGGGGATTGACCATCGATCACAACATCACCGACAGGCAGTCGATTCATTGGACGCAGTGGCGCAACAACTGGAGCTCCTACGGCACGGAAACGAGCGCTAAGTTCCCGACGAGTAACCCCCTCACCAGCAATATCTACCAGCCGGATCTCGGCACGGTGTTCATCCTGAATTATGCGTACGCCATTTCACCGCACCTGGTCCTGACGACAGGAGCAAGCTGGCTCGGCGAACTGAACGATCAGATCAGCCAGCGGACAACGCAGATCAACTTTCCTCCGGCGCCGGGCGCCCCGCAGCTTTCTCAGATCACCTTCGCCGGCCCTCTGAACCCGACGGATTTTGGGTCTCCTTGGATTGAATCGATAAACCGCAAGCTGGGCTGGGTCATCGATAACAACTGGCTCTGGATCAAGGGCAAACACACCTTCAACATCGGAGGTGAGGTCCGAAGAACTTACCAGGACGACAACGAATGCCAGCACTGTGCCGGGACTTTCGGCTTCAGTAACAACGAGACGGCCGTTCCCGGTAACCTCAGCAACACGGGAAATGCCTTCGCCAGTTTCCTGCTTGGCACTGTGGACAATGCATCCCGTATCGGCTCGCAGGAGTTGAGGCTCCGTAACAAAGACTTCTCCATGTATGTGCAGGATGACATCAAATGGAGCCCAAGGCTGACCTTTAACATCGGTGTGCGTTGGGACATCATGGTGCCGTTCACCGAGGTTAATAACAATATCGTCTACTTTGATTCCACGATTCCGAATCCCGGCGCTGGTGGCCGGCTAGGTGCAGCGACTAAATTCGGTAATTGCGCAGGTTGCGCAGACATCACTCGCGCCGCCATCCACTGGGGCCACGTCAGTCCGCGAACCGGTTTTTCATACGAGGTGAATGACAAGACCGTTGTTCAGGGCGGTTTCTCTTGGAACTTCCTCGATGGTGGCGCCTACGAATACGGCACCAGCAAAGTGGCGGTCAACTACGGCAATCTCCTTCTGGGTTCCTATTCGGCAGCTTCCACCGGCTCGATTATTCCTGGCTTCGGTTCCTGGGACACCAATTTTGCGCCATCCCCGGCGCTGACTCCGTTCAGCCCCTCGCTGGGCGTAGGGACCTCTATCGACGGCTTCAATCCAAAGACTGATGGCCGTGCCCCTTATAACATCGTTTGGAGCATGGGCATTCAGCGCGAGCTTCCGTACCAGATGTTCCTATCGGCGTCCTATACCGGCAATCGCGGCAATTTCCTGCCCGCCGCGTTGAACATCATTAACCAGCTTCCACCGCAGTTTCTTAGCCAATACGGCAGCCTGCTGGGGCTACCGTATTCCGCCGTTGGCGCGCGTCTCGGAATACCGTTGCCTTTCCCAGGTTTCGGAACGACTATCGAACCGGGCGCGACAGTGCTGCAGGCGTTGCGGCCTTATCCGCAATTCACGGGGAGTTCAAGTTATCAAGGTGGGATCTTTGATAACTTCGATAACAGCGGTTCCTCTTTGTATAACGCCATGCAGATTCAGCTCGAGAAGCGTTATACCAACGGCCTGAGCTTCCTGGTGTCTTATAGCCTGTCGCGCATGATGTCCAATACCACTTCTGGATTCTCATCATTTGCCAACGCGTCGCTGAACAAGAACAATCAGGCAGCCGAATGGACCGTCGATAATAACGACCAGACCGACGTTATCAACATTGCCGCCACGTACGAGCTGCCGTTCGGAAAGGGCAAGCGGTTTTTGAACAAGGGTGGAGTCGTGAATGCGATTGTCGGCGGTTGGCAGATCAGCCCGCTTTTAACTTACGCGACTGGAACGCCATTGTTTTCCGGTACGGGCGGATCTGTGTACGTAGCCGGTGATCCCCTCGGCAATCAGTGCGCTCCGTGCAACCGCGCGAACGTTGTTTCTTACACCAACATGATGTTTTCGTACAAAAATGTGTACAAGGGCCTCCCGGTGATTAATGCAGCCGATTTCAGCGATCCCGGGCTTTGGGTGCTAGGTAACGCGCCGCGCGTGCTTCTCCCCATGCGAAATCCCTTTAATTACAACGAAAATATCGCTCTGGCCAAATACTTCTCGTTCGGCGAAAGAGTCAAGCTCAAACTCGAGATGGAGTATTTCAACGTGCTTAATCGCGTGGTCTTCGGCAGTCCCAATCTGAACTTTAACGACCCAAATTTCGGGAAGGTAATTAATAGCCAGAACAACACCCAAAGGCAGGGGCAAGCATATATAGGGATCACGTTCTGACTCCCTCTACTGGGATGTGTCTGACGCCGAATGTGTGGCGGCGAGCGCTGCATAGCGCTCGCTCTCCATTCGCGCCTTGTCTGTCATTCCTCGCCTTCGGTATACCTGCGCGAGCATGAAGTGAATCGGGGCATTCTTCGGTGCAATTTCGGCACTCTTTTCCAGCTCGGTTTGTGCCTTTTCCAGTTCATTCAGATGCAGGTACGCTTTCCCCAGCTCCCGGTGCGCGCGCAAATCCTGCGGCGCAATTCGCAGCGCCTCCAGAAGATAAGGCACAGCTTCGCTGGGACGGTCGTCGTCGACCAGAAGAGTGCCTAAATCGATATGTGGTCCGGAGTCCTTGGGCAAGCTCTTGTCCCAGGAAATCGCCTGTTTGTACGCGGCCAGCGCATCCTCGGTTCTACCCAGCGCCGCGTACGATAAGCCGAGGTTGTCTTCCGCCTTCACACTGCGCGGATCGAGTTGCAAGCACTTCTCGAACACCGCAACCGCCTCGTCGAAACGATTTTCGTTATATTTTGTGCGGCCCAGATAATACAGCGTCTGAAAATTGCCTGGATCCCATTCGACCGATTTCGTGAACCACTTATCGGCATCGCTGAAGTCCTGCAGAAGAACGTAATCGCCGCCGACGACCTCCAGATCGCGCGCGCTCGGCGTCCGGTATTTCGCACCCTCCGTATACTCGGCGAGCGAGTCTTTCGCGTTCTGCTCTTTGAAGAAGATGTAACCAAGCAGAAAATGCGCATCTGCCGAATTCTTGTGGACCTCCAAATACTGGCGAATCCCCCGCTCGGCTTCCGCCAACTTGCCCGATTCGATCAACGAACGAACCGCGGAGAGAGGATCGTCCGGCGACGAATGCGCTGCCGTCAGTTTCGAGTAGCGCTCGCTTTCTAGGCGTGCCTGCTCTACTGCCCCCTGTTTTCGATAAACTTGCGCCAGCAAAAAATGCACGGGCGCATTTTGCGGATCGAGTTGTGCCGCTTTCGTCAGTTCGGTTTGGGCAAGCTCGAGTTGATTTGTAAGTAAGTACGCCTTTCCAAGCTCCTGATGAGCGCGCGCATCGGAAGGCCCGTACTGAATGGCATCTTTCAGATACTGGATCGCTTCACCAGCCTGATTGTTCTCATTTAGAAGCGTCCCCAGATCCAGATAGGGGCCGGGGTCATGCGTTGTAGCGCCGGCATCAAGCGTCACCGCTGCTCGGTATGCCGACAGCGCCTCTTCCGTTTTGCCCAGCCGCTCATAGGAGAGCCCCAGGTTTTCTTCGGTCTTAACGTTTTTGCCGCCGTTTGCTAAGGATTCGTGAAACAGTGCTATCGCCTCTTCGAAATGTTTCTCGTTGTACTTCGTGCGCCCGAGAAAATATAGCGTCAGCGCGTTCTTCCGGTTCTGCGCCAGCGATTGAGTCAACCATTTGTCCGCTGTCGCGTAATCTTCCATCAGGAAGTAGTCGCAGCCGATGACCTCAAGCGCAACGGCATCCGGAGCACGATACCGCCCTGCATCGGCATATTCGGCCAACGAAGGCTTCGGGTTGTCTTCCTTAAATAAGATATAGCCGAGCAGTTCGTGCGCATCAGGCGAGCGCTGATCTGTGTCGAGATACTTGCGAACCGTGGCCTCTGCCTCGCTCAACTTTCCTGAATCGAGCAGCGACCGCGCCTCTTGCAATGAGGGAGTCTGTGCGTCCAACAGCCGAAACGGAGGCAGCATGGCTATCACGCACGCCGCTGCCCATT
>JAFATG010000208.1 GCA_019244055.1 Acidobacteriaceae bacterium | reverse complement strand
CGGA
Source organism: Acidobacteriaceae bacterium (assembly GCA_019244055.1). GTDB lineage: Bacteria > Acidobacteriota > Terriglobia > Bryobacterales > Bryobacteraceae > Bog-105. Next base: position 59,514 of record JAFATG010000208.1, on the reverse strand, counting down.
AATCCGCCTGAGTGCGAAGTTAAGATAATCGCCGGCTAGGGCGTATGGAACGGTAGCCAGCCACGGGTAAAGTAATCGTTCATAGTTAGAGACATCATGATCAGAAAGAAGATCACGCCTCCAGCAATGATGATTTGAACTATCTTCGCTTCGTAGAAACCGTGCATCAGAATACCGGCAACCAAGCAAGCCATGATGGTTGCGAGTCCTATCGCGATCACGGTGCTGAACCAGCCCAGATTGACGAAAGCAATCAGAGTGTTGACAAGAAGCAACCCCAGCAAACCCACGTACGTAAGGAAATAAGTCTTCCTGCTTGGTCCGCTCATTTGTGTAACCCCGGCAAATAGAAGATCACGTATAAGAAAATCCAGACAATATCCACGAAATGCCAGTACAGGCCCACGACCGTAATGGGAGTATGATAGGCGGCTGAAAAGCTGCCGACCATGTTACGGGCGATTAGCCCGAGCAATAACAAGATCCCAATACTCATGTGAACGGCGTGCAATCCGGTCATAAGGAAATAGAACACGAAAAACATCTGCACTTCCGGCGCATGCGGGCCGACATGATTGAACCAGACGCCGGGAGCTTCGTGTTGCTGATAATGCTCGTAATACTCGGTGAACTTGATCCCGAGAAACGCCAGCCCAATCAGAATCGTGGTGAACAGCAGAATTCCTGAGAGCCGCACGCGTCCGAACTTCGCGCTGAATTCCGCGAGACCCATTGTCAAACTGCTAGTGAGCAGAATGGCGCTGTTTATGGACCCAAGCACAATGTCCATCTCGGCGCTGCCTTGCGCAAAAGCCTGCGGATGGTTGAACCGATAGACTGTATAGGCGACAAACAGACCGCCAAACATCATGACCTCGGTCATGAGGAATAACCAAATCCCTATGCTCGAGGTATGGCGTTGCTGTTCGGGCGTGGCGAACTGTTCGCGCAGTTCCAGTACTAGCGGATCAGACAAGCTCCAACTCCTCTTTCATGGCCTCGTAATCATAAGGCAGCTTGGCCGTGACGATCGGAGTCACTTCGAAGTTATGCGTTGGTGGAGGGGAAGAGCTCTTCCATTCGAGGCCTGTAGCGCGCCACGGGTTCGGTGTTGCATCCCGGCCGTAATGCCAAGCCCATATCAAGTAACAAAGAGGCAAGACATATCCGACACCCAATATGGTCGCCCCGGCCGTAGAAAGGACGTGTAACATCTGGAACTCTTCGGGATATGCGGCATAGCGCCGGGGCATTCCGAGATATCCAAGAACAAACTGCGGAAAAAACGTCAGATTGAACCCGATAAACACAATCAACGCGGAAAGCCTCGCCAAACCCTCCGGATACATTTTTCCGCTTATTTTTGGCCACCAGTAATGAACGCCGCCAAGGAAGGCCATGACCGACCCGCCGACCATAATGTAGTGGAAATGAGCAATCACGAAATAAGTATCGTGTACATGAACGTCAAGGCCCAGCGCGGCTAGAAACAGTCCGGTCATGCCACCGATCGTAAAGAGCCCGATGAACCCGATCGCATAGAGCATGGGCGTATCCCACGACACTGACCCCCCATGAATGGTTGCCGTCCAGTTGAAAACCTTAATGGCGGAGGGAACGGCTACACAGTAACTCAGGAAGGAAAAGGCCAGTGCGGAATAGACCGATTCGCCGGCTACGAACATGTGATGCCCCCAAACCAGGAAACCCACTACCGCAATGGCAATGCTTGAAAACGCGACGGCTTTATAGCCGAAGAGAGGCTTGCGCGAAAACGCGGGAACGATCTCGCTGATGACCGCCATGGCCGGCAGCACCATCGTGTACACGGCCGGGTGCGAATAGAACCAGAACATGTGCTGGAACAGAACGGGATCTCCACCCAGCGCAGGATCGAAAATTCCAACAGTAAATATCCGTTCGACCGCGAGCATTACTAATGTGATTGCCAATACCGGCGTGTTGAGAATGAGCACTACGCTGTTCGCATACATCGACCAGACGAAAATAGGCAACTTGAACCAAGTCAGGCCGGGAGCGCGCATGCTGTGAATCGTGGCGATGAAATTCAGCGCGGTCAGAATTGTCGAGAAACCGGCAATGAAGATGCCGACCGCCGCCGCTACGACGTACGTAGTCGAATAAGTCGTGCTGAAAGGCGTGTAAAAGGTCCAGCCGGTATCAACTCCGCCGCGGAACAAAGCGTACACCGTTACGCCGCCGCCCAACATGAAGATATACCAACTCAACAAGTTCAGTTTCGGGAACGCCACATCTTTGGCGCCAACCATCATGGGAATCAGGAAATTGCCTAATGTGCCAGGAATGGATGGGATCAGGAAGAACCAGACCATAATGATCCCGTGCATCGTGAACAGCTTGTTGTAGGTCTCGGCGCTTACCAGCCAGTTACGAGGCGAAAGCAGCTCGAGGCGCATCATGAGCGCGAAGAATCCGCCGATAAAGAAAAATACCGTGATCGAGAAGGTGTACAGAATGGCGATTCGCTTGTGATCGGTGGTCAGCAGCCACGAAAGAAGTCCGACCTTCTCGTTCAGATAATTCTTTTCGATTTTTGGCGCAACTGCCTGGATCATGTCAGCGCTTCTCCACTTGCGAACCGGCGTTCGAGGTAGCGCCGGGTCCGCCAATTCCTTTTTGCGTTCCATACTCCGCAGGAGCGGCCCCAGAGCTGGATGGTTCCTGCGTGCCGGGTTGCGGTCCCAGTGCCTTGATATACGAGATCAGGGCCAGTATTTGCTCCTCAGTCACCACGCCCGTGAAGTTCGGCATTACGTTTGCCGAAAATCCCCAAGGAACCTGAGCATCGGGGTCATGTAGTTTCTCTCGGATATAGGAATCATCCGCGATAATCGTCTTCCCTGTTGTAAGTAGCACTGGGCGCATGTAGAGATTACGAAGATCAGGACAACGGCCTTGGTTGTTAAAGTGATGACAGTTCGCGCAACCGAACTGATGAAAGTATTTCTCGCCGGTTGAGGCAAGCGAACCTTCCGGCGCCCCTTGCGTCAGCCATCGCTGATAATCCACCGGAGTCAGCGCATAAATCCATCCGATCATGCCCGAATGTTTTGTTCCGCAATATTGAGAGCAGAATAAGTGATACTTGCCAGGTGTTGTCGCTTCGAACCAGGTTGTAGTGTAACGGTCGGGCAATACGTCCTGCTTGGTTCTGAAAGCGGGCACAAAGAAGTCGTGAATTACATCTTCGGACGTCATGATTAGCTTCACCGGCCTGCCCACCGGGATGTGGATCTCGTTAATTTCGCGCTGGCCCTCGAGATGTTGAACCTTCCACATCCATTGCTTTCCCACGACGTATATGCTCATCGCGTTATCGGGGGGCCGCTGGATTTCGAAGTACAATTTCGCGCCCCAAACGAAAACAGCCATAAAGAAAATGAATGGGACCACCGTCCACGTGACTTCGGCCGGAATGTTATAGCGCGTCTGGGTTCCGAGCTCGTTTGGGCTCTTACGGTGGTAACGGATCGCGGAGTAGATCAGGAACGCCGCGATTCCAACGGATACCGCGGTACAGACGACAAGCAATATGAGAAACAGTAAATCCACTCCCCCGGCCACGGAGGACGCTGATTCCGGCCATAATCGAAAATTCGTAATCATAGACGGGTAACTTCTCTGAGTGCTTGCCGATGTTTTCGGAGATCGTATCGCCAAAGAAAAAACATCGCGGCTGCCATCAGGGCGAGGATGAGAATTGACCCTGCCTTCAACATGTTGAGGACTACAGCGCCATACTTCCCTGTTTTGGGATCGTAGTGATAGCAATAGAGCAGAATCTTGTCGGCTGGCGACCCGATGCGATTGTGCGACGCCTCGATGAGGGAAAGCTTCAGGTCTTTCGGTTCAAACTCGACACCGTATAAGTAACGCGCGATGCGGCCCTCGAGCGTGAGGATCATTACGCCGGCCGCGTGAACGTACATCTTATTCACCGGATCGTAGCGGTAGTGAAAACCTACGGCATTCATCACCTTCTCGATGGACGACTCTGAACCGACAAGGAAATGCCAACCAGTGCTGCCCGCGCGCCGCGAATAACTGCGCGAAAACTGATCGAGTTTCGCCTTCGCATCGCTGGGCGTGTCCGCGGGATTGAAACTGATCGCGACGATGTCGAAATCGCGACCGGGTTTTAAAGAGAGAGGCCGCAGACCCGCAACAACGCCGCTCAGGATCTGAGAGCACAACATCGGACAGCGGTAGTAAACCGGGACGAGTAAGACGGGTTTGGTACCAAAGTACGTTCTTAGCGGAACTGTCGCTCCGTTCTCGTCCCGGAAAATCGTGTCCAGTGGAACGGTACCGTTGAGATTCTGCTCGATTCCGACCCCTTCTAGCAACCTGGGAATATTGCGAGGAGCCGCTGCAGGTACCACCGCAGCGCACGTCAACAACCAAGCCGCCGATACTGCCCAGCACTTCATCGGGGTTCCGGCTCAACCTTTCCTTCAAAACCCGTCGCACGTGTACCGGCTTGCGGTTGAGATAACACCAGATTCGGCGGCTTCTGTTGGGGCGGAATGCCGCCTGTCGCGAGAATGTCCATCGCACGTTCGATGGGGATCGCAACCCTGCCTTTTGTTTTGTCGACCCAGAAATAATGATTCAACTCCCAATCCTCGCGCGCGCGAAGCGCCTTCAGATCCTGTCGCGGAGATTGTTGCAATCTGGGCTGGGGCGGCAGTGGATTTCCGTGGGCCTCGATGGGTAGCGGAGGCGGGCTGCTGATGGCGCGTTGATGGGCGAAGTACGTGAACACGAAATACAGCAGCAAGATGACAACCCATATCCCGATCAACACCGAGGCACCGGTGATGAACGTATGCCGCACATCGAGGTCGGACGGTTCGAAGTGAACGTCCTCATTCCGCAGCTCGCGCTCCTGGGTATTCTCAGTCGCCATGTTGCAATGCCTTTTCGAGATTCGGCGCCTGCAATGGGAGCAACGGCCGCTGCTTGAGCTGCCAAACGAAGACGGCGATCCAGAGACACCCGATGGACGCGGGCACAACTAAATTCATCCACGTCAAGCGAAAACCGCGTGTATAGTAGGTCGGCATGACGATCCACATCAGATCGACCCAGCGCATGAAAATGATGAGCGAGACGACGCAGCACAGTGCAATGGCGTTTCGCTTTAGGGGGCGCGAGAGCAACATCAGAAACGGCACGATGAACTCGAGCACGATCAGCATTACGCCGAGCCAGCCCCAGGATGTCGCGAATCTGTGCAGGTACCAGGGAATTTCGTCGGTCAAATTACCCGACCAGATGACTACCAACTGAGAAAACTCGAAATAGGCCCACAACATCACAAACACGAGGAGCAATTTGCCCAGATCGTGCAGATGCGCTGCTTTGAATCTGCTAGCGAACGGCTCCCTTCGGGATAAAAGCGCCATCACGATGATCACGAACGCGAATGATGCCAAGCCCTCTCGAGCTACAAACAGAAATCCCCAAATGGTGGAGTACCAGTTGTTCTCAAGGGATTCCGCCCAGTCGATAGCGGCGAAGGTGATGGTGAAGACATAGATGAGCAATCCTGGAGCGCTCAGTTTTGCGAGCCGTGTTTCCAATCCGCCTTTCTCATCTTGCTCGCGGGACCATTTGTTCAGCAAATACACGAAGATCCCCCAAACCACGAAATAGAGGATCGCGCGGCCAATGAACATAGCCGGGTTCATATATATGTGCCTATGCCGCAAGACGTACTCATTCCTGACGAGATCCGGGTGCGCCCAATCGTAGATCCAGGGAATGCCAACCGCAATGGGAATAAAGAGCAGCACACACAATGGAAGAGTCCGGCTAGCCGATTCCAAAGTGCGGCGCGTCATGATCCCCCAAGCGCCGGCCGTCAGATACTGCAGCATCACGATGGCCATCGATCCGAGTGTCAGCCCGAGCCAGAAAAGGTATCCCATCAGGTACGATCGGAAAAAATCGCCTGGGCTGTAAATTGCGCCAATGATGCTGATAACGCCCAGAACGATTCCGGCACCGAGCACGGGAGTGAATACTCGATGAAGATCGCGCTCCAGTTCGGGGGACACATTGAACGGGGATGTGACTGTCATCGCGCGGCTCCGGGCTGCGGCTGACGTTCTTCGCTCAATTGACTGCGCTGGTCCGGCGGTACCTCGTCGAGCGTGGCGTCTCTGCTAAGCTGCAAAGCTCTCACGTAGGCCACAATCGCCCAACGATCGTTTACGGGGATCTGGTCTCCATAATCGCCCATCGCTCCATATCCGTTCTTGATCACCTTGTATATATAGCCGGGCGGTACTTCGCGCAATCGATCGGTGTGGAAATCGGCCGGGATTTTCACCCCTCGCTGCGCGACCATTCCGTTGCCATCTCCGGTGCGCCCATGGCACGGACTGCAATAGATATCGAAGCGCTCCTGCCCGCGATGCAGGAGTTTCGAATCTACTTTGAGGGGAATGGTATCGAGAAACGTGCCGTTCGCTTCGCCGGTGTGAAATGAGTCGGTGTCGTTCAATTCATCCCGAGCGATGGTGCCAGCAGGAATCGGCCGGGCATCGCGGCCATCCGCGAAAAAGCGGTTGGCGCCGAGTGGTTTGTACTTCGGCTGGTCCTGCATATCCTGCCGGCAAGAGACCGTGAGTAACAGGAGCGGGACTGCGATCGCGAGCGAGCTAATTCTCAACTTCCCAAACTCCTGTTGGATTAAGGCCACGAAGGAAGCTTGCCGTCATTTCGGAATCGTAGAGCGGGTCGCGCTTCTCGATGCAGAGGAAGAAACGGCTGCTTGTGGCCTGACTGAACTCGGGCAAATTGAATAACGGAAAATGTGGTCGCGGAAAACCGCACAAACCAAGGGTTCCGAAGAACGCGGATACTCCGGCAAACAGCACCGTCAGCTCGAACAGAATGGGAATGAACATCGGCCAGCTATAAAGCGGGCGGCCGCCTACATTGATCGGGTAATCGATGGCGGCGATGTAATACTCCATGGTCCAGGCGGTCGCGGACCCTATTAACCCGCCGATCAAAACGATGGGTGGGACCAGGTTGCGGCCAGGAATGATCTCTTCCAGGTCTTTGATTGAATACGGTGTATATGCTTCAATTTTTCGATAGCCTTCCCGTTTGATTGCGTGCGCCGCTTCGAGTAATGCAGTAGGATCATCGAACTCGGCCACCATGCCGTAAGTCCCGAATTCGTTCATTTCTCGGTCCCTCCTCCGGGCCTCGAGAACGGCAATAATTCACGCACTTCGGACATCGGGATCATCGGGAGGAAACGCACAAACAGCATGAACAGCACGAGGAACATGCCGATCGAACCCCAGAACGTTGCGTTATCCCAGAAGGTCGCGACGAAATTTGACCAGGAAGACGGCAGGAAATCGCGGTCGAGCGCCGTAACAATAATCATGAAGCGTTCCACCCACATCCCGACGAGGACCACCATCGAGACGGCAAACAGCGGGATGGGTCTGGTGCGGACCTTATAGAACCACAAGGCTTGCGGAATGATGACGTTCAGCAGAATGACGAGCCAATAACTCCAGGAGTGTGGTCCGACGGCACGATTGTGGACCGTGTACATCTCAAACTCGTTGCCGCCGTACCATGCCGTGAACGGTTCGATCAAGTAGGTATAGGCCAGAAAGAGCCCTGTCACCAGCATCAGTTTTCCGCAGTTGTTCAAATGCCGCACTGTGATGAGATTCTCCAGCCCGTACACCTTGCGAAGCGGAAGACCCAATGCCAGCACCATGGCGAACCCCGAATAGATCGCTCCCGCTACGAAATACGGCGGAAAGATCGTGGAGTGCCAGCCGGGCAGAATAGCGATGGTGAAATCGAAGCTGACCACCGTGTGTACCGAGAGCACAAGCGGCGTAGCGATGCCGGCAAGCAGCAGGCATGCCGTCTTGTGCAGTTTCCAGTGATGCGAAGATCCGCGCCAGCCGAAAGAGAGCACGCCATAAAAACCTTTCTGGAATCCGCCTGCCGAGCGGTCCCGCAACGTGCCGAGATCGGGGATCATCCCGATGTACCAGAACAGGACTGAAATCGTGAAGTATGTCGAGACCGCGAAGACGTCCCAAACCAGCGGGCTGCGGAAATTCGGCTGCGCAGTCATGGTGTTGGGGTAAGGCAAGATCCAGTAAAAGATCCAGGCCCGGCCCAGGTGGAAGAGGGGGAACATCCCGGCGCACATAACGGCGAAAATAGTCATCGCTTCCGCGAACCGGTTAATGGAACTACGCCAGCTCTGATTCATCAACAGCAAGAAGGCCGAAATGAGCGTCCCAGCATGGCCGATTCCGATCCACCAGACGAAATTCGTGATGGCGAATCCCCAAGCGACCGGGATTTCGACGCCCCAAATACCGATACCTTTCGCGAGCAGATAACTGATCGCGATTCCGAACACGATAAACAGGAACAAGCCGAACCCGAACACGCTCCACCAGAAGAGTGGGGGTTTCCGGGTGAGTACGATGGAGCTGATCTGCTCGCTGACTGTTTCGAAGGTAGTGCTCGGCGCTATTACCTCTAGAGGATTGTTCGGATCCAACGGCCGGGCTGCGTGGCGCTGCCGTTCTTCAAGTGAAACCAGCTCAAGCACCCTGAAACTCCGGATTTGGATTGCGAAGATCAGCGAGATAAGTGGTTCGCGGCCTAGTGTTCAGCTCCGCATACATGGCGTAATTCAGTTTTTCGGTTTTCAGCTTGGAGACTCGATTATTCGGATTTTTTTGATCGCCGAAAACAATCGCTTGCGTGGGGCAAGCCTGCATACAGGCGGTTTGAATTTCGCCATCGCGAATAAAGCGGCCCTCGTTTCTCGACCTGATGTCCGCTTCGCGAATGCGCTGCACGCAATACGTACACTTTTCCATCACTCCGCGGCTGCGCACGGTTACGTCAGGATTGCGCTGCATCTTCCAGGTCTCGGTGGTCCAGTCCTGAAACAGCATGAAATTGAAGCGCCGCACTTTCCACGGGCAGTTATTGGAGCAGTAGCGTGTTCCTATGCAGCGGTTGTAGATCATGTCGTTCAGGCCATCGCTGCTGTGATTCGTGGCTTGTACGGGGCAGACCAGTTCGCAGGGCGCGTTTTCGCACTGCATGCAGGGCGTCGGACAGTAATAAGCCGTCGGATAGCTGATGTCGCCTTCGTAGTAGACATCAATTCTGAGCCAGTGCATGGCGCGGCGGGCGAGCACCTGCTCTTTGCCCACCACCGCAATATTGTTCTCCGCCTGGCAGGCGATGACGCAGGCCTGACAGTTGACGCAGGCCGTGAGGTCAATCGACATGCCCCAGGCGTAGCCCCAGTAGTACCAGTGCGGATACAGCGTAAGATTGTCGGGAGGCTCGTGTTCGATCTGCTTCGCAAAGTCGGGATCTTTCTTGTAGCCTTCAAGGGTATTTCGAATCACTACGTCCCGATGCTCCATCGACTGATTCATCTGCGTGGTCGCAAGCGGATACGGTGTGTCGAGCTTTCTAAGCTGGACGCCGGCTCCGGTCCATAAGGCATCGGAGGGACGCAGAGCATAGGCGTTAAAACCAGCCCCATTCCCTGCCCTTCCCGAGTGCCATCGGCCCCAGCCGAGATCTAGAGTGACCGATTCGTCCGGATGACCGGGCAAAATCCAGACGGAGCCTTCTACGCTTCTGCCGCGATATGTCAGTTGAACGTGCTGCTGGTTGTCGAATCGGAGCTGCTTGGCCGTTTTGGGGCTCAGAAAGGCTGCGTTATCCCAGGTCAACTTGGTCATGGGATGCGGCAATTCCTGAAGCCATACGTTATTCGCGTAGCGGCCGTCGTACATGTACAGGTCGGCCCGGAATACGATTTCGATGCCTGTTGAAGGAGAGGGGGGCGGCACGGCTCCGAAATTGCTGTTTGGCGTGACAGTAAGCGCGGGCAGAGCCGAATCCGCGATCAGCCCGTCATGCACGGACTTGCGCCACCACGCTTCGAAATCTTTTTCGCCGCTCTTCGCGGACCAGTAGGCGCGCACGATGTCATACGGAGAGCGCCCCGGGAATTGGAGCATGCTGTCGAGGATCTGAAGCTGCGAACGCGAGCCCGGGTATAGCGGTGCAATCAGCGGCTGAATGATGCTGATGGTGCCATCCACTGAGCGCGCATCGCCCCAGTCCTCCATAAAATGCGGCTCGGGAATGTGCCAGGTCGTTTTCAACGATGTCTCGTTGAACTGAGTTGCGGCGTGAACGGATGTTTTTATTTTGTCGAGCCCGGCCGTGAAGTTGAAATCGACCGGGGCGTTGTAAACGGGATTACCTCCCAGGATCAGCAGCACGTCCACGGTTCCGTCGCCCATGTCGCGCGCAAGCTCACGCAGGGATTGGATCTGATCGACCGGCTGCACTTCCAGCGGATCGGTATGGACCACCGTCTTGCCGGTATTGCCGAGGGCGGCGTTCATGGCAAGAGCGAGGGCGTGCACAGCCGGAGATTGATGCGCGCCCGGGATAATGACGCAGGCGCCTTTGTGCTCCTGAAGTTCGTGCGCGATGCGAGTTATCCAGGATTGATATGCGCCACTGCCGGGGGATGCACCGTTTACGCCGAGGGCGGCCGCGAGTTCGCGAGCAAATTCTTCCACCTCGGCATAACGCAGCGCCAGACGGTGATCGGCCTTTCCGCCGGTGGCCGTCATAGTGCTCTCGATGACGTACAGGCGATTCATGTCCAGGCGATCACCTTGCCGTCGCCGCAGCGCAAAATCGTGGGCGTAGCGCGTCGATCCCGGGCCGCATGCGAGAAAGTCCGCATCGAGCGAGACCAGGATATCCGCGGCACCGAGCTTGTAATACGTATGCACCGGTCTGCCGAAGACCATTTGCGCGGCTGCGCGGGCCGAATGCGGGCCTGCCGGATCGAACTGGTGCCACTTCGCGGCCGGAAATTTTTTGAGGACCGCCTGGATCTGCGCTCCCAGGGTTGGCGATATGACTGTTTCGCTCAGGATGCGAAACCCCGCGCCGTGGCGATCCTGAATCGGAGCAATCGCCTGCTGCCAAGCAAGCTGGAAGGAATCCCAATCCTGGGGCAGCCCGAGATGAATAATCTCCCGCGCGCGATCGGGATCGTAGAGATCCATCAGGCAGGCCTGCGAATGAACGCTCGTCGCTCCGAGGCTGGCCGGATGATCGGGGTTGCCCTCGACCTTGGTCGGGCGGCCCGTATGGCTCTCGACAATGACGCCTTCGGCAATGCCATTGACCGGAGCCGCCGTCGCGTAATACTTCGGCCTTCCAGGAATCACGTCCTCCGGCGGATCAACATACGGCATGATCGTCTCTTCCGGCTGCCGTGTGCACCCGGTGAGTCCTGCCAAAGCCATCGAACCGGCCATGAGCGCAAGAAAGCGCCTTCTACTAGCGCCGGAAAACTCGATGCCCTCTTCGGAGAACTTCTCCTCCTCGATTTCCACGGCGCGACCCTCAAATTCTTCCGGCGTGCGCCAAAGCGACGGTTGGCGGCGTTGGGTGAGAGATTCAAGCGGAACGAAATCGTGCTTGGGCATGCTTCTCATCGATGGCACGTGGAGCAGCTCGTGAGGCTCTGGATGTGATACTCGCGAACCAAGCGCTTTCCGAACGCGATCTGGTCGGGAGGTGGCGCGTAGTCCATAGAAAACACCTGATCGAGGGGGCGCACGTAACGCTCCGGATGGCGATGACAGTTCAGACACCACTCCATCGTGAGCGGCGCCGCCTGCCACGTCAGCGGCATCTTGTCCACACGGCCGTGGCAGGTTGTGCAGCCAATTCCGTGATGGACGTGAATACTGTGATCGAAATAGACAAACTCCGGCAAGTCGTTTACGCGCGTCCACTCGATAGACTTCCCAGTGCGGTAGCTCTCGCGCACGGGCTCCAGCATGGGACTGGTGGCCCACATCTGCGAATGGCAATTCATGCAGATTTTGGTAGCGGGAATGTTGGCGAAAGACGAATCTTCGACGGTGGTGTGGCAATAGCGGCAATCAATGCCTAAGCCGCCAACGTGATGCTCGTGACTGAAGGGTACAGGCTGTTCGCGGGGCTCGTTTTGCATCATCTCGTACGGCGAGCGCACGATTAAGTAACCAAGCCAAAGAACCGAACAAAGAGCCACGACCAGAGCGAAGATTGTTATCCTCGCGATCGAGTTCGCGCCTCGCGAAAAATACTGGGACATCCGGGTCTAGCCTTGGGGTGTGAACCCGCAGCTGCCGCTCTTCAAATAATCTTCGTGCGAATAGAGGGACTAGTCCTAACACGGAATGTTTCTTGAGGCCGAACTCGAAAAAATCCTGTAATAGAAAAGCAGTTATAGGACTGCAGCGGTGCGCCCAGTGACTTCCGCGGCTCCGTACCCAGCCCGTTGTTGGTGGAAGGAAGCACGGGCATCGCGCGCGGAAACTGTACCCACATGTTCGACGGTAAAGCGCATCAGCACCGAGCCGAGCGTGCCGAGTAGACCGGATACGATACGTCTGTTACGCGTGTGACGCGGCGTGAGGCCAAGCAACAGGCCTGTGCCCGTAAGCAGCATTGCGCTTCTCCAAAGAAATCCGCCCAGACCGCGATGCAACGGGCGCGCAACGCGCGGCACAACAGCCGCCTGCCGCTCCATTACGATTTCCGCCGCAAGCTCTGCTGTCTGCCCTACAGTTCCGAATAATTTAGTTAGCCGGCGCTCTTCCGCGCTTTCTACTGTAAGTTCAAAGAGAGTGCCCACGCTTGACATGGCGGAAACACCGAACAGAATGGGCAGAATTTTTCGCGATGCCTGCCAGAGGGGTACCGCAGTATTGCCTGTCAGCACTCCCGTGTACGTGGCGAGAGCGGCGCCGAAAACGCCCGCAGCGTAGCCGCAGAACTGGCCAACTCTTCTGAGCCGTCCCTTCCTCGGCCTGAGAACAAAAGCGCCGAACGCGAGCACGCTTGAGCCCATCAGTATCCACGCGCCCATGTTCATGACGGACGTGGGGCGAAAAACGCGAAGCATATTCAGGACCCGGGAGGGCTTCCCGAGATCTTCCACGAGCAGAGCAGCGCTGACAACGACGCCGGCGAAACCGATGCGATGACAGCGACGAATAAGTCTTTCGCGCGACGCGGTATCTCCGATCTGAGCAGCAGCCCCCAGCACAAGGGCGGCACCAGTCAAGCCGCCAATATAGTCATACGTCGGTATAGCCCATTTCCAAACCGGCTCGTTCAGCAGGGGCCGATCGTAGTAAGTAGGATCATTCGCCTCTGGTTGTGGCAGATTGCGCCAGACCTCGGCCTGTTTCTGTGCGTGCTCGCCTGCCGTTCCGGACGCTTGCTGATCCGCAGCTTCACCGGTCAGGACGGCGACACGTCGATCGATATCGCGGCTATCTGTGCGTACGGGCTGTACGGAGTCCTTGTAGCGAACCGCGGTACCGCTCATACCCGTTCCCGCCCCCCGAATAAGACCGCCCCCACAGCAACCAGGGCCATGGCCGCCGCGGTGGCCCCCGCCGCTAGCCAGGAGTCTTTCACCTTCTTTGTCGGTACGCATGGGTCTGGAGGCAGATTATAGACTTCGGGCTTATCCATTAACAGGAAAAACGCGTTCAGCCCTTCGGTGCCGGGCTGATCTTCGGCAGTTGCCCCATAGAGATACGCATTGTGGGCACCGCTTTCGTGTAATTTCCGAACGCGCTCTTTGGCGTGCTCGCGAAGATCCTCTAGATTGCCGAACTGAATGGATTCGGTGGGGCAAGCCTTGGCGCAAGCCGGAATCATATCCTCTCGCAGCCGGTCATAGCAGAGCGTGCACTTCCAGGCCTGGCCATCTTCCTCGCGGCGATTGATGACGCCGAAGGGACAGCTCACAATGCAATATCCGCAGCCGTTGCAAACATCCGGCTGAACATAGACTGATCCGTACTCGGTCCGAACAATTGCGCCAGTCGGGCAACTCTCCAGGCATCCAGCGCGCGCGCAATGCTTACAAACGTCGGACGAGAACAGCCACGAGAAGGCTCCGTCGTGTTGCGGCGTCAATGGTACAGGGCGTTCAATGAAGGCAACGTGACGCCACGTGGATGCGCCTAGATGTACGGTGTTGTCGTACGACATTCCCGTGAACAGGAACCCGTCGTCCGGCAACTGATTCCACTGCTTACACGCCACCTCGCATGCCTTGCAACCGATACAAAGGGTAGTATCCGTGAAGAAGCCTTTCGTTTCTGCCACGGCTATTGGTTCCCTTCCTTCATCTCTGCGGCCCTGTGACCGTGTTTTGTCTGCGGTTTCTGGCGAGCTGGCGCTAAATCGCGTCTGTTTTCTTGTGCGGGTAATTTCTTCACGAACGGGCCACTGGTGATGTAACGGCGTTTCTTGCCGGTCCGGCCCGGCTCGATGTTGCCAGTCAAAGCCTTCGATTCCTGAATTGACACATTCGGATCGGCCACGAACATGGTCAGCTCGTTGGCGGCATCACCGCGGACGAGCCCTTTGCTCGACCAGTGATACGGTATCCCGATCTGGTGCACGACGCGGCCCTTAATACGGACAGACTGCATGCGGTTCGTGACCAGGACGCGAGCCTCGATTTCACCACGGATGGTGCGGATGGTCGCCCACCCGCCATTCTTCAGGCCACGCTCGTTGGCAAGCTCCGGAGAGACTTCGCAGAACATCTCCGGCTGTAGTTCAGAGAGCCAACTCAACCAGCGGCTCATCCCTCCCGCCGTGTGGTGCTCGGTCAGGCGATATGTCGTGAGCACATAAGGGAATCGAGGGTCCTCGTATGGCTGATGGTATGGATTATCCTTTCGCCTCCACTCCATACGTTCCGGATTGCATTGCTGACCGTATAAGGGGTTCTTGACTATGCTCTCTTGCGGTTCGTAGTGTGTCGGCAGGGGGCCGTCCGCGAGACCGGTAGCTACATAGATCCACCCTTTGCCGTCGGCCTGCATGACGAAGGGATCAATACCGGAGAGCGTATCTTTCCCGCGAGCATGCTTCGAGGGGCGATACCACGGCGGGCGTTCGATGATGCAGTCGGGCGTGTCATGACCTACCCACTCTTTCTTGTTTTCATCCCACCAGACCAGCTTCTTGCGCTCGGACCATGGTTTGCCTTCCAGATCCGCAGATGCACGGTTGTAAATGATGCGGCGGTTGTGCGGCCACGCCCAAGCCCACTCGCGCGCGATCCAGTTCTGCTCCCAGTGAGGCTTCCGGCGTGCCGTCATGTTGACGCCGTCACGATAACACCCGGAGTAGATCCAGCAGCCGCAAGCCGTAGACCCATCGTCCTTGAGTGACGTGAACCCTTCCACCGGCTTGCGGTCGGCCATAGTGTAACCGTTGATTTCCTTCAGCACGGCCTCGGCGTCCGGCTCGTTCAGGGATCCCTGGGTGGGGTAATCCCAGGTCAGGTCGCGAATGGGCCAATTGCGCGGCTCATGAAACTCATCCCAGTACAGCTTTTTCAACCGTTGGCCCAATTTGAAGACAAAGTCTAGGTCGCTTCGGGCGCTGCCTGGCGGCTCGACCGCCTTGTGATGCCATTGCAGGAGCCGCTGGGTATTAGTGAAGCTGCCGTCCTTCTCCGTATGAG
Organism: Acidobacteriaceae bacterium; assembly: GCA_019244055.1. Taxonomy (GTDB): domain Bacteria; phylum Acidobacteriota; class Terriglobia; order Bryobacterales; family Bryobacteraceae; genus Bog-105. The sequence continues at coordinate 43,856 of JAFATG010000208.1, read as the reverse complement.
CGGCAGCGGGTAGGAAAAAGATTTCGGTCTTGATGTCTTTGGTTTTCACTTCTCCGCGTTGGATCTCCGGGGCATCTCGCCAGAAGTCAGCTGTTTCGGTGAGTTGGAAATCACGCACCACAAGCCAATCGAGCTGCCTGAGTCCTTTGCGTTGAAGCGGCCCATTCATAGAACCGACCACAGGATTTTCGCCCATGACGAAATATCCTTTGACAACGCCGTCAGCCATATCGACCACGGTGTTCATGTGCGAATGGTCGCCGGTCATAGTCGGCAGATACTCATAACACCAGTCATTGTGCTTGGAGGCGGCCTCTCCGAACCAGGCCTTCATGAGGGAGATGAAATACTTGGGAAACTCACCCCACCAGCCCGACGGCGGAGTGTTCAAGTGCAGATAGGTCTTGAGATCCTGGTCGTGCTTGGCGCGCAGCATGGGCAGGTAGCCGGGCAGGAGGTTGTAGAGGGTCGGGATGTCCGTTGACCCTTGAATGGAAGCGTGACCGCGGAGTGCCATCACGCCACCGCCGGGCCGGCCGATATTCCCAAGCAGCAACTGAATGACGGCAGCGCTGCGTATGAACTGCACGCCAACGGAGTGCTGCGTCCAGCCTACTGCGTACACGAAGGCGCCGGTCTTATCGCGGCCGGAATTCTGACACAGGATTTCGGCCACTTTCAGGAATAAGTGCTGCGGAATTCCACAAACCTCTTCCACCATTTCCGGCGTGTAGCGCTGGTAGTGCTTCTTCAGGATCTGGAAAACACAGCGCGGGTGCTGCAAAGTGGGATCCGTTTTCTCGGCCTGTATGGGCTCGCGCTGTAGCGGCTCCCCTTTTTTCCCCGATTCCCCTTCGCGCATGCCAGCCGCGGCTTCAGGATCGACGCCTTCGTACATCCAGCTCCGCAAATCGTAGCTGCCTTTTTTCTTATCCCAACCGCTGAAAAGGCCGTCGAGGTCTTCTGTGTCCTTGAAGTCTTTAGAGATGATTGCGGAGGCGTTTGTGTAATTGACGACGTAGTCCTTGAAATATCGCTCCGTTTCGAGGATATAGCGAACGATCCCGCCGAGGAAAGCAATATCGGAGCCGGCTCGGATCGGGACATGAATGTTTGCGACGGCACTCGTCCGGGTGAACCGGGGATCGACGTGGATAACGGTTGCACCGCGTTCTCTCGCGCGCATCACCCAACGGAATGCCACCGGATGGCACTCGGCCATATTCGAGCCTTCGATGACGATGAAATCCGAGTTCACTAGGTCGCCTGGGAACGTGGTTGCACCCCCTCGGCCGAACGAGGTCCCCAAACTGGGGACCGTAGCGGAGTGTCAAATACGAGCTTGGTTCTCTACCTGGACGATGCCCAGACTAGTGAAGAGTTTCTTGATCAGGTAATTTTCTTCGTTGTCGAGCGTGGCGCCACCGAGATGCGCGACCCCCATGGTGCGGCGGAGCGGTTCGCCCTTCTCGGTCTTGTCTTCCCAAGTTTCATCGCGCGTCTTCTTCACACGTTGAGCAATCATGTCCATGGCGGTTTCGAGCGGAATCTTCTCCCAGTCGGTAGCGTAAGGGGGCCGATACAAAACATCCGCCATACGATGTGTTCCGGTCACCAACTGAAACGTAGCGGCGCCTTTAGGACACAAGCAGCCATTGGAAAGAGGGGATGCGGGGTCGCCTTCGATATCGATAACTTTTTCGTCTTTGATGTACACCAGTTGCCCACAACCAACGGCACAGTACGGGCATATCGAACCAACCACCCGATCAGCCTTCTTCGTTCTTGCTTCGAGTGATTCCGTCCGATCCGATCCGGCCGTACTCACATCCAGCGCCGAGACATCGCCGTTCTTAATCTGGCGCACAAGCGGCCATGCCAACGCATTCAGACTGCTGATTTTGGGCATCACATCCTAGATGCGACAGGGCCTGAACATAACATCCGTCAAATTGCGAGGGCGATTTCACATGCCCGTATCAGGCTTGTATGGCTGATTCAGAATGGTTTGCGCGCTCGCGGGCAATTTGTCGGCCTGAGCACATAGAAATGCTATGTCCCACATCTGGCGATCTGAGAGCGCATCGCTGAAACCCGGCATTCCGGTCATGCGGATGCCGTTTTGAATCTTCCAATAGGTTTCTCCAGGAGGATCGTCCGTAACGCCCTTGCCCTTGAGCAGCAGAGGCGGTTTGGGAAACTCGCCTCCGCTAACGGCCGTTCTGACTCCGTCCGGGAGCGCATGACAAACGGCGCAATGTTCCCGATAAAGCCGAGCTCCTGTCTGAAAATCTGCTTCGACGGGCTGAAATGGCGCGTTCCTGGGCGCGCCCTTTTGGATCGCTGCGTGAAGGGCCATGTTTGCGTAGGTTTTTTCGAACGGCATTGGCGGAGCTTTGACGGCCACCGGGGCAAGCCCGAACCGGAAATAGCAATAGGCCGCCACAAAGACCAGCACAATCCCGAGAATCACGCCGTAAAGGAACCTCATACCTTTCAAGGGTACTAACGTTACGCTGATTCAAGTGGAGCTGACATTGCGCAGAAAGGCCATTGCTCTTTCATTTCTTATCCTGTTGAACGCTTCCTTTGTTCAAGCTGAGAGTCAAAATGCGGCGGAGACCGCGCTAACGATCACACTCCAAGACGCGCTCGAGCGCGCCAAGAAGTATGGAGCGCAGGTAGAGACAGCAAACATAGCTTTGCAACTCGCGAGGGAAGACCTGAAGCAGGCTAAAGCATCCAAGCTTCCAACCGCCAACGGTTTGAATCAGTTCATTTACACCGAAGGGAATGGCACTCCTTCGGGAGTGTTCGTCGCCAACGACGGCGTACATGTATATAACGAGCAGATCATCGGACACGCAGATTTGTTTTCACTCTTCCGACGCGGGGAGATCCGGCAGGCACAGGCAGCGGAGGCCGTTGCGCAAGCGAAGAGCGATATTGCAGTCCGAGGCCTGAACGCCACCGTGGTCCAAGACTACTACGGAATTGCGAATGCGCTGCGAAAAGTGAGAAACGCAGAAAGGAGTCTTTCCGAAGCCGAACATTTCCTCGACATTACTCAGAAACAAGAACGCGGCGGCGAGGCTGCTCACGCGGACGTGATCAAGGCGCAGATTCAGGTTCAGCAGCGGGAGCGTGATCTTCAGGATGCACATCTCGCGGTCGAAAAGGCGAAGAATGCCCTGGCGGTGCTGATTTTCCCTACGCTACGCTCGGACTACTCGATTGTCGACGATATGTCGCAACTTCCGGTGTTGCCAAGCCTTGCGGAGGCTGCTGGGCTGGCGTATAACAAGAGTCCAGACCTCCGCGCAGCGCAGGCGGGGGTTAGTGAAGCGCGGGCTGGTGTGAGCGTCGCAAAGTACGCCTATTTGCCATCATTTGGACTCGACGTATTCTACGGCATCGATGCGAATCAGTTTGCAGCGCGAACAACCTACCCAACCTTTGCGACCGGCCGCAGCACCTTTCCGGCGATTCAGGTGCCCTTCCGCCAAAACCTCGGGTATTCCGCGTCGGCAACGCTCAACATACCTCTCTGGGATTGGGGTTCGATTCGTAGTAAGGTGAAGCAGGCTTCGATGCGAGAGCGCCAGGCCGAGATCGACCTTTCACTTGCTCAGAAACAGTTACAAGCAGAGCTGGCGGCGAGCTATCAGGAGGCGCAGACTGCGTTATCGCAAGTAGAGTCGTTGCGATCCTCGTCGGACTTGTCGGCGGAGAGCTTACGCCTGACGATTATTCGCTATCAAGCGGGGGAAGCGACCTCACTGGAGGTGGTGGATGCGCAAACCACTGCAAGCCAGGCGCGCAATGCATATGATGACGGGCTGCTTAGATACCGCGTGGCGCTTGCCGCCTTGCGAACTTTGACAGGAACTTTCTGAGTCATGCGAACCATTCAGATATGCGTCGCCGTGTCGTGCCTGGTCCTGGGGGCCTGCGGGAAGAAAGCGGCTGACGAGAACGCTGCCGAAGCGAAAACGGAAACCCCCGTCCAGGTCGCGACTGCCGAACAGGGGAGCATTGCACATACCGTTACGGTGGAGGCGATCCTCTACCCGGTCCACCAGGCCAACATCAATCCGAAGATCAGCGCGCCGGTTCAGAAGTTCTTCGCCCAGCGAGGCGACCACGTCCGCGAGGGGCAGCTATTGGCTGCGCTGGAAGATCGCGATTTACGCGCTTCGGCGGATGAGAGCAAACAACTGTACGAGCAGGCGCAGGCCAGCTACGAAAACACTAAGGCTGCCACAATGCCCGAAGATCTTACTAAGGCGCAGTCTGATGTCGCGTCGTCCCGCCAGGCACTCGATGCCGCTCAAAAGGTGTACGACAGCCGGCAGCAATTATATCGAGAGGGCGCTCTGGCCCGGAAGCTGGTGGACGACGCCAGAGTCTCTCTCGCTCAGGCCCAAGCCCAGTTCGATACAGCGCAACAGCATTTGACATCGCTTCAGACGATCGGGCGAGCCCAACAACTGAAGGGCGCACAAGCGCAGATGGATGCCGCCAAAGCTCACTACGCCAGTGCCGCGGCGCAGGTCGGCTACTCGGAAGTGCGAAGTCCGATTACAGGCGTAATAGCAGACCGGCCGCTCTACGTCGGCGAGATGGCGAGCGCGGGATCGGCGCTATTTTCGATCGTAGACATTTCGCAGGTGGTTGCCAGAGCCAATGTGCCGGTGCATGAAGCCTCATCCATAACCGTGGGCCGCCCCGCCAACATTATCGGGCCCGGCGCCCAGTTGAGCGGCAAAGTTACGGTTGTAAGTCCAGCGGTCGATCCCAATACAACGACGGTTGAGGTGTGGGTGCAAGCCCCGAATCCCGGCGAGAAGCTCAAACCCGGCGTTACGGTTCAGATTTCGATCAATGTCGGCGAGATTCAGAACGCGGTAATTGTGCCAACTGCGGCGCTACTTTCATCAGACGAGGGTGGCGAGAAAGTCATGATCGCGGGCTCCGACGGCCTGGCGCACGAAAGCAAAGTCACCACGGGAGTACGGGAAGGCGATAACGTCCAGATTCTGAACGGAGTCAAACGGGGGGAACAGGTAATTGTGCAGGGCGGCCTGGGTCTCGACGATAAATCGAAGATCCAGATCACGAAACCCGGCGCGGACGAGGCCGGCGGTAAGAGCGGTAACGCCGACAGCGGCGCGAAGGATCAAAAATGAGCAGGGCAGCTACCATCGAGCCCCCTCCTGTACTAAGCGAGGAAACCGAACACTGGACCGGGCGACAGCTAAAATCGATCATTTTCATCATCGTTGCGCTGGCGGCGTTCGGCGTGTACCTCGTGTTTACGATCCCGATCGCAGTCTTTCCTGCCACCAACTTTCCGCGAATCGTTGTAGGTATTGACAACGGCGTAATGCCGATCGAGCAGATGCAGGTCACGGTTACGCGTCCGATAGAGGAGGCGATGAACTCCGTGCCAGGGCTCGATCACGTCGTATCGAATACGAGCCGCGGCGAAGCCGAAGTGGATTTATTTTTCACCTGGAACGTGGACATGTTCCGCACACTGCAGTATGTGAACGCCGCCGTGGCGAGCGTTCAGCCGACGCTTCCTCCGACCGCCACGATCACCGTCAATCGACTCACTTTTGCTGCCTTCCCTATCATGGGCTACAGCCTTACCTCCTCATCAGTGCCGCAGACGAGGCTTTGGGAACTGGCGACGTACAACCTGAAACCACAGCTCAACCGCCTGCCCGGCGTATCGATGGTGGTCGTTCAGGGAGGCCAGCAGCCGGAATTTCTGATTCAACCTGATCCGGAGAAGCTGGTCGAATCTCAAATCACCGTACCGAATCTTTTGGATGCATTTTCGAAGAGCAATCTGATCGATTCCCCGGGCCTCATTCAACGGAATCATCAGCTCGTACTCGCGCTTGTAAGTGGGCAGGCAGGAAACTTATCGGACATCGGCAGCATGGTGGCAAAGTCGCTGAGTTCCGGTAATCCGGTCCACATCCGGGATGTGGCGACTGTGAGCCAATCAGTCAAACCGGTTTACACAGTCGTTACCGCGATGGGGCAATCTGCCGTACTGCTTAACATCTTTCGCCAGCCCGACAGTAATACGGTCGCGGTAGCAGACGAAGTCCACAAACAGATGGATCAGTTGAAGCGCTCGCTGCCGGGAAATGTCAATATCAGCAGCTTCTACGACCAGTCGGACCTGGTCAGTGCCTCAATCAAAAGCGTGCGTGACGCCATTGTGATCGGACTTATTCTGGCTGCCGCAATTCTCGTCGTCTTTCTGCGAGATTGGGGAACCTCTGTTGTGGCCGGACTGGTGATTCCGGCCACCATAGCCGTCACCTTTATCGCGCTGCGGTTGCTGGGCGAGAGCTTCAACCTCATGACGCTCGGCGGGCTGGCGGCTGCGGTGGGGCTGGTTATTGATGACGCGATTGTCGTAGTTGAAAACATCGTGATGCACCGCGATGCGGGCCAGACCCGGTCGCAAGCCATTCGCAGCGCACTGGGAGAGATTCGGAAGCCGCTCGTCGGCTCGACAATTACTCCTATCGTTGTATTTCTCCCCCTGATCGCCATTTCCGGGGTGACTGGAGTTTTCTTTCGCGCGCTGGCGCTCACGGTGGCGGTGGCACTACTCACGTCGTTAGCTCTAGCGCTGACATGGACACCGGCGCTCAGCTTCTTACTCGTCCACTCACCCCACCAGATCCAAGAACATCCCGAAGTAGCCACAACAGGTTTTATGGGGCGCGTCACTCGCATCTATGAGCGGCTGATCAAGACAGCGCTGCGGTATCCGTGGGGCCTACTGGGTGTTTGCCTGCTGCTTGTACTGGTCTCCTATTTCTGCTATAAATCGCTCGGCAGCGATCTGCTTCCGGCAATGGACGAGGGAGGCTTCGTGCTGGATTATTTGATGCCGGCCGGAGCATCTCTTACAGACACTAACCGCGTCCTTGTCGGAGTGGAACAAATCCTGCGTTCCATTCCGGAAGTTGACAACACGTCCCGCCGCACGGGCTTGCAGCTCGGTTTCGCCACCGTAACCGAGGCGAATACAGGAGATATTTCCGTCAGGCTGAAATCTCACCGGAGTCGCGGAATCGAGGAGATTATTGCGGATGTTCGAGAGCGGGTAAACAAAGCGTATCCGCAGCTCGATACCGATTTCACTCAGATTCTGCAGGATCAGATCGGAGATCTCACAAGTTCGCCTGATCCAGTAGAGATTAAGCTCTTCAGCCAAAATGTGGGACTGTTGCAGCAATGGGCGCCGCGTGTAGCGGATGCCATAAAGACCATTCCATCGGTAAAGGATATAAAGAACGGTATCGAGAACACCGTCAGCGGACCCGCGATTACGTTCAACGTGGATCAGACCACGGCTGCCCGCGCCGGCTTCACGCCTCAGGAATTGGAACTTGATACCAGCGCGATCATTGCCGGCGAACCGGCTACTGTCCCCATCGTGATGAATGCCCGCGCCTACACGGTTCGCGTCCGCTTCCCGGAATCGACGAGAGAATCCCTTGATAGCATTCGCAACACCATCCTGATCAGCGGCACGGGAAAGGTGGCGACGCTGGGAACGCTTGCGACAGTTGACGAGAATCCCGGCCAATTGGAAGTTCACCGGGAAAATTTGCAACGCTACGTTGCAGTCACGGCACGCCTGGAAGGCGTGAGCCTAGGTACCGGAATTGCGCTGGTTCAAAGGAAGGTGGCAGCGTTACACCTACCTTCCGCGATCCGTGTCGTCTACGGCGGGCTGTATGCGCAGCAGCAGCAGTCGTTCCATGATCTGGTTTTCGTGCTGGGTGCCGCGATCGTTCTGGTATTCATTGTGTTGCTGGTCGAATTTGGAGGTTTTGCGGCGCCCGTCGCCATCCTCTCGTCGGCTCTGCTTTCAACCTCCGGCGTTTTCTTCGCTCTCCTCCTCAGTGGAACCACGTTTAATCTGTCATCCTTTATGGGCCTGATCATGGTGGTCGGAATTGTGGCTAAGAACGGAATCCTGCTGCTGGACGCGGACCAGAAATATCGTGCAGAAGGCTGGTCTCCTCGAGAAGCGATGATCAAGGCGGGAGAGCGGCGGCTGCGGCCCATCATGATGACGGCCCTTGCAGCCATGGCGGGAATGATTCCGCTGGCTCTGGCGCTCGGAGCCGGCTCTCAGATGCTACAACCGCTCGCGATCGCCGTCATTGGGGGTATTCTCGCCTCGATGCTGTTATCGCTGATCGTCACGCCGACCGTGCACTATTTGTTAGCTCGGGATTGAGCGCAATTCAACCGTTTCACTATCGAGGTACTTAGCATCTAAGTTGCAGGAGAGTCCTCCGGCTAACAATGCATATCCGCACATCGAGCGGTCACGTCTGCCTGTACTTTGCCGTGTTTGTTGTCTGCTGCTTGCCCGTAGTGGCGCAAGCGACCCGGCCGAACGTAAAGGAAATCATTCAGAAGTCAGTTGAGGCGAATAGACGCGATTTTCAGGCCGCGCCCTACTACAACAACAAGGAGCGGGACAAAGATGGAAGCGGCACGAAGACTTATCAGGTCACGATGATCGCAGGGACGCCGTACCAACGGCTGATCGAAGTGAATGGTCAACCGCTTGCGGAAGCCCAGAAACAGCAGGAACTCAAGAAGGAGCGGGACGTGACGGCACAACGTTGCGCGGAATCGGCAGACCAAAGTCGGCAACGGATCGAAAAATACACCGAGGAACAAAAGCGCGACACCGATATGATCTCGGAGCTTACCAAGGCATTCGAATTCCAATTAGCCGGTACGCACAAGCTCCGAGGATTCACTGTGTGGCTGCTGAAGGCCACTCCGCTCCCTGGGTATAAACCGCCGAACAGAAATGCGCAGGTACTGACGGGAATGAACGGGCAACTGTGGATTGATCAGAAAACTTACCAGTGGGTGAGGGTGACGGCTCGTGTGATCCAACCCGTTTCTATTTATGGCTTTATGGCCCAGGTGGAACCGGGAACTCGCTTCGAGATGGACAAGATGCCAGTCGGAAAGGGAATCTGGCAAATCTCGCATTTTTCCGAGCACGCCGAGGCTAAAGTTCTCCACCTGTTCAGCCACAACGAAGCTCAGGATAGTACATATTTTGATTATCAGCGGATCGACAACCCCGACCAAAACGGCTGTTCAAGCAGGTGATCGTTTGCCGTCCCCCGGCGGGCTCGACGGCAGAGACCATCTCGACCTTGACTGGCGGAAACCCTACGACTTCGTATGTGCCGGATGCAATTCCGATCCCTGCCTTATCGAGCTGATCCACGATTTCCCGGCTCGTGGCACTTTTGATCGACCGGATGCCCCAGTCGGGAACCAGAAAACGGACCGTCATCTCAAGCCAGTTATCGGTCAGGCGCCAATAGGTTTGCGGCTTCAGCTCGGAACGCTTCATGACATAGCGCTTCCCTAACGTGGCGAGCGCCTCTTCGCCGAGGGTCGCGATATCAGTTGTGTGCCGGGCGGCGGCATCGAGCAAAATCTGCTCCACACGGTGCCGATCGGCGTTGTAAGGGACAGGAACCCGCAACTCCTCCCAGATGTACGGAAATTCGCGCGTGTAGTTGTAGACCGGCTCTTCGAATATCACGCCGTTCGTGACGCGCACGATCCTTCCCGTGTACTGGCGCGCCTGAACCCAAGTGTTGTCACCGGTATCGCCAATTGCCGGCTGACCCATTTCCATTATTACGGTCTGCAAGAAGGTCAGCTCGACGACGTCGCCACGAATGCCTCCCATCGTGATTCGGTCGCCTACGGTAAACGTCCGGCCTCGCAAGATCACCAGATAACCGGCAAAGGCCGTCACTACACGCTGTTAAAGCGAATGCCAGGCCGGCGGTGACCATGCCGGCAGCCGTTGTCAAGCGGCCAGGATTGTCAACCATATCGAGGCCAATCCCAATATGGTCAGGATCGCCACCGCGATCGAGATGCCCTGATGAGTCCAAAACGCGAAACGCTTGCTACGGTGGTCCCACGCGTTGTGATGGGCGACCCAGCACAGTGCCCAACCCACCAACATTACAAAAGCGACAAAGATAATAGACGCCAGCAGTTTGTGAGCGTTCTCAGCGTCCACTCCGACTAGCTTTATGCCGAATACCTGAACGATCTTTTTGGGGGCCGACAAGCTGAAAATAGTGTCCCACTCAATTCTTAGAGCACGCGGGAATTCGGCCTGTTTCTGGGCAGACTCTTGGAATGGCGGTGCTGCGGCTTTCGCGCTACTTTGAGCGTCCCCGCGTACAATGCAGTTGTGAAAATTGGCATTGTCGGCTTGGGCTTTATGGGTGCAGTGCACCTCAGTGCGTATGCAAAGATTCCCGATGCGGAAATCGATGCAGTCTGTGCGCACGACGAGCGCCTCCTTTCGGGTGACCTCACCGGGGTAGGCGGAAATATAGAGCGCGGTGCCGCTAAGTACGACTTTTCGGCTGCCAAGAAATTTCAAAGCTGGCGCGAAATGGTGCTCCAGCCGGATCTGGACATCGTTGACATTTGTCTGCCGACCGATCTGCATCCGGCGGTCGCTATCGCTGCGATGACGGCCGGCAAGCACGTTCTCTGCGAGAAGCCGATGGCGCTGACCACCTCGGATTGCGATCGTATGCTGGCCGCAGCATCCGAAAGCAGGCGCATTCTGATGATCGGCCACGTGCTGCGGTTTTGGCCGGAGTATCGTGCCCTGCACGACTTCGCAACAAGGCAGGAGCATGGGCGAATATTGTCGACAACCTTTGTCCGGCGCGCAGGCCTTCCCGATTGGAGCAAGTGGCTGCCCGTAGAGGCACGAAGCGGCGGCGCCATTATCGATCTGCTGCTCCACGACATCGATCAAGCGCTCCTGCTCTTCGGGCTACCGGAAAAGGTGATTGCGCGGCAGCTCGGCGAGGGCGATACTCTGAGTGCCTCCCTTATTTACCCTAATGGGCCGGAAGTACGCATTCAAGGCGGGTGGTTTCTACCTGGATCTCCGCTGGTGATGAGCTTCCAAGCGCGGGCGGAACGCGCCGAACTGGAATTGACACCGGACGGCTTAATGCTCAGCGATCAATCGGGCACACGCAAGAAGATCGCGATACCCGAAGCAGACGGTTATGACGCAGAAATCGCGTATTTCCTCGATTGCGTCCGCGAGGGGAAACCGCCCGAGCGTTGCTTGCCGCAGGATTCGGCCCGCACCCTGAAGTTAGCCTTGCTCCTCAAACAGGCGAGGACAACGGGCGACCAGGTGAAGGTGGACGAGTGGATAGCTTGATGGCTATCTTCGGTGCAGAACGAGATCGTGGCCGCCCTGGTGAATCGTTGCGCCGGTCACTTTGCCGGACAGGTCCTTGGTGAACTCGATCTGAGCATCGACTTCCTTCCAGAAAAACTTGGTGGGCGATTCGGGGTAAATGTGAAGCTGCGGCTGGCCTGTCAATTGCGCCATGAGGTGGCCTTTATCCTGCGTGATGGTCAGGTTCAATCCGGGCTGATACTCGTAAACACCGACGTATGGCTTGAGGGCCTCTGCCGAAAGCTCGGTCCCTTTCCGTTCGGAAGGAAGAGTCACCTGCTCACCATGTACAACGGCGGCAAGATCATTGGCGATCTCGTCAGGAGCTTGACCGTTCAAATTGGCCAGCACGATCACGGAGAGCTTGTCGTCCGGCCAGTAGGAGGCGGCTGTATTGAAACCTTCAATGCCTCCGCCGTGCGAAATCACGCGTCGCCCGTGGTGAGTCTCCACCATTAGGCCCATTGCGTAGTTGTTTTTGAAGGGCGTTGTCATCTTCTGCAGCGAAGCCGCTGAGAGAACCTTTCCGCCGAACAGCCCACGATGCCAGCGCAGCAGGTCTTCTGTGGTCGAGTACAGACCGCCTGCTGAAAACGGAACTGTCATGTTGATGTAGCCGGCGTTTTCGATTCCGTCGGGGCCACGAGTATAGCCAGAGACGCGATGCAGGATGACAGCGCTGTTCGAATCGTAGCCGGAGTCCTTCATTCCGAGCGGATTGAATATGTTTTCCTGCAAGAAGCGTTGGTACGATCCACCACTCACTTTCTCGATGATGTAGCCCAAGAGCACGTATCCCGAATTGCTGTAGCTCCATTTTGTGCCCGGTTCGAAGTCGAGAGGCTTGTTTTTGAAGCGATCCAAAAGCTGCTGTGGAGTGGTTGCCATGGCTTCCGAGCTTCGATAATCGGGAAAGTTCGTGAAGTTCGGAACCCCCGACGTGTGCGTCAGCACATGATAGATCGTGATCTTATCCCAGGACGGTGGCGCATCCGGAACGTATTTCTTTACAGGATCCTGCACATTGAGCTTGCCTCTCTTCTCGAGCAAGAGAATACAAGCGGCGGTGAACTGCTTTGTGATTGAGCCCAGGCGGAACTTGCCCGTTGGGGAATTTGGAACATTCCACTCCAAATCAGCCGACCCGTAGCCCCGATCCAATAATGTTTGGTCACCCTTTGCCACCAGAACAGATCCCATGAACTGATGGTTCGAGACGTAGTATTGAATGATCTGCTCGAAACGGGCGTTCGTGTCCTGAGCGGCCGCGAGTATAGAAAAAAATGAGAGCAGCGCGATTGATTTCAGCACGGTGTAAGTTCACGAGCCAATATACTGCAAGAGCGGCATCAAACGAGAAGGCCAAATGCTCGGATTAGAAGACCTCGAAATCGGAGTAATGTTCTGGGCAAGCCCGGACCCGGTGGAAACATTGCGCGCTGTGAAAGCCTTCGGAGTGCGCGCGGGACAACTGGGCTTCCCGGGGGAATTGCCGCTCGATGGAGCCGCCGAGGCCTGGGACAAAGCGCTCACCGCGGAACAGTTCACAGCCGTCACCGCAGTGTGCAGTTACGCAGGCGAGGACTACGCTGATATTCCGACTGTGCTTCGAACCGTGGGTCTGGTTCCGAAGAACACGCGTGCCGAACGTGTGGCCAGGACAAAAGAGGTTTCCAATACGGCGCGGCAGCTCGCGATTGATAGCGTCGCCTGTCACATCGGATTCATTCCGGATAAGCCAGAGAACCCGCTTTACGGCGAGGTTCTGGAGGTGACGCGGGACATCTGCGATCACTGCGCAAAGAACGGTCAGCGATTCACGCTCGAAACGGGCCAGGAGCCCGCAAAGGTTCTGTTGCGTTTCATCGCCGATGCCGCTCGCCCGAATCTGAAGATCAACTTTGATCCGGCAAACATGGTGCTGTACGGGACGGGCGATCCGATTGAGGCGCTAGACGTACTTCGAGAACACGTAATTTCGGTGCACTGCAAAGACGGCGATTGGCCGCCGGTCGATAAACCTGCTGCTTTGGGCCAAGAGCGCCCGCTCGGGGCAGGAAGCGTCGATATACCGCGGTTTATCGCGAAATTGAAAGAGATTGGTTACCGAGGCGTGCTCAACATCGAACGCGAAGAGCCGGATCCGAACAAACGTGCGGCGGACATACGGCGCGCAGTCAAATTGCTCAAATCCCTGACCGGCCGATAAAGTGGAAACCGATTCAGACGACCTCGCCATACAATGTTGGGCGATGCCCCTTCTCGACAAAGTGCAGAAAGACATGGTCGATTCCATGAAGGCCAAGGACGAGCAGCGCCTTGGGACGCTGCGCATGGTCAAGGCGGCGCTTCAGAAACAGCAAATCGATTCCATGAAACCGCTCAACGAAGCGTCGGAAATGCAGGTCATGAATACACTCGTGAAACAGAGGCGGGAATCGGCGGACGCGTTTCGAAAAGGTGGCCGCGAAGAACTGGCGGCAAAGGAAGAAGCAGAGATCCATGTTATCGAGAGCTATTTGCCCTCAGCGCCAACCGAGGCAGAAATGCAGGAGGCCGTTTCCGCCGCGATCAGCGAAGTGGGGGCAACCTCTCAGAAGCAGATGGGCGCGGTTATGAAAGCGGCCCAGGGCCGTCTCGCCGGAAAGCGCGTTGACGGCAAACTGTTGAGTGAACTTGTCAAGCAGAAGCTGGGCTAGCCGAGCGACCGCGCCAGGCAAGGATCAGCCAAGGCGCTCGATGGCCGCAACCATGCGTCCCGGGTTCTCCGGTTCGCGGCGAAAGGAATAGAAGCTGGCGCTCTGACACGCCGTACAGAGATCGCAGTCGAAGATCTGGTCCAGTTTCACGCCGGCTTCGACCATATGGCGGCGGTTGGCTTCCGGCAGGTCAAGATTCTGTTTGCCAGTAAGCGGTAGCTCCCATTCCGGGAACGTCATGGCGAACTGTTGTGCAACGGTCGCGTCCACTACGTAGCAGCAGGCACGAATGCAAGGGCCCAGAGCGGCGTAGATATCTGGAGGTTTGGAGCCGAAATCCTCAGTCAGCTTTTCAATGGTTCGCCGGATGATAGCGGCGGCGCTGCCCCGCCATCCTGCATGCACGGCTCCGATGGCGCGATTCTGCGAGTCCAACAGAAGAACGGGAACACAGTCCGCCGTACGAACGCCAATACTTCGGTCAATGCAGTCTGTGATGAGCGCGTCACCCTGGTGATCACGATCCCTGATCACATTTGCGTTCAGGATGCGGTCGGAATGGATCTGCCGGAGGGTGATCTGCGCTTTCGGATTGCCCTGGCGTGTTCCAAAACCGTGTTTTTGCCAGAGAAATTGCTGAAGCGCATCACAGCGATAGATGCCGTCGTTTCCGAGGCGGAACGAATCGCTCATGTTTTGAATTTCCGATTGGCGGGAACGGGGCGGCGCGGGTTACGAGACCAGTGTAGCGCCCGAGCGAACGCTACCACCCTGCTTACGGGCCGAGTCGGCGTGATACCAGTCCAGGGTTAGGCGGAGACCTTGTTCAAACGTAAACTGCGGCTTATGCCCGAGTTCCCGCACCGCGGCGCTCGTATCGGCCTGCGAGTCGCGAACGTCACCCGGGCGGGGTGGTCCATAGTTGGCAGGAAGATGAACGCCCGCGATCTTCTGGAGGAGTTCCCACGTTTCATTCAACGTGTAGCGATTCCCGTTTCCCGCATTGAACACCTTGCCCGAAACGTGAGCCGGCGCCTCAGCCGCTTTCAGTAGCAGACCGACGACATCCTCAACATAGGTGAAATCACGAGACTGGTTTCCATCGCCGTAGATTGTGGGACTGCGGCGCTCGATCAAGCATGTCAGAAAAATGGAGAGGACGCCCGAATAGACGCTGGTGGGGTCCTGCCGAGGTCCGAACACATTGAAGAAGCGCAGAGAAACCGTTTCGAGCCCAAGGCATTCAGCGAATGCTGCAGCGTAGTATTCGCCGGTAAGCTTCTGTACAGCGTACGGTGATTTAGGCCTGGGCGCCATCGTCTCGACTTTGGGCAGCACCTCGGTATCGCCATAGGCCGATGAGGAAGCGGCATAGACGAGGCGACCTACCTTTCCTTCTGCGGAGGCGCGAAGCACGTTGAATGTACCGTCTATGTTGCTCTCATGACTGCCAACCGGATTAAGGATCGACTTGGGAACGGACGGCAGCGCCGCCAAATGAAACACCCGGCGGGCGCCCGCAATTACCGGAGCGATCCGCTTGTAATCACGGATGTCGTACTCGTGAACGGTAACCTGGTCAGCGATCTCCTCCAGGTTGTCCAGGGAACCGGTAGACAAATCGTCAATGATATCAACGCCGTGCCCTTGCGCTTGTAGTGCCCGAACCAGAGCGGACCCGATAAAACCGGCTCCGCCGGTGACTATGTAACGGTTCATAAAATTCAAACTTAGACGGCTCGCCGAAAACAGCCGCCCACTTAGCCTTATCGGCCCGAAAGCGCCAAGCGCCCAAACATCAGTATGGGGGATGGCCCTCGCGCCTAGTTGGAAATAGTGCAATTTCTGAATCGAACCGCTGCACCGATCCGTAATCAGTTTAGGGGGCATTCGGTTTTGAATACGTTCGTACTTCTTCTGTTCGCCGGTTGGCTTGGACTGCCCCAGGCAACTAATCCGCCAACCGAACTCTCGGCGGAGGAGATCATGCAACGTGTCGCCACAAACCAGGATCGTGGACAGACCGAGCGCAACCAGTATGTGTATGAGCAGCACATTCGCGTGGACATACGGCGCATAAACGGGAAGCTCGCGCGTGAGGAAAAGGCCGATCTCTTAGTGCTGCCGGCGGCTAAAGGTAACACGAAGAAAACCGAATCACTGAAAGGCCGGTATTGGAAGAAGGGGCACTATATCGATTTCACGGGCGACCCCGCACCCGACAGCGGCGGGTTAGATGGCTCGCTGGCGAAAAGTTTCCGTGAAGATCTGATCAATGATGATTCCAAAGATGGCATCGGCAAAGACCTCTTTCCGCTGACTACCAATGAGCAGAAAGATCTCAAGTTCACTTTAGAGGGCGAAACGGTAGTCGCGGGGCGCCCTGCCTACCGGATTGCATTTGGCCCGGCCGATAAGAATGATTACACATGGGCAGGAGAAGCTCTCATCGACAAGGAAGACTTTCAGCCGGTATCTGTTTACACACGCCTCTCGCGGAAGCTACCTCTTTTCGTTCGGACGATGCTGGGAACGGATCTTCCGGGCCTTGGATTTACTACTCAATACAAGCGCGTCGAACCCGGCGTCTGGTTTCCGGTGAGCTTCGGCACCGAGTTCCGCTTGCATGCTGTCTTCTTCATCAATCGGATCATCACCGTTTCGATGGAGAGCACGAGCTTCAAACATACTTCGGCCGATAGCAAAATCGAATATTTAGACACGCACGAGGCCGCCCCAAAGCCGAATCAATAAGGCTTAGTGCGTAGTGAAAAGGTTCAGGTCTGGCGTGGCTAGTTGGTAATACCCACCTGGCTCAGCATCCAGGCGTATTCAAACGCGCGGTCACGCAGGCGATCATAGCGGCCCGAAGCGCCGCCATGCCCAGCCGGATCCATCTTGATCTTCAGCAGCAGAGGATTCGAATCGGCTTTTAAAGTTCGAAGCCGCGCAACATATTTCGCCGGTTCCCAATACATGACCTGGCTGTCGTTAAAGCTAGTGGTCACCAGCATAGCTGGATATGCGCGCTTCTCGAGATTATCGTAAGGACTGTACGTCTTGATGTAGCCGTAGGCAGCTTGCTCGTTTGGGTTGCCCCATTCGAGATATTCGCCGACAGTGAGGGGCAGCGAGGCGTCCATCATTGTGTTAATAACGTCGACGAAAGGAACGGCGAGGTGAACTGCGCGGAACAGACCCGGCCGCTGATTCAGCACAGCGCCCATTAACAGGCCGCCGGCGCTGCCGCCCTCGATGACCAGCCGATCCGGCGTTGTCCATTTTTCCTGAACAAGGTACTGGGCGCTATCGACGAAATCGTTGAAGGTGTTTTTCTTCTTCATCAGCATGCCGTCTTCGCGCCATTGCTCACCCATTTCGTTGCCGCCGCGAATATGCGCAATCGCATAAGCCATGCCGCGATCCAGCAGACTGAGGCGCGAGCTGTCGAAGGTTACGGGTGTAGCGAAGCCATATGAGCCATAGCCGTAGAGCAAAAGCGGGGCTCGGCCGTCGCGCTCGAAGCCTTTCTTGTAAACGATCGAGAGCGGGACCTTAGTGCCATCGCGCGCCGTTGCCCAAAGGCGCTCAGACACATACTGAGACGGATCGTAGCCTCCCAAGACCTCCTGCCGCTTGAGAAGCGTGGATTTGCCGGTTAGTGTGTCGTAATCATAGACGCTTTGCGGCGTCACGAAGCTTTGATAGTTGTAGCGATACGTCTTGGATTCGTAATCTGGCGTATCGCCGGGAAAGAGCGAATAAACGACCTCGGGAACCTCAATTGCGTTTTGAGAGCTGGTGTTGAAGTTTCGCACGACGAGATGCACGAGGGCTTGTGACTTCTCGACGGTAACGCCGAAGGACTGAAACAGTTCGATATCTTCTATCAGGACATCGTCTCGATGCGGTATAAAGACGGTCCAGTTCTTCGGGCTGGGATCACTTTCGGGCGCGGTAACAATCTCGAAATTCTTTCCGTTCTTGTTGGTGCGGATATAGAAGAGCCCCTCACGGTGATCGACATAGTACCGGTGCTTCTTCTCACGCGAGAGAAAGACCGCGAATGCGGCTTGCGCGTGGTCTGACCTAAGGTAGCGAACTTCAGTGGTGTCCTTGCTTTCGCTCGCGAGGATGAGGTATTTCCTGTCGCGCGTCTTTTCAAGAGAGATGTCATACAACTCGTCCTTCTCTTCATAGAGAGGCTCGAGGCGGCCGGAGCCAAGGACATGACGCCAAAGCTTGTCAGATCGTTTCGTCACCGGGTCTTCCGTGGTGAGAAAGAGCGTTTTGTTATCGGCGGCCCAATCAACCGAAGTTACGCGCTCCGCGGCGTCGGGCAGCGTCTCTCCGGTTCGCAGGTTCTTAACGCACAACGTGTATTGCCGGAAACCCGTGTAGTCGATCGTGTATGCCAGCAGGCTCTGATCGTCGCTGACGGCAAATCTGCCGAGCCCGACGAATTTGTGGTCCTTCGCCAGCTCATTGAGATCGAGCAAGACTTCTTCCGGAGCCTCCATGGTCCCTCTTCGACGGCAACGGATCGGGTACTGTTTGCCCTCCTCGGTTCGCGAATAGTACACATATCCGCGGTCACGGACAGGCACGCTGAGATCGGTCTGCTTGATCCGGCCGAGCATCTCTTTGTACAGCGCGTCCTCGAACGGTTTCAGATCCTTAGTCATCGCCTCTGTATAGGCGTTTTCGGCTTGCAGATATTTGACGACTTCGGGATTCGATTTTTCCCGCAACCAGTAGTAGTCGTCAATCGTAGTTGCGCCATGGCGCACTTCGCGATGTTCAATCCGCGGAGCGACCGGCGGAGCAGGCGTCGTATCGCTGATCAGAGGAATGCTGGTGAGAAGTCCTGACAAGGTTAGTCCTAAAATGCTGCGTAGGATGCGCTTCATCCAGGCACTATGATCGCGCAGCATCGGGGCCATGGTTTCACTCTCTGGAGGAGGCGGCCAGAGAGGGTTCGCGAATGTTAGCGGAGCTGTTTCGCGCTTGAGCCCGTGAGCGACTGATCGCATCCAGCAGGCGTTGGCTCGACTCGGAAATCTCCAAAACGGCGCGTTCGAACGCTTCCTGATTCGCTCGCGCCGGCTTGTGATATCCGCTAATCTTCCGTACGAATTGCAAAGCAGCAGCACTCGTTTCATCTGGAGTTGCGAGTTGGCCGGCGTTGTTCAATCGTTTAATGCTTCTGCACATAAGGAATCGGTGAATCAGTTCTTTATTAATGATCGCTCGATTGAACAATAGTATCGAGTGTGGCCCCGGTTGACACGTCTCTCGCAGTGTTGAACGCAAGCCCGGCTTTTGACGCCGGTGTTCGCCCGAGCTGCTGCGATATGAATCGACCGGCAGCGGCGAGTTTCTGGAGATCAACGCCAGTCTCGATCCCCATACCGTTCAACATATAAACGACATCTTCTGTTGCGACATTGCCCGCCGCGCCCGGCGCATAGGGGCAACCTCCCAGCCCCGAAACGGAACTATCGATCACGGCAACGCCAACCTGTAGACAGGCCAGTATATTCGCGAGCGCCTGCCCGTAGGTGTCATGGAAGTGGACGGCCAGATTCTCGATTGGAATGGAATCCGCGACCGCTCTCAACATTTGTTGCGCGCGGAGAGGCGTACCGACCCCGATGGTGTCTCCGAGAGAAATCTCAAAACAGCCCATTGCCTGAAGTTCGCACGCCACACGAGCCACGGCAGAGGGTGGAACGTCGCCTTCATAAGGGCAGCCGAGCGCGCACGAAACATAACCGCGAACCTGCAAACCTTGCGCTAGCGCGTGTTCGGCCACCACGCGCAAGCGAATCAGGCTATCAGCAATGGAGCAGTTGGTATTCTTTTGCGAAAAGCTCTCCGATGCCGCTGCGAACACGGCAATCTGTTGCACACCGGCATCGAGCGCGTTTTGCAGACCTTTCAGATTCGGAACCAGAACCGGATAGCTCACGCCAGCAGTTTTTTGGATTCTAGCCAGAACTTCCGCCGTCTCACTCATCTGCGGGACCCATTTCGGCGAGACGAAGCTTCCGGCCTCAATCGCATGCAGCCCTGTAGCGCTCAGCGCATCGATGAGGGCGACCTTCGTTTCAACCGACACAACGGTTTTCTCATTCTGCAGCCCGTCCCTGGGACTCACATCAACGATGCGGACGCTCTTTGGGTATCGATCGTCAGAGGCCACTCGAGATGCCTCAGCTCTCTTCTTCGGACCAGTTTTTCTTGTGCTTCGACCGAGCACGGACGGCCCGCTCGTTCAATGGCCGCGAGGGTGCGGGATTGCCGAGACGCTTCCGAGCAATCAATTTCACTTGTTTGTTTTTGTTGAATTTCTTCGGCCGCTTACTAGCCATGAGGCTGAAGCTATACTACCCGATTCTGGAATGCTTTCGTCTCCACGGCCGGGTCCAGCTCGTTGGGCGTAAGCATGTTAAAGGCGATTTTTGAGCGTGAAGGGAGAAAAGAGAAGACGCGTTTCGCTGTTTCTTGCTGGTCAGCCAAAGCCGCGCAGGCGAGGGACTCGGTAACGGAATCGCCAATCGCGCGAGCAAGGGTTGAGAGGACCTCGTAGAGTGCGCATTCGCTGTTCTCGATTCCGAACGCCGCGATCAGGTTATGCAGGGTCTGCTCCTCCTGAACACGGGCAAACTCACCCTCCGGGGATGCCGTACCAATAAGCGGAGAGAGCGGACTTTTCCCACCCGATTCTGCTCCACCCAATTCTTCTAATCGAGCCGTGAGATCAGCACGCCGTAGCCGCAGCACGTCGGCGTGAGATAGGAATGCGGACTGCACGTCCGGATCGTCACCTTGATTTGCAAACTCACGCAGGCGACTCTCGAAGAGGTCCTCCGCCTCGATTGCGTCGGTCAAACACCTTCGGAGGAAGTCGGTTGCAGCCCCGGACAATACGAAGCTCCCCGAGGTCAGGCCGCAGCTTTGTGCGCCGGTTTCGGCCAGAGGCCAAGCTCGATGAACTCACTTTCGAAACGCGTCTGCTCGCGCGGGTCGTCGGAAGGCCGGATGCGGCGACAGGTTTCGCGCAGGGCGTCTTCCAATGGCCGATTCGACGCTTCCTCGCCCAGAACGGCCTGGACCAACTGCCGTGCCGCAATTCGAGCCTCCTCGGCAGATTTGGCAAACATCATCGCCTCATATCGGGCATTTAACAGTTGAGCGTGTCGGTTCATACAACCCTTGAATTTGATGCAATCTCAGAGCATTTGGGTTCGCTCTAAGCGAGGTGGTTTATCGACCTTTTCAGCGCGCCTGGTGAGTTACAGATACCTGAGATGCTTCTTCAAGGTACTTACGAACCTGATCGTCCGAAATCTGCGAAAAATCCTCGTACCATATACCGACGGCTTCGAACGGGGAAGGTGTCGACACACAGACCACTTCGTATCCTTCTTTCCGGAACTGGTCACAAGTCTGGCGCGCGGCGACCGGAACGGCCACCACGATGCGAGCGGCGCCCATTGCCTTTAGGGCCCTTGCGCCTGCGAGCATTGTGGCTCCGGTGGCGAGCCCATCGTCAATCAGAACAACCGTACGCCCACGGGCTTCGATGGCGGGCCGATCCGCCCGGTACAGCGCTTCTTGGCGCCGCAATTCTTCCTGTTCCCGGGCAGTAATCCGATCTACGAGATCTTCGGGTACGTGCAGGTAGGTCATCAAATCCTGGTTGAGCACACGGACGTTTCCGCTAGCCAGCGCACCAATTGCCAGCTCTTCATCGCCGGGCATGCCCAACTTACGAACTGGAAATACGTCGAGTTCCAGATGCAGGGCGCGAGCTACTTCGAAGGCAACCGGAACCCCACCGCGCGGCAGAGCCAGAACCAGCGCGTGGGTCCCATCAAGCACGGGCACAAGCTCCTTCGCAAGCCTCTTACCGGCTTCATTCCGGTTCTGAAACAGCGCAATGTGGCCTCCTAAACTACGCAAATCGATTGGGCCATCCCTCGCCTGTTAGGTGAGATATTTCGCACTTGCAGAAAGTTTCCAGCGGGACACGCTCAAGCTCTGGCCAAAGAATCGGCAGGAGCAGCACGCTGTTTGTGACCTAGATCCCATATTCTCTTCAGCACGTCGCGGCTGTAGGCAAGATAGTGGCGGTCGGGCGTGAAGACCTCCAGGGTAATGGTGCTGTCGTAGCCGCAGTTCTGTACGGCTTCGATGCTCTCTTCTAAGTTGACGGTCCCGGTTCCGAGCGGCAGATGCAGGTCCGCGTGCCCACCTTTGTTGTCATGCAGGTGCACATGCCGCAGCCGATCGCCATAAGCGGCCAGAATCTCTTTCGTGGTATTGCGCGGCACCTGCAAGTTGGCGTGACCAATATCGAGATGTAATCCCAGGGAGGGCATGCGATCGAGGAGATCTCCGAGTTGCCGGGCAGAGTTGTAGTCACCGGGCAGATTCTCGACCATCAGACCTATTCCGCAATGACTCGCGTGCTGCTGGACTTCCTGCAGCGTCTCCAGATTGCGCTCGATATAGAACTGGCGGCCATGCCAGGGCGTGTGCCGGTCGGGGTGAATGTTCATCCACTTCACGCCAATTTCGCCAAAGCGATCGAGGCAGCGCTTCAGTTCGGCGATAGCGGCCCGCTGGATTTCCGGAATAGCGCTCGCCATGGGCAAATACCAAGCGGTGTGGCCAACAACTTTCATCCCAGTTTGAGCGAGAGCGGAACGGATGGCGGGTACGTCCAAGTTCCAGGATGGGGCACCCGGCGGCTCCAATGTTAGGTCGATGAACTCCATCCCGAGATCTGCCATCCAGTGAATCTCGTCGACCACGTTGTGTTGCGGATGGTTCATTGTTCCGATGAGCATTCCGATGCCTCTGAGCGTTTCACAAGGGGTTCAAGGGCATGACCAGCGCCGCTAAACCAGGGACGTGAATCGAGCAGTCGAGCGCGCTGGCGGGTTACATCCTCGCCGCCTGGTTCTTCGGGTTCGCTAATGCCGAATTCGCTCCATAGCCATTCAGGAAGTTCGCGGGCTCCGTCGGGAGCCAGCCAGGCATATACGCACAGAAGACCTGCCAGGAGGCGCGCGTCTTTTCCAGTGCGCTGAATCAGATGATTCCAGTCGAGCTGCGGACCAACCCCGTTTAAGAGATTAAAGGTATCCGGCCAGTCAGATCGATCGTGTTGGAGTACGTACAGCTTGCTCCAGAGGGCTTCTTCGGGAGGAAGGAGCCGGAACTCCAATCCATCCGCTTCCGCGATCGGACCTTGCAGCCAACCATCATCGACCCACGCCCTTTCGTTCGCCATGCCCCACATCAGATCGACTATGGTGTCTGCGTTGTAGGTTCGGAAGATCCAATTGCGGTCGTAGGCGAGCTTCTCGTAGTAATCTCGAAGACCCGCGTCCAGAAGCAACCGCGCCATCCGTTCACGATCACTTGGGCGAACATAAAGATCGATATCTTTCGTATTGCGCCAGAGACCGGCGTAGGTCATCGCGGCCAAGCCCCCTCCGACCGCGAACGGAATGCCAACCCGGAACGCTTCCGCCATGACGCCCCGGTAAACCGCCCATTGCTCGCTGCCAAACCGCTCCGGCCAAAGCGAACAGCTTTCAATTTTCTGCGGTATGGTCGCACGTGCGGCTGCTGTCAACGGCTTCCCTCGCCTGTGGGATGTTCAGGCATCAGGATCTGTTACTGGGCCTATGTAACGTTCCGCGAACAGGGCGATCTAGTAAGTCGGTGTCTGAGTACGATTTGCGGTCGGCTTTTCCCCTTTCGGGCAAGGAGTTCGCGGCCCATGGAACGAAGTGGAGGTGTGAACTGGCCGAGGTTTCAGACCTGCGGCCGGAAAACGATTGCTTGTCCTGGTACTTAGTCTTCCAGGGCGAGGGCGGCAGGCAGCCGGCGACCACACGAAAGCTAGAAATAGTCACATCCGCGAGCCATCTGCTACAGGCCGGATTTCCTGAGGACCTCGATGACCGTTTGGTCGAGTGGCTGTTGACAAATGAGCAGGATGGCCGGCTCGAGTGGCTGGATTATTGAAGCCCTAATCCTGTTCTCAACAAGGCTATTGAAAGCACCCTATTAGCCGATAAGATCCCTGTGGGTACTGTAGGCGACATCAGCGCCTTGATTAGAGACGCTGCCCGGCGGTAGTGCCCTTTATGAGCATTTTGTAGCGCGCGCAGACGGAAATGTTGAACGTTCTCCTAAATACCGCCAGCAGTCAAGGGCTATCCAAGCATTTCCATGCGCTCGACGATTTTCTTGAGTGCTTCCAGCAACTCCCGTCAGCCGGACCTTTATGGACTGCAACCTCCTGCTTGAGCAGTCATATCCTTCTCCTCTTCGGCAGCGCCGTTGCAATTGTTGCCTTCACCTCAATGCTGATGATTCGTGCGCGCATCGAGCGGGAGACCCGGGCCATGCGAGTCCAAATCGAGGAGGAGACTTCGCGCAAGCAAAGCGCCGAGGCTGCCAATCAAGTCAAGGCCGAGTTCCTCGCCAGTATCAGCCAAGAGGTCCGCACGCCGATGAACTCCATTGTTGGGTCTGTCGAATCAAGTCTCAAAAAAGAATGGAATCCCGAGTTGAGTGAGCACTTGAATACGGCGCGCACGTCGGCGAAATGGCTCATGCAGATCGTGAATCACGTCTTCGAGTTCTCCAGAATAGAGGCTGGCAGTTTACAACTGGAAGACGTGAAGTTTGGGCTCAGCGAGGCCATCCAATCAGCCATCCAGATTGTGCAACCTGACGCCACGGCAAAGAACCTGACCATCCGATGCAAAATCGACAAGAAGATTCCACTCACGTTGCGCGGCGATCCGACTCGGTTATGCCAAGTAGTCCTTAATCTTGTGGAGAACGCCGTCCAGTACACGATTTCAGGAGGAGCGATCATCACAGCGGCGCTGGAATCGGAGTCTGAGGCAGGCCTACTCGTGCGCGTATGCGTGACCGACACTGGTATCGGCATTCCGCCCGACAAACAGAAGCAGATTTTCGAGCCGTTCAGCTCTCAGTGCGCATCAGGAGCGAAGAAAGTGGGACTGGGCCTGGCTCTGACTCGAAGAATCGTTGAATTGATGGGTGGCACGATCGAGGTGACGAGCCAGCTCGGAGCAGGAAGCACATTCCAATTCACTGCGTGCTTCCAAAGGGCGGAGGAGCCGGAAACCCCGGAGAAACAGAAACGCGAGGACGGACTCCACTTCATCGAGGTGGCGACCGGTCGGGAAGCTATCGATGACATGAAGCTGGAACCCGTTCGCGCGGCGTAGCCGAATTCATCAGCTACGCGCCGAGCATTTGCGTGATCTTTGCTACGAGCTCCCTCACATCCTTTGCGTCACGCTCTGCCCATGCATGATATGCATTTGCAGCGTAGTAGAGGGCCTTGGCTTTGTGGACTTCGTTGGCGCGTAGACTCTTGAGAGCCCTTTTAGCATACGCTTCGGCTTCCGCATAGACACCGTCTATGAACTGAGGCAAATTGTGTTCCTTCTTAAGAGCAGCGCGCCTCCGCGAAATCTGGTTCAGCAATTCAGCCATCCTTTCTTCGGGTGCAATCTTTCCTACGCGCTCTTTCAGGAATTCTGCGAACAGCGATGAAACACTCTCACCTAATAATTCTTGAGCCTGCTCAAAGAGAGGCAGGTCGGAATCTTTCACGTAAATCGTTTTGTTCGGCATCATCTTATAAGTATATGGTACACGCATATCTCTTAAGGCAAGTTAAATCAAGATAGCCACGGCGGGAATCTGGGGCGGGGTTCTATATCATCAGGTGCGTGGCATCCCACCGACTGACCAGAAGAAGATTCTGCGGGTTTGTCTTTAGCGCGGCATCGCTTCCCTTCCCTTCACCAGCGGCCGAACGCCACATGTTTTTGGCGCTGAACAGCGTTCTGCTTTCAGGTCGCATGCACTGGCCCGAATTTGCAAGATTGGCGGCTAGGGTTGGCTATCCCGGGACCGACGTCATGCTGGATGCGGCGATGCAAGCGGGCGCGCCTGCAACCAACGATTTGCTGGAGCAACTCCATATCAAGCCCGCAGTTCTCGATTTTCCCGTTGAGTTTCGTAAAGACGAGAAGGCGTTTCGCGATTCGGTGCCGAAGCTCTCCAAAGCCGCCCAGTTTGCGGCAGCAATTCACTGTCCACGCATGATCACCTGGATCATGCCGTCCAGCACGACGCCTAAGGCAGAGCTGCGCGCTCTCTACAAGCAGAGGTTTGCCGAGAGCGCTCGCATCCTAGCGGAATCGGACGTTCGTTTGGGCTTGGAGTTTCTTGGCCCCCTGCACCTACGTAAGCAGTTCCCGTATGAATTCATCTGGAAGATGCCTGAGATGCTCGAATTTGCCAAAGAGTGTGGACCGAACGTCGGTCTGCTGCTGGATTCATGGCACTGGCACCTGGCGGGCGCAACCACGCAGGACATCCTGAACGCGGGCCGTGAACGCATCGTCCATGTTCATTTCAACGATGCTCCAGACCTCCCGCCCGATCAGATTCGCGATGACCACCGGCTGCTGCCCGGCGAGGGCGTTATCAATTTGACCGGGTTTCTGAAGGCGCTCCAGACAATCGGATACACCGATGCTCTCAGCGTTGAAGTGTTCGGCCGTTTGAAAGACGTCCCGCCGGAGGAAGCGGCGCGGATGGGGCTCGAAGCCTCACTTCGAGTCTTCCGTAAGGCTGGGGTTCCCGAGGGATGATTCGGGCTTTGAGAAAACGCGCAAGACAGGCACGGGCCTGAGCGCGCCGCCCAGAGGTCTTGCGAGTTCCTACTCCTGTTCGGCGGCGCGTATCCGTGCACTTTGCGCTTCCGCACATTTCACGCATTTGAGTGCCCGGCCCAGGAACGCGGCGCGCCCTTCCGGCGTTATGACCCAGGGGCGATTCTGCCAAGGTGGGTCATGCCGCACGTGTTGGGTGTGGCCACATTCGAGGTCGGCCACCCAGTGCCCTGCTTCGTCTTGGTGAAAGCCGATGATGGCTCGATTCAAGGATGGCGGTGGCATGCTAGGGCCGGAACAGGTGCAGTTGGGAAGGCTTGGGCGCCGCGAGTGGCTTCATATCATCAAACACGGAGCGCCCGTCCAGAGAGGGCGAGATGGCGAGTTCGTGTTCGATGACGCAATCGAAGTTCGCTTCTGGTTCGTGCTCCTCCTCAACCTTTCGCACGAGCCAGTCGAGGCGCTTCAATCCCTCGATCTTGTCTGTTCGACCGAGTTTCGCGGCATCGACCGAACGTCGCAAAACTGCAAGCGATTCGTCATAGGTCTTGAGCGGAACGGGAAACGGGTGCCGGTCTTTACCGCCGAGCGCGAAGGAGAAACGCGCCGGATCCGAAAAGCGGCTAGGTGCGCCATGCACCACTTCCGCAACGAGCGCTAGAGCTTGTAACGTGCGCGGACCGAGATTTTCGGTTAACAGCAGAGAGGCGAAATCGCGAAGCTGGCGCTCGTAGCTCGTCGCGAGCACCGAGCCGAGCCGTTTCAGGTCTATGTCGGATGCACGCACATCGTGATGGCGCGGCATGACGAGTCTTCTCACTTCGGCCAAAGTCGTGTCAGGGTTTTCCGAAGCGATGGAGAGCAGGGCAGCCTGTGCCGGTTTGGCCCTCCGGTCCACTAGATTGAGAATCGTGCCTTCGTGTTCTCCGGCGATACCCGTGTGCGGCTCGCAAGTGAAGTCGCGAACGGCCGCCGAATGCCAGTGATAGCGCCGCGCGAGCCCTTTGGCATCGCTCAAACCCTGCTGAACCACGGCCCAATCGCCGGCCTCGGTAAGAACGAACGTATGGAGGTAAATTTGGAATCCGTCACCGATCGCGTTGTTGTCAACTTTGGCGGTGAGGCGACTTGCCCGAACCAGCGCGTCGCCCGGCAATCCTCGCGAGTCCGCTACGGCCAGCAACTCCGCAGGAGTCTTTCGCGATTGCTTTCCACGGCCGCCGCAAATATATATGCCGAGCTCCCTTGCGCGGGGATTCAAACCGCGCTTCAATGCGCCCATCACGGATGTAGTGATGCCTGATGAATGCCAGTCCATTCCCATGACGCTGCCGAGCGCCTGAAACCAGAACGGGTCGCTCAAGCGCGCAAGAAACTCGGAAGTGCCGTAGTGATACACGATGCTTTCGACAATCGCGGTTCCAAGGCTCTGCATCCGTTCGGCCAGCCATACGGGTACGCGACCTCCGTGGAGTGGTAGATCGGCAGTTCCCGAACGTTTCATCGCTATTCAAATTCTAGTGGTTGAGAGAGCGCGCGCGACGGGCTCGGCATCCGCATACCCGGGTAGGCGCGGTCCTGTCCGCTTACTAGCGTGCGGAGTTCCGCGGGCGTTCTATGGTGAAGAAGGTGAATGCTCAGGAGGAGTACCGGTCGCGGCGCGACGGCTGGCGTAGCCGGCGTGAACTTTTTCAACGGCAGTTTATCCGTATCGGCAATTGGCGACTAATCACTGGAATCGTGGCTGCCATCGTGACATTTCTTGCGATCGGTCGCGGTTCCATTAGCCTCTGGTGGCTACTTGCGCCGCTAGGTATTTTTATTGCGCTCGTTATGTGGCACTCGCGAGTGGCACGCGCGCGCACCTTCGCGGAACGGGGCGCTCAATACTACGATTTCGCGCTGGCGCGACTGAATGGTGAATGGGCGGGCAGAGGGAATACCGGCGAAACCTTCCGCCCGAACGATCACATCTACGCGGACGACCTCGACATCTTTGGCAAAGGCGGGCTGTTCGAATTTCTCTCGACGACCCGAACGGCTGCCGGCGAGAAGACGCTCGCGTCCTGGCTGCTCAATGCTGCCGCAATAGAGAATGCCCGGCAGAGGCAGGAAGCGGTGCGTGAGCTTTCTCCAGGCATCGATCTCCGGGAAGATCTCGCGCTGCTCGGCGATGATGTCCGGTCCCGCGTCCGTGCCGACCGGCTATCAGCCTGGGGTTCGGCTCCAGCCATAAAGTTTGCGTGCTTTCTCAGACCCGTTGCACTGGCGCTGTCTTTGATCGGACTAGGAAGTATCATCGCATTCTTCGCTCAAGCGCTGCCGATTTGGATCTTTGCATGTGTCTTCCTTTGTGGCGTCTTGTTGCGCTTATCCGTGCGCAGCCGTGTATTGAAGATCGTTACTGGTTGCGAGTTTTCCGGCGCGGATCTCTCGCTGTTGGCACTCATCATTGAGCGCCTGGAGAGCGAAGGCTTCGAATCCCCTCTATTGCGCCAGGTTCGATCGGAGTTCGAGTCCGCGGGATTACCGGCTTCAAATAGAATCGTCAAACTCAGGCGCTGGATTGATCTCCTTAACTCAAGCGAGCATGTGCTGCTGCGCCTGGCTCGGCCGTTCCTCCTTTGGCAGGAACAGGCTGCTATGGGAATCGAAGCCTGGCGGAGCCGCTCGGGCGCACACATAGGCCACTGGGTTCAGGCGATTGGCGAATTGGAGGCGCTCTCCTCTCTTGCGGCATTGGCCTTTGAGCGCCAGAAGTGGTCGTTCCCCGAACTGATTGAAGCCGCAGGGCCGCAGTTTGAGTCCGTCTCTTTGGGCCATCCGCTGATTCCGGATGCGCGTTGTATTCCCAACGATGTCGAGCTTGGGAATGGGACACAGTTGCTGGTCGTGAGCGGTTCGAATATGTCCGGCAAAAGCACCCTTCTCCGCGCGGTTGGCTTGAACACCGTTCTGGCCTGGGCGGGGGCGCCGGTGTCTGCGCGTCATTTGCGCCTTACGCGCATGCAGGTTGGCGCTTGCATCCGCGTGGTGGATTCGCTGCAGGATAATCGTTCGCGGTTTTTTGCGGAGATCACCCGGATTCGCGAGATCGTAGGCATGGCCCGAATCGGTCCGCCGGTCCTATTTCTCTTCGATGAACTCCTCAGCGGCACCAACTCGCACGATCGCGCGATCGGAGCCGCTGGAATCGTTCATGCGCTGCTGCGCTCCGGCGCAATCGGTCTGATCACAACGCACGATCTTGCCCTCACCGGGATCGGAGACAGCACGGGGTCGGGAGTCGTCAACGTTCATTTTGAAGACGAAATCTCCGGCGGAGAAATTCACTTTGATTACAAGCTGCGGCCGGGTGTGGTTACGCACAGCAACGGACTGGAGTTGATGCGAGTTGTCGGTCTCGAAGTGTGAATCAGGCGTGCTGCTTGTGAGCAGCCAGGATACGGCGCTGCAGTTCGTCGGGACGGACGTCCTCCACGTGCGTAGCAATGTACC
Source organism: Acidobacteriaceae bacterium (assembly GCA_019244055.1). Classification (GTDB taxonomy): domain Bacteria; phylum Acidobacteriota; class Terriglobia; order Bryobacterales; family Bryobacteraceae; genus Bog-105. The sequence continues at coordinate 13,590 of JAFATG010000208.1, read as the reverse complement.
ATTTGTTGCCGGCCGGGTCTTTGAGGGCGGCGGTTCTGTCACCGTACATCTGCGTTTTCGGCTCCTGAAGAGATTCGGCTCCGCCATCTATCGCCCGAAAGTAAACCGCGTCCACGTCTTCCAAATACAGATAGAGCGTAACGGTTTCGGGCTGCCAGTCGCCTCGCGCGGCTCCTATCATCACCATAGAATTGCCCACTTGTACCGAAGCGTGATTAACAAGCCCATCCGGCATAGTGGACCTGTAGGTTTCTTTGCCATTAAAGACCTTTTCGAGGAAGTCGATAATTGCTGGGACGTCCGGCACTAATAAGTAAGGAGTAACGGTGTGAAATCCATCGGGAATCGGTTTGGTACTCGTCATGCAAGAACCTCCTTGCGTTTGCATTATAATCAGGCATTTGTGCCGGCACAGAGCCGCCGGGTGAAGGAGAACCGAATATGGGAATGCCGGCCGCTCGATTAACCGATTTAACTGCGCACGGCGGCGTCATTACCGCTCCAGGTTGTCCGACAGTGTTAATCGGCGGTCTCCCGGCGGCCCGCGTTACCGACATGCACACTTGTCCGATGGTGACGGGGATAGTACCGCACGTGGGCGGCCCGATCATACTAGGTTCCTTCACTGTTCTGGTGGGAGGGCTCCCACAAGCTCGGGTGACTGACATGCTGACGTGCGTTGGCCCGCCCGACACGATAATGATGGGATGCTTCACAGTTCTAGTCGGCATGGTGGGCGGGGGCGCAGGTTTCGCTTCGATGAGCTCGGGGCTGAGCGGTTAGGATCGTCAACACTCATGCCTGTACACCTCGAAGCGATCGATGGCCCCGCCAAGGGCCGCAAGCTGGAAGTGCCAATCGGGAAGGCCGTCACTGTTGGCCGCACGAACCGCGCGATGGTGACGGTCGCCGAAGACGACTGCATGTCGGGTCTTCACTTTGTTATCAGTTTGAAAAATGGCTCGCTTTATATTTCCAATCTCAGCAAGAGCAACGGGACTACGGTAAACGACCAGAAGATCGAGTCCGGCTCTCTGAAGGCTGGCGACAAGATCAGAGCCGGTCAGACAGTCTTTTCCGTTATCGGCCCGCCCGAGAGTCCTTTCCCGGCTCAGGTTCGGATCGGTGGTTGGGGATTCGCGAAGGTTCCGGATGGCTGGAACCTCGTAGAAGGCGTCGGCTTCCGGCACTCCGAGGAGTGCCCGTTCCAAGCAAACATGTCCGCCGTTGAAGAGCTCCTGCCCAAAAATCAAACGCTCAGGCAGTATGTCGATCTTCAAATGCAGCTCGGGCGCAAGCATATTGCTGGATCGGAATTCAAAGGACCCGTGGAAGCGAAAGTGAACGGAGCAAGCGAAGCGCTCGCGTTGAGCATGACGGCTCCGGTCCAGGAGAAGGGACGGGCACTTCAGAACCAGCTCTATGCGCTGCACAATGGCGTAGTTGGCATCTTCACCGCAACCGCGCTGGACATGCAGGAGCAAGTTCTCCGTCAGGCTATGAAAACAATTCTGAGTGGATTTAGCTTTCACCAGACCTAATCGGGTCCCGATTCATAATTCAGACAGGTGGGCAAGCCGGCAGCTGTCGTCATCGGAAGCGGTCCTAATGGCTTATCTGCGGCGATCCACGCCGCCCAAGCCGGGTTCGAAGTTGAAGTTCGAGAGGCGGCGGTACAACCGGGTGGAGCTGCACGATCCGGAGAGCTAACGCTTCCCGGTTTCGTTCACGACCTCGGCTCGGCAGTGCATCCCCTCGGGATAGGATCGCCCTTCTTTTCGAAGCTCGCACTTGAACGGCACGGCCTCGAATGGGTGCATTCACCTGCGGAACTGGCTCATCCCCTCGATGACGGCTCGGCGGTCATTCTCGAGCGCGACGTCCGCCAGACTGCGTCCCAATTCGGCTCGGATGGAGCCGCATATCGGAGACTGTTCGAACCGCTCGCGGAGAATTGGTGGGAGCTTGCCGGGGAGATCTTGCCGCTTCGTTTCCGTTTTCCAAAACACCCTCTGCTGCTCGCACAGTTTGGAATGCGCGCACTGCTGCCATGTACTGTGCTCGCGAAGGCGCTATTTCGGGAGTCGCGCGCGGCCGCATTGTTCGCTGGCGTTTGCGCACACTCGTCACTCGAGCTCGATGCGCCGATCAGCGCATCTTTTGGAATCGTGCTGGGGGCCGCAGGACACGCAGTGGGCTGGCCTGTGCCCCGTGGTGGGGCGCAGAGCATTCCGTCCGCACTGATCCATGTGCTCACAGGGCTTGGCGGTCGGGTCGTGACGAATTCCCCGGTGGCGAGTCTACGCGAAGTTGAAGGTTTCGATCTGGTTTTTTGCGACCTCACCCCCCGGCGGTTTCTGGCGCTCGCGGAGGAGCGGCTTCGCCCACCCTTCCGGCAATTGCTAGAACGATACCGATACGGGCCGGGCGTGTTCAAGGTGGATTGGGCTTTGCGCGAGCCGATCCCGTGGCGCGCCAAAGATTGCGCTCGCGCGATTACTGTGCATCTCGGTGGATCGGTGGAAGAAATGGCCGCGTCTGAGCGGGCCGCTAATCAGGGCCGGCCTCCCGAGCGCCCGTTTGTTCTTCTGGCTCAGCCGAGTCTCTTCGATCCGACTCGCGCGCCGCGCGGCAAACATGCCGCTTGGGCCTACTGCCATGTACCAAACGGCTGGACCGGTTCAGCGTTAGAACAGATCGAATCGCAAATCGAGCGTTTCGCGCCGGGCTTTGGAGAATGTGTGCTGGCGAGGGCGGTCCACAACACGATCCAGATGCAGGCCTGGAACATGAACCTGGAGGGAGGCGATATTAACGGCGGCAAGATGGATCTGAAGCAGTTCGCGATCAGACCGACCTGGCGCCGCTATGGTACGCCGCTCAAGGGCGTTTACTTATGCTCGTCCTGTACTCCGCCCGGAGGCGCGGTGCACGGCATGTGCGGCTATCAGGCGGCCGAGTGGGCGATCAGGGATTTTCGCCGATCCCGCCGGTAGCAGTCTTTAGCCGCCGGTCTTCTCCCGCGAGCAAACCAGCTTCAAATCCACTTGGCCGCGTGGCGTCTCGATGTGGCTGGTCGTAGTGAGCGTGTTTCCGTCGGCGGAGAGGTCCCAACGATCCAGAATCAGCTCATCTTCGCCCTTGGAGTCCTTCATATTTGTTCGGACGACCAGCGTGGGACCATCCCAAAACGCTTTACTCTCGGCATCGCGGCCATTAATTACATTCTTGGTCATCGTTCCATCCGTGAAGTAACTTACGTCTGAAACGGAGGTCTTGGCACCGGTCGTTTGAACTGTGTGGATGTTCATGGTGGGCTCGTGCTGATCCACAACACGCACGACAATATCCGGCATTTTGAAGTTGGCGAAATTACTCTGGTCTTTCTCCATTCGCCAGCGTCCAGAGAAATTGGTATGAGAGGGGACCGCAGGCTCCTCGGCCGCGAGCGAGCCGGAGATTGCGAGGCCGCAGATTACACCTAACGCTAAGGACTTGGAGGTCAACATCACCCAGTGTAAGCCGTACTATTTCTTGAACACGAGGGCCACGAGGACCACCAAGGCGACCGCCAGCACGCCCAGAACAATCAGGAGAATGATGAGCTTTCTGTTCGAACCGGCAGCCCCAGACGCTGCTGCGGAGGCGAGTTTCGCCGCGTTAGCTGCTGCCGGCGTCTGAGGTATCTGCGGCCGAGGAGGCGCGGCAGGGGGCTTGAGCGGGACTGCTGGAGGCGCACCTAGATTTGGAGAAGGATTGGCTGCGCCAGACGGAGTTGGCGCCGAACCCGACACAGGCGAACCGGGCTCCGCTGGTGGCTTCCCCTGCAGAACCACGGTGTATTCACTGGGGCTCTTAGGTGCGGGCGGAGGAGGCGCTGGAGCGGAAGAAAATATGCGCGTGCCTCGAAGAGGATCGTCGACCAGCGAGGGCCGAGACGGCTCAGCGGTGGTGCTTGGTTGCTGGGGTGGCGGCGCCGTGTTTCCTGAACCAAAGATCTTGGTGTATTCACCGGGTCCCTCGGTGGTCGATTTACTCGGTTCGGCGGTAAACGGGTCCGCCGAAGGCTGCCGGGTACCCCCGGCTAGATCGAGTGCTCCGAAGGATCTCGATCCCGCTGATTGATTTGATAAGTCGGGCAACGGCGCGACCGGTTTGGCGCGCTCCGGCGCCGGACGCGAGAAGAGACGGGTGAATTCGCCGGGCTCCGGCGGCTTTTGAGCAGCCGGCGGCATCGGTGTGTTCGGACGTTGAACAAACCCACCGCGAGACGGCCTTTCCTGTCCACCGTTGCTGGACGGCAGTTCCTTGGACACCGGCTTTGGGGACGGTGGCAAGCCGCCTTGAAAGAAGCGAGTAAATTCGCCGGGCTCCGCCTGCGACGGTTTGGTGGGCGCTGGCGAAGGCGGTTGGAACGAAGGTGGTGGTGCCGACGGCCGTGTTGGGGGAGCGGCGTGGAACAGGCGCGTGAACTCACCCGGTTCGCTTTTGGGTTCGACTGGATTGGCGGTCAGTGGCTTCGGTTGTTCGACGTCGCGCCGATCGGTGCTGGCCGGCGTGACAGGGCTGGCCGGCTTTTCGCTGGACGGCGCAGCGCTCTGAAACAGACGGGTGAACTCGCCCGGGCCGATCTCGGGCTTTGGACGTGGTGGGGGAGTGGGTTCGACTGGCGGCTCTGTCTGGGAAGCCTTTCCGGGCGCGAGGGGTCGTGCGGGCTCTTGCGTTGCAGGCTTACTCGCTTCTCTCTTCGGAGGCGTATCCGTTTCGCCAAGTTGCTTCTGCAGCCATTGCCGAAGCAGAATGCATTGCGGCTCCGGCTGAGTCACGACATACCAGAAGGCCTCCTCTTCGCCAAAATCGAGGACCAACTTTTTGACTTCGGGAGAGCGCATCAAGCCGGTTGTCAAAAGGCGGAGTAACGCCGCCTGCTCGGCCGGTTCTTCTGTCATCGAAACACGATGCGCGAAGACGAACTTTCCAGTGGCGGTATCGGTCGCGCGCAGAGTCTGAACTTGCCCCGGCACGACCAATTCGGGCTCTTGATACTTCCCTCCGAGAAATCCGAGCGCTTCCATGAGAAATTGTCTCCCTATTTTCTTATCACCGCCGTACCCGAACTGCCACTATCATAGGAAGTCGGAACCCTCAACAGTTTGTGAGAAATCTATCAAGAATAGTGTGGGCAGAAGGCATGTACTTGGGCCCGCACCACTTTCAGGCCCAGAGCCGTTATTTCGAAGATGCTATCAACTTTGCCACGGAGAGTCTGGCATTCAGCCCGTTCGGTCTGCTTGGTTATGAGCTGAATGCGGAAGCACTGCGCAACGGAACTGTGCTTCTCTCCCATGCGCGGGGTGTTTTTGAGGACGGGCTTGCTTTCGACATGCCCTGCTCCGACCCGCTGCCTGAACCTCGCTCGGTTGAACAGTTTTTCCAGCCTACATCCGACACGCTGCTGACCTACCTGGCTGTTCCCTCTCGCAAGCAACTGGGAGGGAATTGCACACTCGATCCGGCAAACGCCGCGAACGGCACGCGGTTTCTGGCTGAGGAGCGACCGGTCTTTGACGAAATCACCGGGGGCGACGAAAAGCCGGTCCGATTCGGGAGAAAGAACATTCGTTTCCTGTTTGAGGGAGAGAAGGCGGAGGGTTGGCAACGGCTTCCGCTCGCTCGCATTCTTCGCGACGGAGCGGGGCGATTCATTTTCGACCAAAAGTATATTCCTCCTGTGGTCCGCTTCAGCGCGAGCGAGACCCTGATGAGTATGACGCGTCGCCTGATCGACATTCTCACGCAAAAGAACATTGCGTTTACCGGAGCGACACAGGACTTGGACCGGCAGCAGAGCGGGATGTCGGCTCATCAAGTGGCGAGTTTCTGGTTCCTGCATGCGGTGAACAGCGGGCTGGCTGCAATCCGTCATCTGTACCTTTCCAAGCAGGGTCACCCGGAGGAGCTTTACGTGGAGATGCTTCGACTCGGCGGGGCACTTTGTACTTTTGGGTTGGACGCCTCGCCCGCTAATTTGCCCGTGTACGACCATCTGGATCTCGAAGCCTGTTTCGAAGCTCTCGACGCGCATATTCGCGAGCACCTTGAACTTCTTATTCCTACAAATTGCGTTTCGATAAGCCTCGAGCAGACCGACCGGTACATCTGGGAAGCCGATGTCAGAGACCAGCGGGTGTTCGGAACAGCGCGCTGGTTCTTCTCCATCGCTTCGAATATCGGAGAGGCCGAACTAATTACCGGGACCCCGGCTCTTGTCAAAATCTGTTCCGCGAAATTCGTGCCTGAGCTGGTGAAGCGCGCTTTACCAGGAATGCGGCTTACGCACGTCCCGAGTCCTCCGGCAGCATTGGCACCACGCATCAGGAATCAATATTTCTCGATCAATCGCTCTGGACCGTGCTGGGACCACTTACAGGAAACCCGCCGAGTCGGCATTTATATTCCCGGCGACATACCGCAACCGGAGTTGGAATTGCTCGTGCTACTCGACTCCTAACCAAATCATGGCCAACACACCGCAGACTCCTTCCGCCGGCGCTAAACAACAGGCGGCCCGGCGAGTGGACAACCTCGCGCTGATCTTTCAGGAGGTGTTGACCGTCGTTGAGAGATTAAGGGCCAGGCGACAGAATGTCTCGGATTCTGAGGCGTTTCGCTCCCACCTTCGCAACGCTCTCAAGAGCGCCGAGCAAGACGCACTCAGACGCGGATACAACTCGGAGGATGTCCGGGTCGCCACGTTCGCCGTAGTGGCCTTTCTCGATGAATCCGTGCTCAATTCGCAGAATCCGGTTTTCGCCGACTGGCCTCGCAAGCCGCTGCAGGAAGAGATGTTCGGAGTGCATGTTGCGGGCGAGATCTTCTTCCGGAACGTGGAGCGCCTGCTGAGCCGCCAGGATTCAGAGCCGTTAGCCGATCTCCTGGAGATTCACCAATTGTGTCTCCTTTTGGGCTTTCGGGGCCGCTATAGCTTCAGCGGGGCCGGCGAAATCCGCACCATTCTGGCTCAGATTGAAGAAAAGATCCGGCGCATTCGCGGCACCTCGCCAGCTCCGGCATGGCAGCTTCTGCCTGAAGCGTTCCGTCCGGCCGGCGATAAATGGACCCCCATTCTTCGATGGGTTGTGATCGCCTGTTTCGTGATCGCGTTGATTCTGTTTGCGCTATTCAAAATCTCCCTCGGCTCATCGGTGGATCACCTCCGCTCCATCGCCGCCGGTGCAGGAGTTTAGGGAACATCGATGAAGACCACTCGCGCGGTCTGGCTCGCGATCCTCATCCTTATCGTCTGGCTGGTTCTCAGTTGGTTCTTAGGGGAATGGATTGGCGTGAAACCGCCCGTCCTTCTCTATTTGCGCATAGGTCTCGCGTTCATCGGAATCGTCGGATTCATAGGGTTTCTCTTTCTTCGGCCCAACACTCAAAATGCGGCGCCGGACCAGGCGGCAGATACAGCCGCTGAGATCGATTTCAATTTCACTGAGGCTTCCAGGCGCATCCAGACAGCCACCGGCTACAAACAAATCGGATCTCTGCCTGCGGTCTTTGTCATCGGCGACACCGGCTCCGCCAAGACGAGCATCATCGCGAAGAGCGGGCTCGATCCCGAACTCCTCGCCGGAAGAGCATTCGAGGAAGTCAGCGTTGTTCCGACAAGGAGCGTGAACCTCTGGTACTCACGTCACACGCTATTGATCGACCCGGCGGGCGGCGTCCTTGAAGACGCCGGCATCCGGCGCAAGCTGTTCAAGCGGTTTCTTCCCGTTCGGCTGAACGCGGTGCTGGCGGCCAAGTTTCCGCCGACGCGGGCGGCCGTGTTTACCGTTGATTGCGGCACTATCTTGCAGGCTGGCGGGGCCGAAGCCATGGCAGCAAAAGCCCGCCACTTCCACACAATCCTTGGAGAGCTTTCTCAAGAGCTAGGCTCGAGTTTTCCCGTCTACGTCCTTTTCACGAAGGCCGACCAAATCCCGTATTTTCGCGATTATGTCGAGACCTTTACCGAGGGCGAAGCCTCAGAAATCTTCGGCGCGACCCTTCCCATCCTGCCCGATTCGGGCCGCGGGGTCTATGCTGAACAACAAACGCGCCGCATTACGGACGCCTTCCAAACGCTTTATTACTCGTTGTGCGACGCGCGGCCGACTTTTTTGGGGCGCGAGCACGATGCCGCCAAACTGCCGAACATTTACGAATTTGCTCGGGAGTTCTCGAAGCTCCGGCCGCTATTGGTCCAGTTTCTTCTGGATCTGTGCCGTCCTAGCCAACTAGGAACGAGCCCCTTTCTGCGCGGGTTCTATTTCACCGGAGTGCGGCCCGTAACGGTGGCCGATCTCATGCCGGCGGCCCAGGTCGCAGCAGTAGAGGAGGAGACCTTCGATCCGGGCGCGACACGCATCTTCGGCAAGCGATCGGCAGCCGGGCGGATGCACGCCGATGTGCGCGAAGCGGGCTCGCGGAAAATTCCGCAATGGGTATTCCTGCCGCATCTGTTTTCGACCATTATTCTCGCTGACCGGTCCGCCACCACCATTACCCAGCGGAATGTGAAGATCAATGTGGCGCGCCGGATCCTGCTCGGCACAGTGGCAGCAGTCGCAGCCTTGCTGGCTGTCTGGTGGTTCGTATCGTATAGGAATAATAGCGAACTGATCCGTCAGGGCGTCGAGGCGGCCAGTGCTGTTCCTCCCGGGAATCAGCCCTCAGGCGAACTGGCGCCGCTCGACTCTCTTCAGCGGCTCACCCGGATCAAAGATAGACTGGCTGTGCTCGATAACCACGCGAAAAACGGTGCTCCGCTGACCTACCGAGCGTTTCTGTACACCGGTAACGATATTCGGGAACCGCTTGAAATGACGTACTACGCGCTGTTTCGGAAGCTTCTACTGGCTCCCACCCAGCAGGTCCTCAGCGCGGTCTGCGGCAAACCGGATGCCTACGGCGCGAAGGGATACGGATACATCTACGACGCGTTGAAGGCGTATCTGATCACAACTGATCATCATGACAAAAGCACACCCCAATTTCTTACACCGGCGTTGACGACGTACTGGCAGCAGAACCAGCAGGCCGACGCTCCGCGCCAGGACCTCGCACGACAGAATTTTGACTTTTATGCTGATCGCTTGGCGACGGCGAATCCCTACCCAAGATTTGCGACTCCGGATGCGGAGATAGTCGATTCCGCTCGCGCGTATTTGAATAAGCAGGCTCCCGAGGAGCGCATCTACTACGCGATGCTCGATTCGGCGAAGGGAAATCAGAAGACGATCAATTTCAATGCCGATTATCCGGGATCACGGGAGACGATCATTAACGGATATTTAGTCAACCCAGCGTTCTCAAAGACCGGATACCGTAACTTCGTCAAGCAACTGCAGAATCCAGACAAGTACCTGTATGGGGAGAAGTGGGTGCTGGGAGAGCAGGCTCCACCGAACTACGACAGAGCGAGCGTGCTGCAGGCGATTACGGCGCAGTACAACAACGATTTCGTCAAGACCTGGAGCGCTTATCTGAACGCGACGGCCGTCGCGCCGTATGGCAACGTCCCGGATGCTGCAAAGAAGCTCGGGATTATGAGCTCTCCGCAATCGACGCTATTGCAGGTGTTTTGTGTCGCTTCGGAGAATACTTCTGTACCGAACAAGGATCTGGCCGGTGCGTTCCAGCCAGTGCAGTCGGTCACGCCCACGGGCTGTACGCAGCAACTGATCGCGCCCTCAAACCAGCCCTATATGCAGTCCCTTCTTCAATTACAGCTGGCGCTGCAAACTGTGGGTCCGATCGCGAACGCAGATCCAAACAATGTTACAAATGCAAACACGGCCACAACGCAGGCGGACAATGCCGTGGGCACCCTGGCGTTCAAATTTGCGCCCAACTCGCCTGTTGTATCCAAGGCAACGGATATTCTTCACGCGCCGATTCGAGGCGTGGCGCCCCTTCTGAAAGGCGCGGGGGCGGGTCCCGTTAATGCGGCGGCCGGTGGCATGTGCGCGACGGTCCAGCCGATTCTGAACAAATACCCGTTTAATCCAAAATCGCAACAGGATGCCACGCTCGATGAGGTCAATAGCTTTCTGAATCCGCAAACGGGCAGCTTGTGGCAGTTGTATAACGGCAGCCTAAAACAGTTCCTGATTCTGTCGGGTACTGATTACATCCCCGCGACGGGCCAGCAGCTTGCTGTCACACAGCCCTTTCTGCGTTTCTTCAACCGGGCCGCTCGTTTGTCCCGGGCGCTGTACGCGACGAATTCCGCGCCACCCGGTTTCACCTTCCCAGCCCAAGTTCTACCGTCTCCCGACGTAACACAGGTCACCTTGACCATCAATGGTCAGGTACTGAGCACTGATCTCAAGAGCGGCGCGAAATCACAGATATTCAATTGGCCCGGACAGACGCCCGGCGTGTCGCTGGGGGTCGCGTTCGGCGGCGGAGCGGAAGGCGTTGTCTATCAAACGAGCAGTCCCTGGGGCATATGGCGCTTTCTCGATACGGCTGAGCGTCCGGTACTGACCGGAAATCAAATCGCAGTTGAGTGGGTTCAGAGAACGTCTGCCGGGCCTATCATGTACAGCGGCCATCCGGAGGCGGTCAAGTTTGCATTTGATTCTCCCGTTCTTCGTCCTCAATATTTTGGGGGACTCTCCTGCGTGAGCAAGGCAATTGAGTAAGTGCCTAACTAATATTCGGCGACGACGATCGTGAGCTGATCGCTCAGATCGCTGCCGGCGTGATAACGGCCTAGGCGAAGCTCGCGCTCATCGGGCTGCATCGGCGAGAGCTGATCGATATCGGCGCCCACGTAGTTTTCATATTTGAAGAAATACGATTTCTGTTTTACCAGATATTTGTACTGACCACGTATGGAAACTAGAAGCGGAAGAGGCTGGCCGTTCCAGAAACCTTGCGCCCGCCACGCCTCATCCGCCATGTAACTCGAGAGCGCGTAAAACGAGCGTTTTATAGCCCTGATCTGGCCACCGACCGCAATTGCCTTGTGAGTGGGAAGAAATTCCAAAGGCAGATTCGAAGGCACGATGAGGCAGGGATCGATGGTACCGCCCTCTTTCGTTTCCGTGGCGCAAGGGATCACGATTTTGGGAGGAGAGAAGACTGTCTTTGGCAGCCTCATGGCGGCGGCTTCTTCGTACAGCGACCCGCCTTCCAGCGTGCGCAGCGCCAGACTGTGCGTGGCTTGCAATTCCGCGATGATAGAGCGTGCCTTCTCGATGACTTCCGCCCTACTCTTCAATCAGCCTCCTCAAAAGGTTGAGACGCTCTCGAGTTTTGCAACCGATTCTACCAACTTCTGGGCCGCGTGCGAGTATTGGTCGATATGATCTGTGGCGAGCGAGCGAGCCGTCATCGCCGGATCCTGAAAGCCAGGACAGCTTCGTCAAGGCGGAAAGGAGCATTCTTCGGTGCGAGAAAATCATGCTGCGGCATACATACGTTTATGCCGCCATAATCGAAAGCCGCTATGCCCGTTAGGTTAGGTAAGACTGATATGGATTTTGTATGACCCTCGGCGGGGATCGAGTGTTAGAGAGAGGTGCTGCCTAAGCAGGATTTTCCTCTATTTCGCGTAGGATTGCTGCTTCTTGCTCCTCAGTAATGAAGTCTTCCACCGCGAACACACCTGGATCTCTTTCGGAAGAAGCCTCTATCACGGAAACGTCACTAATGTCAATGGTAAGAATGAACGAGCCCTCCTCTGGTTGGCAGGATCTCACGATCCCAGTACGGACATACTCCCTTTCAATGAGGTATACTCGTGTTAATTCGGTTATTGCTAAAGCACTTCTTACCATCGGCTCCGAACGGTGCTCCTCAAGCAATTCCACGAGTTCCTCTCGAAAGGGAGCTTTGGGATCATCGCACCAACGCAGCAGTACCAAGTCCGCGTGCAGAAACGAAATACTAGTACCGACGGCCATTCGGAGCTACTTAACCTCTGATTCGCTGGTACTTCATTGTTGGACGGACTGACCCCAAAGATCAATGCTATAAACAAAATAAATTTTTAGATTGCAATCTACTACCCTCCGAGTAATACAATGAGTGACAACCAGTTCGTCCCGGAGGCTACTCGGCGTCGACCGGCATGCGCACTGAGGAGCGCAGGCGGTCGACATTTCGTCGAACGGCCGTTGTTGTGTGATTTAGAAGCCCTATAAAGATTTGAGTCAGCCCCTTTCATGAGACAGAACTATCGATTTCAACTGTTGGCCCCGCCTCGTACCCGTTTGGTATTCGGTCGCACGAAAATAAGCCAGCAACTTTATGACCAACATCTGGCCTCGATGCAGAGCCTGAGGGGTCGCATCTATTTGAAAGACGGCGCTATCCAGCCCTGGGAAGTGGAGGAGAATGGCCGGTTCCCCATGCGAGGGGACGAGCAGAGTTGGCATTTTCTTCTGATCGATGGAGAAGAGAATACCGTGGGCTGTGCCCGGTACTTGGTTCATCCGAACACGGTACCGTTCGAAATGCTCAGAATCGCCAAATGTCCGCTGGCGCGACATAGCCGTTGGGGGAGCAAGGTCCGCGCGGCCGTAGAGGCGGATCTGCAGCGTGCACGCCGGGAAGACCTGTCGTATGTGGAAATCGGCGGGTGGGCATTATCAGAGGAGTGGCGGGGTACGAGGGCGGCGCTCGAGATCTTGGTCGCTTCCTACGCCTTAGCCCACCTTTGGGGTGGTTGCCTTGGTTCCTGTATGGCGACCGTGCGACATCACTCCTCTTCCATTTTGCGGAGAATTGGCGGAGTCAGCTTGGGGGTTAACGGCGAAGCCATACCACCGTATGAGGACCCGCGCTATGGCTGCACGATGGAATTGCTCCGCTTCGATTCGGATTCACCAACGCAAAGGTTCGTGGCGTTAATCAACCAGTTAAAGGCCAAACTGAGCAGCACTAGCGTGATCCAGCGTGCAAAGGCACCGGTTTGGACCAAGTTCACGGGCGAAGCTGCCGAGCACCAGTTGCGGTTGGTGCCGGTAGGGCCAGTTTACTATTAGCGATCTGCCCCACTGTGGATTCAGAGAAGTTCGCGCTTGCCCTGCAGTGCTGGGCAGAGGTTCTCGGTGTCGAATTTGTCCAAACGGATGATGCGATGCGCCGGAACATGGAGGTGGCCACCTTCGCCACTTGGCAGCGAGTTCCTGCGATTCTGAGGCCGGCTAACAGAAATCAAGTACAGGAGTGTTTCCGGATCGCCAACCGGTTCGGGACTCCCCTCTATCCGATCAGTAGTGGAAAGAACTGGGGTTATGGCTCTCGGGTGCCACCAGCCGATGGCTGTAGCATACTCGACCTGAGCCGCCTAAACCGCATCATTGATTTCAATGAAGACCTCGGGTCTGTAACCGTAGAGCCAGGCGTAACTCAAAGACGGTTGCACCAGTTCTTGCGAGAGCGCGGCTCCCTGCTATGGATGGATGCCACAGGCTCCAGCCCTGAGTGCAGCTTGATCGGCAATGCCATGGAGCGCGGGTTTGGGCACACACCTTACGGCGACCATTTCGCGCATGTGTGTGGCATGGAAGTCGTGCTGCCCACTGGCGA